>CAUVID010000144.1:0-2501 GCA_963551855.1 Lancefieldella parvula | reverse complement strand
CCTCCAATAAGGAGAACTGAGCCTCCAAATTCTTTATCGATAAAAGAAATGAGCCGACTTGCGTTTTCCTCAATACTTATAAAATCATTGTCACTACCTGCATGTCCGTCAAGGATTGGCAGCACAACGTGATATTGATCCTTCAGTAGTTCAGCCTCGGCTTTATAGTTCCACCAAGATAAACCGCCGCCGTGAAGCAGCATGATTACGTCGTTATGTTGTTTTCCAAACTCTACCGTTTTCATGGATGCTCGAATCAATTTGCGACTTTAATCTAAGTGATATATAAACACAAAGCTATCTCATTATTTGCTTGTTATAGTTCTGTAAATCTAGCATTTATGCCTAATCTAAATATCCAAAAACTCATAAGGCTTTTCCGAAAGAGAAGATTCGCAGCACTCGGCAAGATACGCGTCCTTCTCCTTTAGGCTCTCTACGTCCGGATATACGTTTAACACTCTGTCCCCCAGATTCCAAAAATCATGTGACCAAGACTGCGGGTTTTCCCATACGCGTGGATTTCCTTTCGCCCAATTCGGAAGCTCCTTGCGAACCTTGGTTGCCACCGCAAGCTGCCCTTTTGCAGTTTTATAAATCGTGTCAATCCTTATTCCACCGTCTACCGGACGTTCTACACGAGTAATCTCCATACCATAGAACATTACCTTTCTTCTTACCCCTTTTTCATAGAGGTTTAACTCAATCTTGTCATATCCTTCACTTTTGTTGCGTTGAACACTTAGAAAGTCCTGAAGTGCTTGTATCACAGCGGCAGAAACACTTCCGGCGTACTTTGCAGCATCATCAAATAGGTGTAGATCTGCTTCTGCAACATAAATATTTTTTGTAGCCATAACCATACCTCCTTATTTTTGTAACTTGTATCTGAAGTTTAGTATCTATATGATTATGAACATAATTATAATCATATAGAGGTATTTTGTCAAGATAGACTTTCTTTCCATCATTATGATGTTGAAGACTGTGATTCTTCACTGATACTTGGAGCCTAATATCAAAATGCAATATACAAAGTTCTTCGTTTTTGCACCTTTTACACCTTCAGTAAAGTATCTACTATCTTGTTGCATAAATTGATTCGTAGTATTCCAGTTATAAACATTTCCCTTAATTGATTTTGCTCTATAAGTTTCCTTGGCAGCTATTTCTGCAAATTTATCCTTCATTAGTAGCTTTGCAGCTACTAATGAAGGATTTTCAGGTATTGCCCTCAATTCAATTTGCAACTTTAATTTAAGCCCGAGAAAGCACCACAACGCATTCAACGTGCTTGGTGTGAGGGAACATGTCCACAGGTGTCACGCGCTCAATGGCAAACCCGCTGTCGAGAAGAACTTTGAGGTCTCTGGCCTGCGTCACAACGTTGCAGCTCACGTACACGATTTTCTTCTGGGCTAGCTGGGCAGTTGCCTTGAGGAAGGTGGGCGTTGAACCCGCACGAGGCGGGTCAAGAATAATAACGTCAAAGTTCTGACCGTCTTTTGCCAGAGCTTGCATGTAGCGAGTGGCATCGTCGCAGATAAACTCAGCTTCAAGCTTATTGTTCCGAGCGTTTCTGCGAGCCATCTGAATGTTGTTTTCAACCTGGTCAACGCCAGTGAGCAAGAGGTTGATGCCTTGAGCTTGAGCGGCGTGCGCCAAGCAAAGTCCAATGGTTCCTGTACCGCAGTAGGCGTCAAGAACTCGTAGGTTGCTGGCCGGTGCGGAAGTGGCTGCCTGAGTGGAGATGCTGGCCTGCGCGGCATCAGCGGACTCGGAGCCTGTAAGCTCGGAGCCAGCAAGCTCGGAGCTAGCTAGCGCGCCGTCGATGGCCAGTTGGTAGAGCACCTCAGTTTGTTGGGGGTTTGTCTGGTAGAAACTGGTTGGGCCAATCTCAAACGTGCAGCCCAAAAGCTTGTCACTCATAGACGTTGAGCCCCAAAGCAGACGGGTTTCTCGCCCCAAGATTGCGTTGGTGCGCTTCTGGTTGACGTTCAAGAAGATGCTGGTCAGCTCGGGGTGCGCCTTACGAAGTGCGGCAATAAACTCCTGCTCGTGAGGCAGATGTTGGCCGTTGACCACCAGCACCAACATAACGTCGTTGGTAGCATATCCGCAGCGAACTACGCCATGGCGAAGCGCTCCCTTGCCACGATCCTCCTGATAGGCATGGATGTTAAACTGGCCAGCAAGATACGCCACATCGTTGAGGATAGCGCGTGCTCGACCGTCTTCTACCAGGCATTCCTTTGAAGCAATAATTTTGTGCGTTCCGCTTGCGTAGAAACCGGAGCGAACCGTGCGGCCCTTGCCTGGTGCAAACGGCGTTGCTGCTTTGTGACGATACGCCAGAGGCTCGTCCATTCCACGAATGGGCTCGATAGTTACGTTATTGATGCTTGCCAGCGGGGCGAGGAGGTCTTCTACCTGCGCTTGTTTGCGTTTAAGTTGGATAGGATAGGGGACCGAAAGCCATTCACAGCCTCCGCAGCTACGCG
>CAUVID010000143.1:0-2544 GCA_963551855.1 Lancefieldella parvula | reverse complement strand
CATGCATATAAAATCTCGAGAAAACCGCGGGAAAATGAGTAAATTTTTCCGCTTGCAGGCAAAATAAGTACGTTTGTACATTCGTCTAGTTATAACTAGGTATATGGACTAACATATGATGACGAACTGTACTAATCATCTGTTGAGAGGATTAATAGATGAATACAAGTAAAGCTGCATTTCATGCGCTTTTCTCTAAGAATAAAGCCAAGAAATCAACTGGCATTCCTCTAAGTGCCGGCATGGTACTTGTTACCCTTGGCATCGTCTACGGTGACATTGGCACTTCTCCAATGTACACCATGAAGGCAATTATTGCTGGTAACGGTGGTCTTCTTACCATGAGCACCGATGTTGTTTTGGGTGCTCTGTCCCTCATTATCTGGACGCTGACACTCATTACAACCGTTAAATACGTCATGGTTGCAATGAAGGCAGACAACCACAATGAGGGCGGAATCTTTGCGCTCTACAGTTTGGTTAAAAAGTGCGCCAAATGGCTGATTATTCCTGCCATGATTGGTGGCGCAGCTCTTCTTGCTGACGGTATTTTGACCCCAGCTGTTACAGTAACCACCGCTATTGAGGGTTTGCGTACTATTCCTGCAGCTCATGCTATCATTGGTGATAATCAGCACATTGTTGTCATGATTACCATCATCATCCTCTGCACCCTCTTTGCCTTACAGAAGGCAGGTACTTCTACCATTGGTAAGGCCTTTGGCCCTGTCATGACGCTTTGGTTCTTGTTCTTGGGTGCCATGGGTGTTATGAACATGTTTGCTGACATTAGCGTTGTTCGAGCTCTTAACCCAGTCCGCGGCATTCTGTTTCTCTTTGATGGCAAGCTCAATGCAGCTGGTCTCATGGTTTTAGGTAGTGTCTTCCTTTGTACCACTGGTGCAGAAGCACTTTATTCTGACATGGGCCACGTTGGCAAGAGCAACATTTACGTAAGCTGGCCTTTTGTTAAGGTCTGCTTGATTCTGAACTATCTTGGACAAGGCGCATGGCTCATTACCAACCACAATAACACCGTGCTAAATACTATCAAAGACCTCAATCCTTTCTTTGAAATGCTTCCTGGTCAGCTTAGACCATTTGCCGTTATTCTCTCTGCGCTTGCTGCAATTATTGCCTCTCAGGCACTGATTACCGGCTCTTACTCCATTGTCTCTGAGGCTATTAAGCTTGACCTTATGCCTCATATCAAGATCAACTACCCCTCCACAACTAAGGGCCAGATTTACATTCCACTTGTAAACAACATCATGTGGGTTGGTTGCATTGGCGTTGTACTTCTCTTCCAGAGCTCTGAGCACATGGAAGCAGCGTACGGTCTTGCAATTACCGTTACCATGCTCATGACCTCAATCTTGCTCTACACCTACCTGGCTGTTATCAGAAAGCGCCTATGGGCGGCCATTCCATTCATTCTTTTCTTTGGTGCTATCGAGGCTATGTTCTTCTTCTCAAGCCTTACCAAGTTCTTCCACGGCGGCTACTTTACCGTTCTTATGGCTACCGCAATCTTTGTTGTCATGTTTGTCTGGCGGCGCGGTACCGCTGTTGAGAGGACGCAGAGCGTTTATCTCCCCGTAGATAAATACATTGACCAGCTCCGTAGCTTGAGCCACGATGCAGATTATACAACCCTCGCTGATAACCTGGTCTTCTTGACCAATGACTCTTCATTTGACAAGCTGGATCGAGACATCCTCTATTCCATCTTGGATAAGCGTCCAAAGCGTGCTAAGGCCTACTACTTTATTAACATCTCGCTGACAGACGATCCAAATACCCGTGAGTTTATCGTCAATGACTTTGGTACAGACTTCCTGTTCAAGATTACCCTGCGTCTTGGCTTTAGGGTAAACCAGCGTATTAACACCTATCTGTATCAGATTGTTGGTGACCTGATTAAGAACAATCAGCTTGCTCCACAGAATCACAAGTATTCCATCTACAAGGAGCACTCCGAAATTGGTGACTTTAGATTCTGTCTGCTGCGTAAGGTACTAGCTCCAGAGACTGACATCAACGGTTTTGACGCTCGTTGCCTTGAGCTCAAGTACTTTATTCGTCGCATCTGCGGATCTCCTGCTCGCTGGTATGGTCTTGAGAACTCCAACATTGTCTTTGAATACGTTCCTCTGTTCTCCAAGGTTAAGCGCGGGCAGAAGCTTACTCGTATCACGCTTGATGACGCAGCTCAGACGGGTTCTATGCCACTTGTTGAGGCTCCTATGAAAGAGCGTATTGCAGAGATTGAGGAAGACGAAGATATCTTTGCAGAAGCGCTGCACAAGGAGCGCGTTGAAAACGCAGCTACTGTTGCAGACTACGTTGGTGGCGATACCGCTAGCTTCCGTCCTCTTAAACTTGACGAAGAAGAGGCTGATGAAGATGTCTTTGAGGAGCAACAAGACTCCAATCACTAGGCCTAGCGCGTAGTAGTTTTACTTCTCATAACAAAAGCCGACAGATTGTGAACTGCGCCCCAAAACTTGGACGAATTTAATAAAGAGCTAGGCCACTAAGGAC
>CAUVID010000142.1:0-2565 GCA_963551855.1 Lancefieldella parvula | reverse complement strand
ACGGAGGTTGGGTCCAGCATGGTGACGCCCTGGCTCATCCAGTGCTCGTTGATGCGCTCCTGCATAATGCGGGTGGCAACGGCAAGCTCGGAGCGGGAATTGACGCCCAGCGCCTCTTTGTAGTCGTCCACGTGGACGGCGGCAACAGGCTCGCCCTGGCTGACGTAAAGGCCCACCATGTCGGTGATGTAATACTCGCCCTGCACGTTGTCATTGCCGAGAAGATCGATGTTTGCGGTCAGTCTTCCGCCACAGAAGCAGTACACGCCGACGTTGCATTCACGTTCTTGTTCGCGCTGCTCAGGTGTAGCGTCTTTGTGCTCAACAATGGCAGTTACCTGGCCGTTAGAAGAAATGACGCGACCATATCCGGTTGGATCTGGTGGCGTCATCGTAAGTACGGTACATGCGTTGTGGTGAGCTTTAGTTTCTGCAACAAGGTCCAGAATAGACTGTGCGCGCAACAGAGATGCGTCACCGTTGATAACAACAACGGGTCCCTTGAAGCCACCAAGAGCATCCTTTACAACCTTGACGGCGTGGCCGGTGCCAAGACGCTCGGTCTGGGCAACATACTCAAGGTTAGGGAAGCAAGAAAGTGCAGATTTAACCTCGTCAGCGTGGTTACCAACAACCACAATGACGCGGTCAGCGCCAGCAGTAATTGCAGCGTTGACACTCCACCAAACAAGGGGTTTATCTAGTAATTTGTGCACAATCTTAGGGTGGTGGGACTTCATGCGCGTTCCCTCGCCTGCAGCGAGGACAATCGCAGTAAGTGGCATACGTAAGCCTCCAAAGTACTTCGTATTACTCGATACGAGTGCGTCCCTACACAAAAGTTGCGTAAAAAATGGCTGGGGTAGTAGGATTCGAACCCACATTCCAGGCACCAAAAACCCGTGTCCTAACCGTTGGACGATACCCCAATGTAATCACTACGTTGGTTTTGTCCGCAACTCTATTAAGTGTATCAGCTTAGCGAAGCAAATGCTCCACAAATTGCATCAAGAACAAGAACTGCTAAAGTCTGCGCATCTGCGGTAGTAAATGAACCGTCAACGTTTGTTCCTTCTGGCAGAACAATCTTGATAGGGGAGCCCGTTGCATCAGCAGACTCGATAGCAGTGCGAAGTCTTGCTGGCAGCGTCTCGTTTTCTTCCATAGAAACAGAGCCAATACCCACCTGTCCGCGAGCGGGCATACTTGGGGCATACGCTGTGGTCAGAACCAAAATGGTAGCTGCGTCAGTAGGAGAGTCAGCGCGATCAATCATGGTCATGCCGCTTGCCTCGGTAGTTGCCTTAGAAAGGTTATACACGCGGGCGGCCACGTTTCTAGAGATAGGATCTTCTCCCGTAATAGCAATGCAGGTGGTTTCAAGAACGTTGGCTGCGCGAGCAAAGCCCATAGGACCCTGTGGATGAGGGCCTTTTGCCTGCTTGCCGGACCAAACGTGGCGCAGACGCTCAATAGCATCGAGGGTATCCTGGAATGCCATACCGTCAGCAAGCTCGCCGACGCTCTCCTGGAAGAGCTTGACGGCAGCCTCGGTGTGAACACCGTAATGGCCATCAACTTTTCCGCACGAGAAACCCAAGATGTTGAGGCGCTCTTGCAGTTGACGCACGTCATTGCCGTGGAAGTTAGGAAGACGCAGGTAGAGGGTTCTGTCTCCTAGCTCATAGCCCTCATCGACCATGATTGCCCAGGTAGAGGCATCTACTTCTTCTCCAAGAGAAAGGTCATGGTCAAGCCTAAAGCGAGCAACAGCACGAGCAGTTGACTTGCCAAACGTGTGGCTCTGGCGCTCATCATCTTCGATGGTGTAGCCAAGCTTTACGAGGCGTTCCTGAATGTCTTCAACGGCAGCACCAGTGCTACCAGGAGTAATAGGATCCATAATTACCTTTCTCGGTTCACAAAGAAGTCTGCCATAGACAAAAGTGTGTCGCGAGCGTCTTCAGTAAGTATCACGTTTTCAAGCACGTGCTTTGCCTCTTCGACTAAGGCAAGAGCGTGCGCGCGGACAAATTTTATCGCATTAGCGCTTTCCATAAGCTCCACAGCGCGCTGAAGCTCCAAAGTATTGGTAGTATGCGCAGAAAGTATGGAGACAAGCTCTGTCTTTTCTGCCGGGCCAAGATGCTCGAGCGCGTAGACCACCGCAAGCGTGCGCTTGCCCTCAGTGATGTCTGACCTAAAGTCTTTACCCTGTACCTCGGCATTTCCTACCAGGTTGAGAAGATCGTCTTGCAGTTGGAAGGCAAGTCCTACCTTGAGGCCAAAGTCTTTGAGCGCATCAAGCGTTTTCTGGTCTGCGCCGCCAATGAGCGCGCCCAGTACCAGGGGATATGCAGCAGAGTAGTAGGCGGTCTTGGAGAGCGCCATAAAAAGATACTGGTCAGAAGTAACGTCCCAGCGCTCGTTTTGAGCCCAGCCAAGGTCAAGCGCCTGGCCCTCAAGGGTGTGCTCTTCCATGGCGAGAAGGGCGTCGATAACGCGAACTTTAAGCTGGTCAGAGAGGTGGTCGGCCACGGTAACGCGTCTGACAACATTGACCAG
>CAUVID010000141.1:0-2592 GCA_963551855.1 Lancefieldella parvula | reverse complement strand
GCTGCAGCTCTTCGCGCTTGCGAGATTGGTGCAGAGGCTCTGATGAAGGCAACAAAGGTAGATGGCATTTACGACTGTGATCCTGTTACTCATGCAGATGCAGTTAAGTATGACACCGTCACCTACAAAGATGTTCTCGCCAAAGAACTTAAGGTTATGGACGCTGCAGCAATTGCGCTGTGCAAAGACAATAAGATGCCAATTCTTGTATTTGACATGCAGTCTGAAGGCGTTTTCATGAAGGCAATTTCCGGAGAAGAAGTCGGTACCACTGTCGTTGAGGAGGACTAATGAGCGTTCATTCTGATAAAGCTAAGCAGTCTATGGAGAAGTGCATCGAGGCACT
Source organism: Lancefieldella parvula (assembly GCA_963551855.1). GTDB lineage: Bacteria > Actinomycetota > Coriobacteriia > Coriobacteriales > Atopobiaceae > Lancefieldella > Lancefieldella parvula_B. The sequence goes on along the minus strand of CAUVID010000141.1, from coordinate 2,246 downwards.
TAAGAATAACTTTGGCCGCGTCCGTACTGGTCGCGCAAATCCACATGCACTTGACCACATCAAGGTTGACTACTATGGTCAGCCAACTCCAATTTCTCAGCTTGCAGCTATCAAGGTTCCTGAGGCATCTATGCTGCTTGTAGAGCCATGGGACAAGACCGCTTTAAAGAGCATCGAGAAGGCCATTGAGACTTCTGACCTTGGTATTACTCCATCTAATGATGGTTCTGCTATCAGGCTTCCTTTCCCAATGCCAACTGAGGAGCGCCGTCGTGAGCTTGCAAAAGAGTGCTCTCAGATTGCTGAGGAGGCTCGCGTAGCTATCCGTAACGTCCGTCGTGATATTAACGGCAAGATTGAGCGCGATGAGGAGCTCTCTGAGGACGATCAGAAGCGCGAGAAGAACGGTATCCAGAAGCTGACCGATACCTATATTGCACAGATCGAGTCTCTTCTTAAGACCAAGACTTCAGAAATCATGGAGATTTAAGTGCAGTTTGATTCAGACAAACTCGTCCAGTATTTCTCTGACGCACCAGAAGATATCAGTCTCTCTGATATCAATTTAGAAACTATTCCGTCTCACGTTTCCATCATTATGGATGGAAACGGTAGATGGGCTACAGCTCGTGGGCTTGACAGAACCGAAGGTCATAAGGCCGGTGTTCTTTCTTTGCGCGAGGCTGTTACTACAAGTGTGCGCCTTGGATTGGACGTTCTGTCGGTTTATGCGTTCTCCACAGAAAACTGGAAACGCCCTCAGCGTGAGGTTGACTTGCTTATGCGTCTGTTTGCAGAGACGCTGCTCAAAGAACTTCCGCTGTTCCATCAAGAAAACGTAAAGCTACGTTTCTTTGGTGACCTTGAGGCTTTGCCAGAGAAGACTCGCAAAACCTTCCAGCGCGGACTTGATGAGACTGCACAAAACACTGGTATGACGTTTGCGCTTGCGGTCAATTATGGCTCCCGCGCGGAGCTGACCAGGGCAGCTGTTCTTCTCGCCAACCAAATTGCTGAGGGTAGCGTGTCTGCTGACTCGGTGACTCCAGCAGATTTTGAGAAGAACCTCTATACGGCAGGCCTTCCTGATCCAGACCTGTTGATTCGTACGTCAGGAGAGCTGAGGCTTTCTAACTATTTGCTATGGCAGCTGGCTTACTCGGAGCTGTATGTCACGCAAACTTACTGGCCTGACTTCTCTAAGTGGGATTTTTTGCGCGCCATTAAGGACTATCAGGGTCGCGAAAGGCGATTCGGAGGAGTGAAATAGTGGTGGACAATACGCGCGATTCCAAAAGGCCTACCTCTAGGATTCCTGCTGATGCTCAGCCTAATCCTGAAGAAACAGGTAGCGTTGGAATTGATAGACAGATTGAAAAGCTGGAGATTCGTCGCTCAATTAAAGAGCTGCAACGAGCCGCTGGTAACCTTATGGGTCAGCGAGTTCGTGGCGTTACCGAGAAGCTTTTGACAAGGACTCTGTCTGGCGTAGTTTACGCAGCTATTGTGCTTGCTGCACTGTTTGTGGGCAAAGAAGCCACTATTGTTTTGATTGCTGGCATGGCATGGCTCTGCTGCTCTGAGTTCTTCCATATTTGCCGTATGGGCGGACGTATGCCAAACGAGCCTCTTGGCCTTGTCTTCTCGCTTGTTTTTCCCATAATTGCGTACTTTGGTCACGTCTTTCCGCTGGTATTTTCTCTGCTTTTGATTATTCTTTGCGGACTTTGGTATGTTTTAACACCGCGAGCAAACCTTGCAGACGTGGCGGTTACGGCCTTTGGACCGCTGTATACGTCGCTTTCACTTTCAACGGTAGTGCTTCTGAGGTCCACAGAGCCTAGTTTTTCTATTCCTTGGATCACGCTTGCCGTCATGCTCTCTGTGTGGGCTAATGATTCATTTGCGTATTTGTTTGGATCCAAATTTGGCAAGCATAAACTGGCGCCAAGAATTTCTCCCAATAAGAGTTGGGAAGGCTTCTACGGTGGTCTTTTAGGTTCAATGCTTGTGTGGTTCTTGATGGCAGTTTTTGGTGCAATTAATATGAATCCACTGTTTGCGCTGCTTTTTGGCGTAACAGAAGGCATCTTCTCCGTTGTTGGAGACCTCTTTGAGTCTCGCATTAAGCGAGGAGTGGGACTCAAGGATTCTGGTTCAATTATGCCTGGTCATGGCGGCCTACTTGATAGAACCGATTCGATGATTTTTGGAACTATGGCGGCGTTTCTTCTCTTCCAGCTTGC
>CAUVID010000140.1:0-2597 GCA_963551855.1 Lancefieldella parvula | reverse complement strand
ACCTCCCATTTCTTGGACACGAGAAATGGGAGTCAGTTCAAAACACACCTAAGTCAGATAATCTGTCAAAAAGACGTATACATTACGCTGAAAATACCCTAATCATGCAGATTATCTGACTTAGGTGTGTAAAATGCCCGCAATTGAGCAGAATATCTGACTTAGGTGTGTTCCGTAGATACTAAATTTATCGATAGTTAAATTCCTTATATTTATCTATTCATGTTTAAGCATATTAGATGAAGTTTATGCATAGAGATGCATATCGGGTAGTGCGACCGCCTAGCTGCCTAGCTATCTTGATTAGAAACATGTCGATTCTTCAGCAAAACCTACCAAAGCTGCGCCATTTTGTGCGCCAGGCCTAAAAGCCGACGCTAACACGCTGCAGAATCATAATCACCCGCATATGAACTGCCTCCCATTTCTTATGTCCAAGAAATAGGAGGCAGTTCAAAAAGAAGAGGCGGTTTTTCTGTGGATGAACTGCGTGACGTATAACATACCTGCACTTTTGGTAAAATAAACTCTGTATCTGTCTCTTCGGAGTAAGAAAAGGAGCAACTGTGGCTAATCATTTTCGCACTGATGAGCAACAGGAGTCCTCGTTTGATGACCGTTTTGGGGTAATTTCTCAGGATGATCTGAATCAGCTTGACCAGCAAGATGTTGTAGCTGATCAAGTTGAAACCCAGGACTTTTCTGCTGATGTGCCAGTGGCCCAGGCTGCTGAACCTGTAACAACTGTATCTGATCCATTTGCTTCTGGAGCAGAAGCTGTACACGTGGTAACTGCTGAGCAGCAAAATAACCCTGAGCAAGCGCCTCTTGATCGCGCAAAGTTCTTTGCTGATCTCGCTCAAGACGCACCTCAGGTTGAGCGCACTGGTACTCCTACCATCTCTTTTAAGGGTGCCTCGCTTGTGTATCCATCACAGCCAAACCGCCCAGCACTGGATAACATCAGCGCTGATATCTACCCAGGCGAGTTTGTCTTTGTAGTTGGACACTCTGGTTCCGGTAAGTCGTCTCTCTTGCGCCTTATTACGCGCGAGCAGAAGGCAACTCACGGACAGGTTATTGTTGCTGGTCAGGATCTTACGCGCATGCGTAACTCCAAGGTTCCGTATCTGCGCCGCCAGATTGGTACCGTCTTCCAGGACTTTAAGCTTCTGCCCGATAAGACCGTCTATGAGAACGTTTCTTTTGCACTTGAGTGCATTGGCAAGCCTCGTTCTGTTATTAAGGTGCAGGTTCCTGAGGTTCTGCGTCTGGTAGGCCTTGGCCAGAAGATGGACGCTTACCCAGACCAGCTTTCCGGCGGTGAGCAGCAGCGTGTTTCTGTTGCTCGTGCAATGGTTAACCGCCCACCACTGCTTATCTGCGACGAGCCTACGGGTAACTTGGACCCAGCAATTTCTTTGGGCATCATGAAGCTTCTTGACCGCATTAACCGTGCGGGCACTACGGTTGTAATGGCAACACACGATCGCGAGATGGTTGACTCTATGCGCAAGCGCGTTATTGCGCTTGAGGCTGGTCACATTGTCCGCGACCAGGAGAAGGGAGGCTATGGCTACTATGGGGCTCTCTAATTTTGGATATTCTCTGCGTGAGGCCGGAAGCCACTTTAGAAGGAACTGGTCTACCGCTCTTGGTGCAATCGTAACCATCTTCTTGTCACTGTTCATCATCGGCTTGTTTATTCTTGGCTCCGCTCTTATCGAGAACATGGTAGGAAGTGTCGAGAATCGCGTTACTATCCAGGCATTTCTTTCTGATGATGCAGATCAGTCTGCAGTAACTGCTTTCCAGCAAGAGGTTCAGAGCTGGGATACGGTTGAGTCCGTAACCTATAAGAGCAAAGATCAGGCTCTTGAGGAGTATCGCACTACCATGAGCTACCGCAATGCTTCCGATGCGGTTTCTGCTCTTGATGGTCAGAATCCTATTCCTGCATCTCTTGTGATTAAGCTCAAGGACCCTAAGGATGTTCAAGACGTTGCCCAGCGCATTGCCTCTTCATCATCTTTTGCAGCAATTGCTGATAATAAGAGCAATCCATCTGGTGATGTTCAGTATGGTCGCGAGACCGTTGAGCGTCTGTTTAGCGTAACAGCATACATTCGTATTGGCGCTATTGGCCTTGTTGGACTTCTGGTGTTTGTTGCCTTTGTCTTTATTAACAACACCATTCGCCTTGCTATTAATGCTCGCCGTCGTGAGATTGCAATCATGCGTCTGGTCGGTGCATCTAACGGCTTTATTCGCGGACCATTCCTTATGGAAGGTGTGCTTGAGGCACTTATCGGCGCTCTTCTCGCCATTGCTGTTTTGGTTGTTGGAGCCCACATGCTTCTTCCTGTAATGGCAGAGAGCATGACCTTCTTGACCTTTGCTATTCCAACAACGGTCATGCTGGGCATGAGCGGCCTTTTGCTGCTCCTTGGCCTGCTGCTGGGACTCTTTGGTTCTGCTATTGCTATGGGCCGCTACCTGAAGGCATAGCAACTAGGCAACCTGGTGCTTCAATTGTTAAAGAGAAGTATCAATTAAGAAAGTTTTTTGCATAAAGATTGCAAGGTAAGACCTCGTGA
>CAUVID010000139.1:0-2607 GCA_963551855.1 Lancefieldella parvula | reverse complement strand
GGCATCAAGCCGCGGAAAAGAACACCACTTTGCACGCGGTGAGAAAGACCTCTTACCGTACGTCTTGACTCTTCAAGCTGTGAACGAAGCTCCTCAAGATAAGGGGAGCGACGAGCATAGAACCAGAAAAGACCTGCAAGGTCTGAGTTTGGATAGAGCCAAGGCCTGTTGTCTGGTCCTGCAAAATGCGCAATGCAGATATTCTTACGAGCTTCTTCGTATTCTTCTCGCACGTCTTTTGGCGCCTGAGCAACAATGTGATCACGGCGAAGGAATTGCCAGTCTACCAGGTAATTCCACTTCATATTAATGCGGAGATAATGGCCGTTTACAAACCTGTTAAGAACATCTTGATCAAGCCATCGCCATGCACGCATGGTTGACACCTTAAGAAACTCCTCAGGAGAAATTTGCTTTCTAATCTCTTCCAGGTTCATCAAAATGACGCCTGCCTGGAAGTAATCGTGAGGATCATCCATACCTAGCTCATTTTTGAGGTAGGGGCCAACTGTGGCGTCATAGCCATCAATCTGTCCAATAGTATCAGCGTCGCGTGTAGCGCCTACCAAGTATCCTGTGACGTCGATATCGTAGAGCTCTGCAATATCGGTATTAACTACCAGGTCAGAGTCAAGGTAGATGGCTTTATTGACGTTAGGAAGCAGTGAGGGAGCAAGCAGTCTGTAGTAAGTTTCTGGTCTAAAGTGACCATGATGAGGAAGCTCAATATCACCAAGAGCAGCGTCAACATCCAAGAAACCAACATGTACGTTATCAACAAGCTGAGCCTGACGAGTAAGCGTAATCATGCTGGTAGGAGAGAGGTCACGAGTCAAAACAATGATATCGTAACGACGCTCTGGATTAACGTTCTCGATGATGGACTGAATTGCTACAGATAAATACGGCACAAAGTTATCACTGCAGGCAAAAACAAGCACAACGTCATTAAGAGCAAGTCCCAGCTCATCAGATGAGCTTGCAAGCATTGCTCCAGAAAGTTGCGCTCTGCCAGTTCCCGCAAGGCGTTGTGTAGGTATTTTCCGTAATCTTCTCATACGTAAGACTTTAACACTTAGACGCCAAAAACGCCTGCTGAGTTTGCCATTACTTCGGTTTGCACAGAGTATCCACGAGCCTCGCTCAGACCGCTCAGCGCGCGCTTGAGGCTGTCCACAATGTCCGCCGCGCTAATATCCGTATGATCACTGGAAGGAAGGTCAGTCTCGGTAAGAAGCTTATCTTTTGGGTACACCTTAGCGTATTCACGGCCACGTTTGGTCTTTAGGCTCATCTCGCCAACAGAGAACCAACAGCCAAGCTTAATGGCCCTCTGGAGCTCGTCTGAGCTGCCGCTAAACCAATGAATAATAGGAATACACGCTTGAGCGGCTCCAGTCTGCTCAAGAATATCCAGTACCGCATTAACGCTTCTCACGGTGTGCATCGAGAGCACTCGTGGTTGGCTGTTGCGTGAAAGCTCAGCTGCGCGCTTGCAAATCTGCGTAAAAGCTCTAACCTGCAAATCTTGCAACCCATCAACACAATAGCGAGAAGAAAAATCTAGTCCAATCTCGCCAAGGTAAGATGTCTCTCCCATAAGCTCTTGCAGAAGCTCAATATCTTTTTCAGTGACGCGCCCATCAGAGATGTACCAGGGATGTGCTCCAAGTCCCACGCGGATGTTGTCTTGCGTAAGCTGAGGAACAAGTTCTAGGTAGTCGTGAGGAGTAACGCCGCAGGCAAAGAAACCTAATCCGGCGTCATGGGAACTTCTCACTACATTGAGCGGGGAGTCCATAAGGTTGGCATGGACGTGCGCATCAAAGTATCTGAGGTTACTCATGATCAAGCCCTGACAAGTGCAAAATAACGTCTGAGGCAATCATCTGTCCCATAATAGGAGGGTAGTAGGACATAGTTCCTAGCTTGGCAGATTTGCCCGTTGCACCCTCTGGTGCAAAAACTGGTCGCGCTGGCTCAGGGGAGTAGAGAACACGGAAGTCGGCAAGTCCACGCTTCTTGGACTCTTTTCTCATTACTCTTGCAAGAGCATCGGTATGCGTTTTTGAAAGCGTAGTAATTTCCAAGAGTTCTGGGTGGATTTTATTGCCGCCACCCATGCTGGAGATAAGGTAGATATCGTTTTTTTGACACCATGCCACAACAGCTAATTTGGCAGAAATGGTATCGATGGCATCAACTACAACATCTGGTTTTGGAAGAGCAGAGAGCTGCTCGTCAACGTTGTCTTTAAGCAAAAACGCGTCAAGTGTGAACACGTGAGCGTCTGGATTAATGTCCAGAATCATCTCTTTGGTAACGTCAACTTTTCTTTTTCCAATGGTGCTCACATAGGCAATAGCCTGCCTGTTTAGGTTGGATGCTTCTACTGCATCGGCATCCACTAAAACAAACGAGCCTACACCGCCTCTGGCCAGCGCCTGAACGCAGTTTGAACCAACGCCACCAAGCCCTAAGACCATGACGCAGGAATTTTGAATCTGCCCAAGGCGGTCTTTTCCCAGGACAAGTTCAAGTCGAGCAGTGGCTTCAGGAATTGTGGCAGACATAGAGCTCCTCATAAAAAGTATCTGCAGATAGTAT
>CAUVID010000138.1:0-2637 GCA_963551855.1 Lancefieldella parvula | reverse complement strand
TCCAGCGCAAGCATAATGCGCTCAAAACCAACAGCAAAACCGACACCTGGAGTTGGCTTTCCACCTTCAAGCTCAACAAGGCCGTCATAACGACCGCCACCACCAATGGCACCAACACCAGCGTTTGGAATCTCTACCTCAAAGACGGTACGCGTATAGTAATCCAGGCCACGAACAAGCGTTGGATCCTCAACGTATGAAATACCCGCAGCATCCAGATAGGCCTTGACCTGCTCATAGTGAGCACGACAATCATCACACAGGTTGTCAGAAATCAGTGGAGCATCCTTCATGACCGCATGACAACTCTCGTTTTTGCAGTCAAACGCACGAAGCGGATTGATCTCTGCACGCTCAAGACAGTCCTCACACATCTCATCCTTGTGATCAAGAATGAACTGCTTGACCTTCTCGCGATATGCAGGACGGCACTCCGCATCACCCATGGAGTTAATCATGAGCTTCATATCAGCTGGCGAGAAACCCATCTGCTCATAGAACTTTATCAACATGATGATGGACTCTGCATCGGCAGCTGGATCAGAGGCTCCAAGCCACTCAACACCTACCTGGTGGAACTGGCGCAGACGGCCCTTTTGAGGACGCTCTCCCCTGAACATTGACTCGGCGTACCAAAGTTTTGCAGGAGTTCCTCCCTGTGGCACAAAGTTGTGCTCAACAGCAGCACGGACCACACCAGCAGTTCCCTCAGGACGCATAGCCATGCGCTGACGAGGCTTAAGACCGAACTCATTGCCGGCAGCTAGCAAATCATCAAGTAGCGCGCCTGAAAAAACGCGGAACATCTCTTTGCGTACTACATCGGTTGACTCACCAATGCCGTGAACAAAGGTGTCTACCTGCTCAAGTGCAGGAGTCTCAATGCGGTCAAAGCCATAAGTACCAAACAGATGGCGGGCAACATCTTGCATATGCTCCCAAGAGCGCATATAGCCGCCGTAAAGATCTTCGGTACCTTGAATTCTCTGACCCATGAATCCTCCTTGTTACAAACATAGATGTTTCTAGTTTACCCATGAGAGACAGCTCTGGCGCAGAAAAGCTTTTATAACTTTTGAAACCTATGAAAAAATCCGATTATTTTCTAGAAAACGTAAAAAGTGCTTATGTGAGGGTTGCTTTTTAATTCCTACCATTTAGTATGAATTAGCGGATTTTGGGGTATGACAAAAACATCGGTGACATTGGCGTTTGTCTTTGCCACAAAACCGCACTAGCACAAGGTTTTGCTCGCCCTAGAGCTGCCCAAAGTGGCTAGTCACAAACGTATCACGTGCTTGCACGTAGAGATATTTGGAGAGAGATTTATGGCAACTGAGCTACTCCGTGTAAACGGAATTTCTGCAGGTACCGAGGAGAAATCCATCCTGCATTCAATTGATCTGAGCATTGGTGATGGCCAGGCTCACGTTCTGATGGGACCTAACGGCGCAGGTAAATCAACACTTGGCCGCGTCATTATGGGTGATCCTACCTATAAGATTACCGAAGGTTCTCTTATCTTTAACGGCGAGGATGTAACTGAGCTTGCTGCAGATAAGCGCTCCCTTGCAGGCATCTTCCTCTCCTATCAGGCGCCTGTTGAGGTTCCTGGCGTTCCTCTTTATTCATTCCTGCGTACCATTACACAGATGCGCCCTGAGCTTAAGATGACCGCTCGTCAGTTCCGTCAGCGTGTTGGTCAGATTTCTGATCAGCTTGAGCTTGACCAGGGCTTCTTGATGCGTGAGCTTAACGTTGGCTTCTCTGGTGGCGAGAAGAAAAAGGTTGAGATGCTCCAGCTTCTGCTGCTCCAGCCTAAACTTGCCATTCTCGACGAGACTGATTCTGGCCTGGACGTTGACGCGCTCTCTGTTGTTTCAAAGGGCATTCAGGCCTATCGCGAGACCTGCGACGGCTCGCTGCTCATCATTACTCACAACACTCGCATTCTTGAGCGCCTTGAGATTGACCGCACTCACGTTATGGTTAAGGGTCATCTGGTGGCAGACGGTCCTGCTGACCTTATCAACCAGATTGACCACGAGGGCTTTGAGCGTTTTGAGAGCCAAACTGATGAGGGCGGTGCTAACTAGTGAGCGAGAAGAAGCGATCTGAGGTCGCTGACGTAGACCGCTCGCTCTACGACTTCACCAAGTCCGAAGAGGGTTACGAGCGCTACGATGATGGCCTTACGCCAGAAATTGTGCGTGCTATTTCCAAGAAAAAAGAAGAGCCCGAGTGGATGCTCCAAATGAGGTTGTCGGCTCTGGAAACCTATCACCAGCGCCAGATGGCTACCAACTGGGGACCTTCTATTGCAGGTCTGGATTTGAATCATATCTCCACGTATGTCTCGCCAAAGACTCAGCAGGCAAATAGCTGGGACGACGTACCTGAGGATATTAGGGATACCTTTGATCGTCTGGGCATTCCACAGGCAGAGGCAGAGAGTCTTGCTGGTGTTGGTGCTCAGTACGATTCCGAGATTGTCTATCACAACATGCGCGAGGAAGTTGCTGAGCAGGGCGTTATTTACACCACCATTGAGGATGCTCTACACGATCCGCAGTGGGAGCCTGTTGTTAAAGAGTACTTTGGCAAGCTGATTCCTCCTTCAGACCACAAGTTTGCGGC
>CAUVID010000137.1:0-2640 GCA_963551855.1 Lancefieldella parvula | reverse complement strand
CAACGTTAATGGTGTCAGGCGGAACTTGCGTGCTCAATTTTGTAGATACGTCAATTGTTCGTTCCATGGTGCGTTCCTTTCAGAGATGTTAGAGAAAAAAATCAGCTGTTTGAACAGGTAATTTATTTCTCATCGTTAAAAAATCATAGGCTTAAAAAGAGTTTTGAGTGTCCAGTGTAATGGACACTCATATAGTGGATAGTAACTGATATTAACCAGGTGAAATAGCTTATTATTAGTGCAAGGGAAGCGTGGGTAGGCAACTACCGCGCGGGAGAGGGACACATGGTTTTGTATTTTTCTGCAACAGGCAACTGCAAATATGTTGCCGAGCGAATTGCCGCGGAGTTTGATGACACTGCAGTCTCGATTGAGGTTTCAAACGGCCAGGTAAATCTCTCAGAAAATGAGATGCTTGGCATCGTGACGCCAGTTTATAACTGGGAACTTCCCATTACAACTCGGGAGTTTTTGCAGAATCTCCAGGTCATAAGTGCCTCTGCGCCGTACTCGTTCATTGTAACAACGTACGGAATAATGGCTGGTTGCACGTTTGTTGACGCAAAAAAGATTCTTGCCAACAAAGGACTAGAGCTCAACGCTGGTTTTAGCGTCAAAATGCCTGATACCTGGACTCCAATTTTTGATTTGAGCGACAAGACAAAGGTCCAGCAAATTAACGACAACGCCGAGAGCTATATCAACGCTGTATTAACCGGCATCAAAGAGCGTGCTGTTGGTAATCATATGCAGGGTGTTGTTCCGTATGCAGTTAGACTTTTTATGGATCCCATGTATAACAACGAGAGAAAGACACAGCACTTCTCGGTTTCAGATAAGTGCATCGGATGTAGTCTTTGCGCACGAAAGTGCCCAGTTCAGGCCATTCAGATGAAGGATAAGAGACCTGTGTGGATTAAAGATCAGTGCGCCGCATGTCTTCGTTGTCTACATCATTGTCCTACGTTTGCCATTCAGTATGGTAAGGGGGCAACGAACAGACATGGTCAGTATAAAAATCCTCACGTCAAAGTGTAGTTTTAGGTGTAAACTTTATGCTGTAGTTAGCTATAGCTAACAAAATGCTAATCGAACGGAGTTAACCCATGCCTGCTCAGAACGAGAAGAAGGATCATCTTCCGGTACTTGGCGTCGGTCCCGCTTACGTGATTGCCATCACGGCGCTGACAGTTGCGTGTATTACCTTGTCTAAGTTGGGAATTCTCCCGTATCTTCGCATTCGAGCAACGGTCGGCGCGATGCACGCCGTAGGTACAGCTTTTCTGGTTGTGGGCATCTGGCTTTGGGTTTCTGCTGCCATCAAAGAAAAGCTTCGCGAGAAAATCATCTCAAATCAGCTGGTAACCACTGGTGTTTATGCGCTGGTAAGAAACCCTATCTACTCCGCATTTGCGTTTGTCATGTCAGGTGCAGCGCTGCTCTCTAGTAACCTTTATCTGCTACCACTACCCCTTGTGTTTTGGGCGCTTTTATCTGTGATGATGCAGGTTACAGAGGAGAAGTGGCTTCTCGAGCAGTTTGGCGATGAGTACAAAGAGTACTGCAAACGAGTCAATCGCTGCATTCCATGGTTTCCCAGGCGCTAGCGTTTACGTAGGTTTTGAATGGTGCTGAGCTCCAGTCCTATTTGAGCCTTAGTTCGAATTGAGCTGGGGTTTGTTCGGTTTTCTCGCTATATAAATTCTTTTACGAAGTGGCTATGATATACATACGTCACGCTGGCTTGTCATGTGCTTGTACCTGCTGCTTCAGGAGAAACGAGAGAAACCATGCTGGATATTCGTCGCGTTTTGGCAAGTGCACCCAAAAAGCATACGGAGGAGACACTCAATTCTCTGACGACTGTTTGGGGAGAGGCGCTTGATTCGTCGAACGTGTTGCCTGAGTATCCGCGTCCTCGTATGCAGCGCGACAATTACGTGATGCTAAACGGCGTGTGGGATTATACGATTGTGCCGGTAGATGGCGAGATTGGTGTGGAGATCCTTGCGCAACAGACAATTCCTTCCCGTTGGGACGGACAGATTGTGGTGCCGTTTTCGCCAGAAGCTCCGCTTTCTGGTGTTGGTCGTACGGTGCAGCCGAGCGAATTTTTGTGGTATAAGCGCAAAATTGAACTACCTAAACTGGCCGATGACCAGCGACTTATTCTACATTTTGAAGCGGTTGACTGGATGTGCGCGTGCTTTGTGGATGGCAAGCTTGTCGGCACGCATGTTGGTGGTTACCTGCCGTTTTCCTTTGATGTGACGGATTTACTTGGCTCGTCTGAAACGGGAGAGGCAACGGCAGACAGTGCGGACACGGCTGAGCTCGTACTTTGCGTTTGGGATCCAAGTGACACCGGCTCTCAACTGCGCGGTAAGCAGCGACTTTCGCGTGGCGACATTTGGTACACCGCTCAGAGTGGCATTTGGCAAAGCGTGTGGTACGAGGTTGTTTCTGCGGTTCATCTTGAGTCGCTAACGCTGAAGGGTGATATGTTTGGCGCGCTTGAGGTTAGAGCGAACGTGCGGGCAAGCGGGCTGGCTGGAGTACAAACGGGCGCGTTTAAGCTGGAGTTGACGCTCAAAGACGAGCTTGGACAAGATGTTCTTCTCGCCACACTTCCGGTGGACG
>CAUVID010000136.1:0-2672 GCA_963551855.1 Lancefieldella parvula | reverse complement strand
CCGTGGTGTTTGTGCCGTCAAGAGTATTATTTGATTGCATTTTTGTCCTTCTCCAACTCTTCTAAGCTATCTGCGGTATCTTAGAAGAAATACGTTTACTAGAGTTTACCCTATGGGAGACTTATCTGAAGGAGCGGAAATGACACGTGAAGAGCTAAAAAAGCTTCATGTAGCAGTTGTTTCAGGTGGCTGGTCAGACGAGCATGAGATTGCAATGGAGTCTGGCAAGCAGTGTGCAGCAGCACTTAAAGAAGCTGGCTTTACCAGTGTTGACCTGCTTGATGTTGCAGAAAAAGACTTTGTAGTTACCCTTGCTCAGGGCGGTTATGATGTCGTGTACGTTGCTATGCACGGCCGCTTTGGTGAGGATGGTTGCATCCAGGGTCTTCTCGAGATTCTGCACATTCCTTACACGTTTTCTGGCGTCCTTGCGTCTGCTATGGGAACCGAAAAAGAGCTGTCGAAGCTCATGTATAGGCAGGCAGGCGTTCCAACTCCTAAGGGAATTGACGTTGCTGCAGGTACCGTCTTCACAGATGAACAGGTAGACAAGCTTATTGAGGACCTCGGACTCCCTATGTTTGTAAAGCCTTCTGGCAACGGCTCCAGCTACGGCGTTACGCGCGTTACTTCGCGAGAAGAGCTTCCCGCTGCACTTGAACTTGCAGGCGAGCAGGGCGAGCGCATCCTAATCGAGGAGAGCATTGAGGGAACGGAGATTACCGTTCCTGTTATTGGCAACGAGGACCCAACAGCTCTGCCAATCGTTGAGATTGTTACGGGCGATGAGTTCTACAGCATTAAGACAAAATATGAGCCAGCATCCCTGCACCATGTGATTCCAGCTCGTCTTGAGCCTGCAGTATATGCACGTGCTCAGGAGCTAGCTATCAAGGCTCACAATGCACTTGGTTGCCGCGGCGTTTCTCGTAGTGACTTTATTGTTACGAAGGACGGCGTCCCAGTGGTACTGGAGACAAATACCATTCCTGGTATGACTGCCCGTTCTTTGCTGCCTGATTCTGCACGTACCGGCGGCATTGATTTCCCTGAGCTCTGCACTCGCTTTATTGAGTTTGCACTTGAGGATCGCCAGTAGATTTGTAGGTTATGACCAGCACTAAAAGCGCTACGCAAAAACTAGAAGAACTCATTCTTCCAGGTACCCCCTCTGCGGTTTGCAAGAAGTATTTAGAACTTGCAGAGAGGGCGGAGCATGAGTCGTTTGATGTCTTAGAGGACGACATTGTTGTTTTGGATACCGAGACAACAGGTTTGTCCTTTAAGAAATGCTCTCTTATTGAGATTTCTGCTGCTAAATTGAGCGGCAGAGAGATTGTGGAGCGCTTTCAGACTTTTGTTGATCCAGGGTGTCCAATTCCAGAAGAGATTACAGCTCTCACTTCAATCACCGATGAAGACGTTAAGGGCGCACCAAGCGCAAAGGAAGCCGTTGCTGCACTTGCAGAATTTGTCGGCGGTCTTCCGGTTTTGGCTCACAACGCCACCTTTGACCGTACGTTTATTGAACGGGTGCCCGGCGGAACTTCTGTCTCCGATACCTGGATCGATACGCTGTCGCTCTCACGCATAGCGCTACCTCGACTTTCTTCACACAAGCTTTCCAGCATGGCAGAAGCGTTTGGCACTATGAAGGTTACGCACCGCGCAAGTGACGACGTAGATGCTCTTTGTGGCATGTGGCGCATCTTGCTTTTGGGACTTATGAATCTGCCTCGCGGTCTTCTCGCCAAACTGGCGTCAATGCACGACGGAGTGGAGTGGACGTTTAGGCCAATCTTCTCGTATTTGTCGCAAATGAAGGAAGAAGAAGCAGTTCAGCGCGGTGTCGCAAAGAAAGATGCAACAGGTGCCGAACTTGCAGATGCAGAGATCTCGGGCACGTTTTTCTCGCTCAAGGACATTCGCAGCCAGCTTGTCGCTGACATAAAAGCAAAGGCGAGAAGAGACGCGGATGACCCAGAGACGCCTGCCATGCTGCCTATTTCCAAAGACGAGATTCACAGAGCGTTTGCTAAACCGGGCATTGTCTCGCAGATGTATGACAAATTTGAGGCACGCAACGAGCAGGTTAGCATGTCCGTTGAGGTCAGAAACGCGCTGGTAACTTCTTCGCATAGAGAGCTTGAGGCGGGGACTGGTATTGGCAAGTCGATTGCATACCTGCTGCCTGAGGTGCTTTTTGCGCAGAAAAATGACGTTACCGTAGGCATTGCCACAAAGACAAACGCCTTGACTGACCAGCTAGTTGCTCATGACCTTCCGGCTCTTGCACGAGCGTTGCCAAACGGATTGAGCTTCTGCAGCTTAAAAGGATACGAGCACTATCCGTGCCTGCATCGCGTTGATAGGGCCGCTCTTGAGGAACTTCCACTGACGCTGCTTGATCAGGAAGGGCGCTCTAGCAATAGTGTTGCGTCTGACATGCTGACCGCAATTGCGGTGATTTATGCCTACGCGTGCCAGTCGGCTGATGGCGATTTGGATGCGTTGGGGATTCGCTGGCGCTCGGTTCCACGAGAGATGGTAACTATCAAAGCAGCGGAGTGCCTGCGCTCTAAGTGTCCGTATTACCCTCATGAGTGCTTTGTTCATGGAGCTCGTAAACGTGCGGGATCTTCGGATGTTGTGGTAACCAATCACTCTCTGTT
>CAUVID010000135.1:0-2735 GCA_963551855.1 Lancefieldella parvula | reverse complement strand
CGCTGACCTCGATTGAGCAAAATGTTGATGAGCTTTCTGACGCCGCGCTTTCGATTATGTTTCGTCGTCTGGGCGAGCATGGGGCGGATGTTGTGCAGAGAACCGCGACGCAATCAGCTGCGACGCAAGAAGCCGCGACGCAAGATGCTGCGACAGGCAAAAATAACGGCATCGAAGCGCAGGATGACAGCGCGTCAATCCAGATAATCCTTGAGCCGCGCATGATTGAGAAGAATAGCGTGCGTCTTTTGGGTTGCTAATCAGATTTCTGCATATTTGTGCGTCTGTATTCATTCTGATGAATACGTAATTTTTGAGCTCAAAATTATGTACCGAAAAAGGTAAAAAACCCGTTTAGTTGGAAATGAAAATTGAAAATTAGCTGTTTTATCTCCAACTAAGACGATTTTTTACCGCGTCAAAAACTTTTATCTGGGCAAACGTTGTATGCAGAAAAATGAAATCTCCAACTAAACGCATTTTTTACCACTTTGGTGTGTATACGCTTTACATGGGCACCATTTTGGTTGCATTTTGGCATTGTGGGTACTGTTGGGGGATTGTTTTGCTGCTTAAAAGACAGCTTAAGCGTCTCTCAGGAAAGAAATTTCAAGAAATCTCACAGTGATAAAACGTTTTATCACTTAGAGTATTATTTGAAACATAGCCGAAGCATCATACTGTTATGTATGTGTTGTTTTATGCGTGCCCAGTTGAGTGCGAACAAAACACTCGCTCAGGTAATGGAAGCAACGAGGTTGCCTAACCTGCGTAAACGCGCAGGCGGCAACCCAAGAAAAGGAGGAGCACATGGCTCAGCCCGTGTACGGCACACCTTGGCAGACCCTGAATCAGCCTGTATCTGAGGACGAGCTTGCCGGCGTCGATAGGTATTGGCGCGCAGCTAACTACCTGTCTGTTGGTCAGATTTATCTTCGCAGCAACCCTCTTATGAAGGACGGTTTCTCTCGCGAGGACGTTAAGCATCGCCTGGTTGGCCACTGGGGAACCACCCCAGGCCTGAACTTCCTGTTTGGCCACGTCAACCGCTTCATCCGCGACCATAACCAGAACACCATCTTCCTCATGGGCCCTGGTCACGGTGGACCTGCAGGTACCGCACAGTCCCTGCTCGACGGCACTTATCGCGAGACCTACCCATTCATTACCGACGATGAAGAGGGCCTCCAGAAGTTCTTCCGCCGCTTCTCTTACCCAGGCGGAATTCCTTCCCACTACGCACCTGAGACTCCAGGCTCCATCCACGAGGGCGGCGAGCTGGGCTACACCCTGTCCCACGCATACGGCGCCGTCCTGGACAATCCATCCCTGCTGGCAGTCGCTGTTGTCGGCGACGGCGAGGCAGAGACTGGCCCACTTGCAACTTCTTGGCAGACCAACAAGTTCATGGACCCACTGACCGATGGTATCGTTCTCCCAATCCTGCACCTCAACGGTTACAAGATTGCTAACCCAACTATCCTGGCTCGTATTTCCGACGGTGAGCGCGACGAGTTCTTCCGCGGCATGGGCTACCACCCATATAACTTTGTTGCTGGCTTCGACGACGAGGATCACGCATCCATTCACCGTCGTTTCGCAGCTCTTCTCGAGGCTGTCTTCAACGAGATCTGCGCTATCAAGACTCGCGCAGCCGCAGGTGACGCATCCCGTCCTTACTACCCAATGATCATCTTCCGCACCCCTAAGGGTTGGACTTGCCCTCCTTACATCGACGGCAAGAAGACCGAGGGCTCTTGGCGTGCACACCAGGTTCCACTGGCATCCGCTCGCGACACCGAGGCTCACTTCCAGGTCCTTCGCGACTGGATGGGCTCCTACAAGCCAGAGACTCTCTTCACCGAGAAGGGCGCAATCCGTCCAGAGGTTACCGCTTTCATGCCTAAGGGTGACCTCCGCCTCGGCGCTAACCCTAACGCAAACGGTGGCGCAATCCGCCGCAACCTCGTCCTTCCTGACGCAAAGAAGTACGAGATTCCAGTTGCCGAGAAGGGCCACGGCTTTGGTGCTACTGAGGCAACGCGCGTCCTTGGCGAGTACACCGCTGAGCTCATCAACAGCAACCGCTCCGAGTTCCGTATCTTCGGACCTGACGAGACCGCTTCCAACCGCCTGCAGCCTTCCTTCCAGGTAACCGACAAGCAGTGGTTCGGCGGCTTCAACGACGACTTCGAGAACGACGAGCACATCTCCCCAGTTGGTAACGTTATCGAGCAGCTTTCCGAGCACCAGTGCGAGGGCCTGCTTGAGGGCTATACCCTGACTGGCCGCCACGGCATCTGGTCCAGCTACGAGTCATTCGTTCACATCGTTGACTCCATGATCAACCAGCACGCTAAGTGGCTTGAGGCTACCGTCCGCCACATTCCATGGCGCAAGCCTATCTCCGCTCTCAACCTGGTCCTTTCCAGCCACGTTTGGCGCCAGGACCACAACGGATTCTCTCACCAGGATCCTGGTTTTGTTGACATCATGCTCAACAAGAGCTTCAACAACGACCACATCACCAACATCTACTTCCCAGCAGACGCTAACCTCCTGCTTGCAGTTGGCGAGAAGTGCTACACCTCCACAAACTGCATCAACGCAATCTTCGCTGGTAAGCAGCCTGCTCCAACGTGGGTAACTCTCGACGAGGCTCGCGAGGAGCTTGCAGCTGGCGCTAAGGAGTGGAAGTGGGCTTCCAACGCTGAGGCTGGCGAGGAGGACATTGT
>CAUVID010000134.1:0-2749 GCA_963551855.1 Lancefieldella parvula | reverse complement strand
CTCCAGACGCAGCTTTCGATAAGGACGGTGTGTTTTCGGGTTCGGCCTGGATTGAGGCGCATGACGCGGCAGGCGGTGACTGCGGTCACGGCGGCGGTGTGGCAGACGACAACGATGCAGCGTCCCACGAGGTTATGCGGCTCTTCTACACCGGCAATGTTATGGACGAAGCACACCCAGAAGCCGACGGCATTGATGTCGGTCGAGAGGCCTATCAAGTTATGCTGACCTCTGAAGATGGACAGAGTTTCTCGCCAAAGTGCGTTGTTTTGAAGCCGAACGATTACCCCGGTACCTGCACAAACCATGTTCGCGATCCGAAGGTTTGGGAGCAAGACGGGGCTCTCCGCATGCTGTTAGGCACTCGCGAGAGGGACATTGCGGCTGGTAACGCAAAAACCGCAGATGAACGACATGATTCGGGAGCGGTTTTGATTTACGACTCAAATGATTGCGGCGAGTCGTGGACGCTCCACTCGGTTATACGCGGGACTAATGCCCTGGGTCAGCGCGAGGCGTTTGGCTACATGTGGGAATGTCCTTTTTTGGTGCAGCTAGATGACCAGGAGTTTCTATCTGTGTGTCCGCAAGGGCTAAGTGAAGGCGCTAGTACGGAGCCAAGTGCTGGTACGGAGCCAAGTGCTGGTACGGAGCCAAGCGCTGGTACGGAGCCAAGTGCTGGTACGGAACCAAGTGCCGGTACAGAGCCAAGCGCTGATGCGTCCAAGAGGCAGCGCTTGAGCGATTCCGTTAACTTGCGAGAGAATGCTTCAAGCGAGCCTCTCGACAAGTGGCAAAACATCTGGCAGTCGGGTTATTTTCCGCTTCCAGAGGGGCAGAAGCTTATCAATGTTGAAACTGTTTCTACCGATAACTTTGTGCTCTGGGATCACGGTTTTGACTTCTACGCACCTCAAACGTTCGTCGACGATTCTGGTCGTACCATCTTGATTGGATGGATGGGCATCATTGATCCGATTTACCACAGTTATCCTGCGGGCATTGGTTTCTGCCACAACCTTACTCTGCCCCGAGAACTTTCGCTGTCTGATAACGGTGTTATTTTGCAACATCCAGTTAAAGAGCTTGATGCTATACGACACGAATGTGCGGAATTCGGCGCTGACGGCTTCGTCGAAATAAGTCAACTATCTGCTGATATTGAGATCTCTGGCATCTCTGGAGACGGAACGCTTACTCTCAACGACGCACTTGTACTTTCTTACTCCAAGGGCATTTTTGCCTTGCAATTCATTGACGAGGACACCGCTGCTGGTAGAACTCAACGCTCTATTAAGCTAAAACAGCTCTCTGACCTGCGAGTTATAGTCGACGGCTCTACCGTGGAGATTTACCTGAACGATGGCCGCGTAGTTTTCTCGACGCGATGGTTCCCTGCGTCCGAGCGTCTAACGTTGAACAGCACTTTTGTTGCTGCTAGCTCGCGAGTATACAGCCTAGTCACGTAATTCAGTGGATTTGCTTGGCGTAGTCTGACTCTGACACCAAAGGAACACTGCTTGTAGCCACGGATTGACGCCGTTATGCACGATACTGCATATTTCATACGTTTTATACGCAAAATTTTTCCTCAGAGCAAAAATTTGCCGTTTTTGAGAGCTAAAGCGGTAAAAAATCCGTTTAGTTGGGGATCGAAGAATTTAGTTCAATTTTTTATCTTTATGTTTTCCCAGGAAAGACGAAAAAGTTTTAACTATTTCTTTTACCAATTTAGTCAAAACAGCTCATTTTCAAAATGAATACACCAACTAAACGCATTTTTTACCTTTTTGGGGCCAAAATCGCCAAAAATGAGCCCCAAACGAAAGTTTGGAGCTCATTAACGTGCAAACCTCAGTGTTCGGGCCGGCGTGCTACTTGACGCCGGCTTTCTTCTTGGCGCGCTCGATAGCAGCCATTTGCTCCTCGGAAAGCCTAATGGAACCGTAATCTTTTCCGTGGTCAGGAGCGGTACGACCGTGATCACCCAGGTTGGCACCAGTTGCTTCCAGCGCAGACATATGGTGCGAAGAGCAAGAGTGGCCACCTTCGCGGACAACGGAATCCAGGCCAAACTTGTCGCGGCCGGTATATGGCATGGTCGCGTCGTTAGTAACGGGGTCATCAGCATTTTCCAGCTTGAACTCGCCGTTTACGCCGTTCTTGTAGTTCTCCTTAGCAACCGAAATCATCAGCTTAATACGGTTGAGCTGGTTAACCTCGGACGCGCCTGGGTCGTAGTCGACGGCAACAATATTGGACTCGGGGTGCATCTGACGCAGGCGCTTGATGACCGCCTTGCCCACAACGTGATTGGGCAGGCAAGCAAACGGTTGAGCGCAGACAATGTTTGGTGTGCCCGTCTCAATGAGGTCACACATCTCAGCGGTGAGCAGCCAACCCTCGCCCATCGTGTTGCAGAGCGAGAGAATCTGACCAGCTTTCTCGGCCAGCTCATCGATGTTGGGATATGGCTCAAAGCGCTCGGACTTCTCCAGCATCTTGTTGATTGGCGCGCGCAGACCCTGAACCATCTTGATGCCCGCGATGTGCGTCATGCGGCTCTTGAACGAAGTACCAAGCTCCTTGTGTGTGTTGATCGCGTTGGAGAGGCCAAACAGGAAGAAGTCGACCAGACCCGGAACGTTAGCCTCGCAGCCTTCGGACTCGATGACCTTGACCAGCTCATTGTTGGCCGTTGGGTGGAACTTAACCAGAATCTCGCCGACGATGCCGACGCGTGGCTTCT
>CAUVID010000133.1:0-2749 GCA_963551855.1 Lancefieldella parvula | reverse complement strand
GCCTCCTAGCAGCAAAAATAGAATCCGACTAAACAGGTGCTTATATAAAACTTCTAAACAGGTGCTTATCTTATTTAAGCTAGTGCTTAAATCTTGTTTTGGACAACGATAAGACAGCAGCTAGAGTCTGTAAAGAATGAATTCATTAAATTTTTCCCTGGTGAGCTCAACGATTTTCTCGCCACATTGGTTTTACCTGCTTGATTTTTCTAAGCATTTGCTGCGTACCGTTTACAGAATTTTAGTATCTGCAAACGGTTGTATCGTGAAAATCTCTCTAAATTGGGCGTCGGCGTTATGCAACTGTAATAATATATTTAATGAATAGTAATGACTCGTCCACAAAAGTTAGTTCGCGCATGTATCGTGCGCAAATGCTTATTTCGGGCGTTTTAGGAGGTAGCATGCCTAAACGTGTTTTTGTAGTTGTTCTTGATAGTTTTGGCATCGGCGAAGAGCCTGATGCAGCGGCATACGGAGACGAGGGTAGTAATACCCTTTGTGCATGCGCAACAAGTGGCGTTCTTAACATTCCAAATATGACAAAGCTGGGCCTTCTTAATATTGATGGCGCGCTTGATACCGTGTATGACGTTGATTTGAAGCCAATTGAGTCTCCTGAGGGCGCATATGCTCGCATGCAGGAGAAATCCGCTGGTAAAGACACTACGGTTGGTCACTGGGAGATGGCAGGCGTCATTTCTCCAAAGAAGTTCCCAACCTATCCTGATGGTTTTCCACAGGAGGTCATTGAGGAGTTTGAGCAGAAGACGGGCCGCAAGGTTTTGTGCAACAAGCCTTACTCCGGAACCGATGTTATTAGAGACTTTGGTAAAGAGCACGTAGAGACTGGTGCTCTGATTGTCTATACCTCAGCAGATTCTGTTTTCCAGATTGCTGCTCATGAGGACGTGGTAAGTCCCGAGAAACTCTATGAATATTGCCGCATTGCGCGCGAGATTCTTCAGGGTGAGCACGGTGTTGCTCGCGTTATTGCTCGTCCTTTTGAGGGAGAGTGGCCATATCAGCGCACTTCTCGCCGTCATGACTTCTCGCTTGAGCCAACAGGTCTAACTATGCTTGATCGCCTTAAAGAGAACGGCTTTGACGTTCTTTCTATTGGCAAGATTTATGACATCTTTGCTCACCGTGGCATGACTGAGTTTGAGTTCACTACCTGCAACGCAGACGGAATTCAGAAGACTATTGAGGCTACCAGCAAAGACTTCAACGGTCTGTGCTTCACCAACCTTGTTGATACCGACATGATTTACGGTCACCGCAACGATCCTGTGGGATACTCCAACGCTCTTTCTTATTTTGACGAGCGCATTCCTCAAATTATTGAGGGCCTTCGTGAGGATGACCTGTTCATTATCACCGCAGATCATGGCTGTGACCCGGTAACACCATCTACTGATCACTCTCGTGAGTACGTGCCACTGCTTATCACGGGTCCAAAGGTCAAGCCAAACACCAACCTTGGTACAACCGCCACATTTGCCGATATGGCCGAGACAATCCTTGATTATTTTGGCGTTGAGCAACTTGGTGTTGGAACTTCTCACCTGTCAGAGATTCTTAAGGAGAACTAATGGCTACTACCCCAACTCCCCATAACGCTGCTGTTGAGGGCCAGATTGCTAAGACCGTCCTCATGCCAGGCGATCCTCTGCGCGCTAAGCTTCTTGCAGACACGTATCTGGAGAACGTTGAGCAGTTCAACACCGTTCGCAACATGTTTGGCTACACCGGCACCTACAAGGGACAGCCTGTCTCCGTTATGGGTTCTGGTATGGGTATGCCTTCCATTGGTATTTATTCTTACGAGCTCTTTAATTTCTACGGAGTTGACAATATTCTCCGCATTGGTAGCGCTGGCGGCCTTGCTCCTGAGGTAAAGCTTAGAGACATTGTTATTGGCATGTCTTCCAGCACTGATTCTAATTATCCATCACAGTACGGAATGCCTGGAACCATTGCACCTACCGCAGACTTTGGCCTGTTGAGCAAGGCTATTGCTGGTGCAGAGAAACTGGGTTATCCCGTTCGCGTTGGTAATATCCTGGCAAGCGACGTGTTCTATACCGTAAACAACTCGCTTCCAAAATGGGCAAGCATGGATGTTCTTGCCGTTGAGATGGAGTCGGCAGCCCTGTATCTCAACGCCATGCACGCTCATAAGCATGCGCTTACGCTGCTAACTATCTCTGATTTGCCTCTTACAGGAGAAGCACTTACTGCTGAAGAGCGTCAGACTAGTTTCACGCAGATGATGGAGGTTGCTCTTTCTGTTGTTGCTTAAGGCACTTGTTGCGTAAAGCATCGCAGATAGGCAGTTTGCCATTGCTGTTTGTTTTGGAACCATGCGGATTTTCCGCTTAAGTTAGGGGAGTTTGGTCAACTTCTCATAAAGATCCAGCGCACAAGCTGGACGTTCCCGCCACATGAGGTAAGGAGAGCACGGAATGAACAAGAACGTTTCTCGTCGTAGTTTTGTGACCGGCGCAACCGGCGTTGGCGCATTTGCAGCACTTGCAGGTCTTGCAGGCTGCAACCAGAAGAAGGACGATGGTGGCCAGAAGGCATCAGGTGAGAAGAAAAAGAAGCTCACCATGGTTACCGATACTGGTGGCGTAAACGACCAGTCCTTTAACCAGTCCGCTTGGGAGGGCATGACCGAACTCAAGGACAAGAACGGCTGGGATGTCAGCTACCTTGAGTCCAAGCAGGATTCCGATTACGCAAC
>CAUVID010000132.1:0-2767 GCA_963551855.1 Lancefieldella parvula | reverse complement strand
CTGCTTGCCAATATTGTATTTATGTATTCTCTGGCAAGAATGATAGAAGCTTTGTTCATGGATTATTTTGTCCTCGAAGAGCAGTTGGTGTTTATTGCACTCTGCCTTATTGCTATTGTGATCAGGTATTTCTACAAACTTGCTCAGCACAAAACAAGCTTTTACGCAGCGAAAAGGGTTAAAAAGACCCTTCGCGAGAAAATCTATCAGAAGCTTTTAGAGTTTGGTCCCTCGTATAAAAATTCATATGCGACCAGTGAGATTGTTCAGCTGGCAGTTGAAGGCGTTGACCAGCTAGAAACGTATTTTGCGCAGTATCTACCACAGTTCTTCTATGCAGCTTTGGCGCCACTGACATTATTCCTGACGTTGCTTTTTATTAGTCCGGTAGTTGGCATTGTTTTGCTGGTATTTGTTCCGCTCATCCCAATGACCATCGTTCTTATCCAGAAGTTTGCAAAGAAGCTTTTGTCTAAGTATTGGGGCCAGTATACGCAGCTTGGCGATACGTTTTTGGAGAACCTGCAAGGCCTTACTACAGCAAAGATTTACAAGGCTGACGATTTCAAGCACAAGCAGATGAACGAGGAAGCCGAGCACTTCAGGCGTATTACCATGAAGGTTCTAACCATGCAGCTCAACTCCATCACCGTGATGGACGTGGTTGCATTTGGTGGAAGCGCGCTTGGTACAATTCTTGCAATTCAGCAGGTAAATGACCACCTCCTCTTAATGTGGGAAGGCGTCTTTGTCATTTTGATTTCGGCTGAGTTCTTCCTGCCTATGCGTCTTTTGGGCAGTTATTTTCACATTGCCATGAACGGTATGGCAGCGTCGGACAAGATCTTTGACCTGCTTGATATGCCTGTTCGAGAGCAGGGTACCAAGACCGTTCCCGAGTCCAACGATTTGACACTGCACAATGTCTCTTTCTCTTACGACGGCGAGAAACCCGTCTTGGTGAATGTTTCTTTTGGAATGCGCGCTAACTCTTTGAATGCCCTGGTAGGAGAGTCAGGCTGCGGAAAATCAACAATTGCAGCACTTCTGACGGGAAAACTCCGCTCGTATTCTGGAGATGTTCTGTTTGGAAATACCAGTTTGTCAGACATTTCTGACCAGAATTTGCTTCAAAACGTTACATATATTGGTCATCAAGCATATCTCTTTATGGGAAGCGTTCGCTCTAACCTTGCCATGGGTAATCCAGAGGCAACTGAAGAACAGCTCTGGCATGCCCTTGAACAGGTCAATCTTGCTGAGTTCGTAAAGTCTTTAGGTGGACTTGACGCTCCAGTTGCCGAGAAGGGCTCCAACTTGTCTGGTGGTCAGCGTCAGAGATTAGCGCTGGCCAGAGCCCTGCTTCACAATAGCCAGATGTATATCTTTGATGAAGCTACTTCAAATATTGATGTTGAGAGTGAAGACGTCATCATGCAGCAGGTCCACCAACTTGCTCAGACGAAGATGGTGCTGGTAATTTCACACCGCCTGGTAAACGTTAAAAACGCCGATCAGATTGTTGTTATGCAACGTGGTCGCGTTGTTGGAAGTGGCACTCATCAAGAGTTGCTTGCAACAAATGACGAGTACAAGCGAATGACGCAGGCCCAGACCGAGCTTGAGAATTATGTGAAAGGAGTTGAGGCGTAATGAAGACAGAAGTTAAGAACAACGCCACAACTGCACGTACTTCTCGCCGTAGTGCGCTCACTATTATGCTGAGACTGGTGGGGCTGGTTCGTCCGCTGGCTGGCTTTATGATACTTGCAATTTTGATGGGCGTTTTGGGTAACCTTGCCGCCACGTTCATCAGCATTTTTGGAGCATATGCGCTGCTCAGCGCTATGGGCTTTGCTTCATCTTCCCCTATGGTGCTGCTCTTTGGAGGCATGCTTGTATTTGCCCTGGTCCGCGGTCTGCTGCGCTATGCCGAGCAGGAATGCAACCACTTTATTGCGTTTAAACTGCTTGCGCTTATTAGAGACCGTGTGTTCACGGCGCTCAGAAAGCTTGCTCCTGCAAAGCTTGAGGTCAAAAATAAAGGTAACCTGATGAGCGTTATCACCTCTGACATTGAGCTGCTTGAGGTTTTCTACGCGCACACTATCTCGCCTATTTGCATTGCTGTTGTGTTCTGCATTGTTATGGTGTGGTTTATTGCTGGTAGCTCCAACTGGATTTTAGGTGTTATTGCGCTTGTTTCTTACCTAGTGGTTGGTGTGGCTATTCCGCTTGCTATGTCTAAACGTTCCGAGCAGGACTCTGCTGAGGCAAGAGACCTTGCTGGTAAGCTTTCTACGGTTACCCTTGATAACCTGCGTGGACTTGACGAGATTCTGCAATATAACACCGGCGAGCAGATGATTGAGGAAACAAGTCAACTAGCTGACCAGTTAAGTGACAGACAACAGGCAGTTAAGAAGGCATTTGGTGTCAATGATGCCGTCACCTCAACGGTTATTTTGCTCTCCGGCCTTGTTATGTTCTTTAGTTCGTTCTATCTGGCTTATAACCAGCAGATTCTTATGAACGAAGCCTTTATTGTCACCATTGCATTGATGAGCTCGTTTGGGCCTGTTGTTGCTTTGGCGGCACTTGGTACAACGCTGACCAGCACGTTTGCGGCGGGTAATCGCGTTTTGGATATTCTGGACGAGAAACCCCTGGTTGAAGATGTAGAGGGTCAAAAAGACATCCCCTATGAGGGAGTCCGTGTTTCTCAGCTTTCATTTGCGTACGATGACGAACAGATTTTGGACAACAT
>CAUVID010000131.1:0-2784 GCA_963551855.1 Lancefieldella parvula | reverse complement strand
AGCTCCAGAACATGTGAAGGGTTAAGAATCTGAATACAAGTATATACTTGGTAAGCTATAAGAAAAAATGCACTGCCAAAAAAGTGTTGATTCAAGGAGAAGCTGCATGCTTGATATCAAATTTGTGCGCGAGAATCCTGACCTCGTAGATAAGTCTTGCGAGTCCAGGCAAAACGCCCATTGGGATCGCGAGAAATTCTTTGAGCTTGACGAGGAGCGCAGAAGCGTAATTGCCGAGGTTGAGTCTCTTCAGGCAGAGCGTAACGCTGTTTCTAAGCAGATTGGCCTTCTTATGCGTGAGGGCAAGAAGGAAGAAGCTGAGGCAGCTAAAGAGCAGGTAGCAGCTAACAAAGATCGCATCGCAGAGCTTGATCAGCGCCGCGGAGAGGTTGAGGAAGAGCTCACCGCCCTTGTTGCAGCTATTCCAAACATTCCTGACGCATCCGTTCCTTATGGCAAGGATGACTCCGATAACCCTGAGGTTCGCAAGTGGGGAGAGCCAACTCAGTTTGATTTTGAGCCAAAGGCGCACTGGGATCTTGGACCCGAGCTGGGCATGATTGATTTTGACCGTGGCGTAAAGCTTGCAGGAACTCGCTTCTATCTTCTTGGCGGCATGGGCGCTCGCATGGAGCGTGCGCTTATCAACTTCATGATTGATACACATAACCAGGCAGGCTTCAAAGAGTGGTGGCCACCAGTTATCACAAATCAGGATTCTCTGTTTGGCACTGGTCAGCTTCCTAAGTTTGAAGAGGACCTCTATCACGTACAGCCTGACCTCTACCTCATTCCAACTGCTGAGGTCCAGCTCACAAACATCCATCGTGACGAGATTCTGGACGCATCTCAGCTTCCTTTGCTCTATACCGCATTCACTCCATGCTTCCGCGAGGAGGCAGGTTCAGCCGGTCGAGACACCCGTGGCATCATCCGTGTTCACCAGTTTGACAAGGTAGAGATGGTCAAGTTTGCAAAGCCTGAAGACTCCATGAATCAGCTTGAGTCCATGGTTCAGGAAGCCGAGAAGATCCTTCAGCTTCTGGATCTTCCTTATCACGTGGTTACTCTCTGCACTGGTGACATTGGCTTCTCTGCATGCAAGTGCTATGACATTGAAGTTTGGCTCCCAAGCTATAACGCATACAAGGAGATTTCTTCTTGCTCTAACTGCTGGGATTTCCAGGCTCGTCGTGCAAATATCCGCTATAAGGATCCAGCAGAGTTCAAGGGCACCCGTCTAGTTCACACGCTTAACGGCTCCGGTCTGGCAGTTGGCCGTACCATGGCTGCAATTGTGGAGAATTATCAGAACGCAGATGGCTCCGTTACCGTGCCCGAGGCGCTCCGTCCTTACATGGGTGGCATCGAGGTTATTCGACCAGAATAGTTTCTCTTTTTAATCAAAATTGATTCAATCTCTGAAATGGTCTTCTAGTGAATTGTGAAGACCATTTCTTTTACTGATTTATAGAACATATGTTCTATAAATTTGCTATACTGAGATCAGTAAAGGAAGAAAGAGGTGGCTATGAAAGGTCTGGTAGAGGTACAGAAAGAAATTGTATTAAGGCAGTTTGTTCAGGGTAGTGCGGCAAAAATTGGATTCGGCCACAAGGAGTTTTATTCAGAGATCCATATTGCATCAGAGCAACTTGCAACTTTAAGAAAGTGGATTTCAGACCAAGGTAGAGTGGGTTTAAAAGATCTAAGCCCACAAGAGTATCTGGAGGTCATCATGGCAGAAACATGTATGGCTGAGGTAATGGATGAGCTTGATGAAGCCGGTATTTCTTATCAGTATTTGTATGCAAACTCTTCCGGTGAAGTAGCTTTAAGACCAGGTAGATAATAAAAAAGAGCTCCCGAAGGAGCTCCTAAGTTCAAGTGGTGCGGCGTATAGGATTCGAACCTATGACGCCCTGATTCGTAGTCAGGTCCTCTATCCAGCTGAGGTAACGCCGCGTGCAAGTAGATAGAATGCCATTTTCCAGTTGAAAATGCAAGACTAATCTTAGAAAAAGTTCTTCTTGGTAAGAAAAAAAGCTCGTTGCAGAGATGCAACGAGCAGAAAATTCTGGCGGAGAGCTGGGGATTCGAACCCCAGATGGGCTTGGGGCCCATACTCGCTTAGCAGGCGAGCACCTTCGGCCTCTCGGTCAGCTCTCCAAAATGGGCGCTTGAGAATGATACCCCGAACTGGCGTCACTCACAATAAGACATTTTACAAAACATGTGAAAAATGCTCAACAACCACGTTTTTTCGGTGAGCGCGAAGTGCATCCCATGAAAAGCGATTGGCAACTTGTGCTGCAGAAAGAGGTTCTTCTTTTTCTGCAAGACCTATGCAATACGCTAGAAAGCCAAGAATCTCTTCTGGTGTTTTTCCTTGGTCTCTCAGAACGCCAAGATCTAGATCGTGATTGCGTTTAGAAAGTCTCCTGCCATCTGGCGCAACAAGTAGCGGGAGGTGAGCATAGATGGGATGAGAAAAACCAAGCACGTCTTGCAAATAAAGCTGTCTGGGAGTAGATGAAAGAAGGTCTGATCCTCTAACTACCTCAGTTACGCCCATGTCAGCATCGTCAACTACTACAGCAAGCTGATATGCAAAGACTTCGTCTGCACGCTGGACGATAAAGTCTCCACATAATTTAGAAAGATTTTGAGATGTTTGACCATAGACTTTGTCTTCAAACGCGTAGGTCTTATTAGGAACTCGTATGCGAGTTGCTGGAATTTTATGTTTGGAAAGCTCTTCACGCTCGGATTTGCTCAGGTCGC
>CAUVID010000130.1:0-2789 GCA_963551855.1 Lancefieldella parvula | reverse complement strand
GGTTTTGAGTGCAATGTATACGCCTTTTGAGCAGATTATCTGACATAGGTGTGTTCTCGCGCTCCACGTCGCACACTCGCGTTCCACGTCGCACCCTCGCGCACCGCATCGCACCCTCGCGTTTTGCAGGCATATCCTCTTTCCAGCTTCTCTACTGTGGAGTCCTCGCAATATTTCATTAGAATGGACTATGTGAATATTTCATCTGACAGCCCCTTAAGGAGGAGCACATGGCAGAGTTTGTCTATCAGATGTACAAGGCTCGCAAAGCTGTCGGCGAAAAGGTCATCCTTGATGACGTCACCGTCGGCGTATACCCAGGCGCAAAAATCGGTGTTGTGGGTCCAAACGGAATGGGAAAGTCCACCCTGCTCAAAGTTATTGCCGGCATGGAGGACGTCTCTAACGGCGAGGCTAAGCTAACCCCAGGTTACACCGTTGGCCTGCTCCAGCAGGAGCCGCCGCTGGATGAGACAAAAACGGTCAAGGAGAACATCGAGCTTGCCTTCGGTGACTTGCTTGCCAAGATTGCACGCTTCAACGAGATTGGAGTTGAGATGGGCAATCCTGACGCCGATTTTGACGCGCTCATGGCAGAGATGGGCCAGCTCCAGACCGAGATCGATGCAGCTAACGGCTGGGATCTGGACAGCCAGCTCTCTCAGGCAATGGACGCGCTCCAGTGCCCAGACCCAGACTCTCCCGTCACTCATCTCTCTGGTGGCGAGAAACGCCGTGTAGCCCTGTGTCGTCTGCTTCTCGAAGCTCCTGACCTGCTGCTTCTTGACGAGCCCACCAACCACCTCGATGCGGAGTCGGTGCTCTGGCTTGAGAAGTTCCTGCACGATTACCCCGGCGCTGTCATGGCCGTCACGCACGATCGCTACTTCCTCGACGACGTCGCTGAGTGGATCTGCGAGGTTGACCGCGGACAGCTCTATCCTTACGAGGGAAACTACTCAACTTACCTGGAGAACAAGGCAGCTCGCCTTGAGGCTCAAAACCAGCAGGACGCCAAGCGCGCAAAGAAAATGCGCGCTGAGCTGGAGTGGGTTCGTTCGTCTCCTAAGGCTCGCCAGGCAAAGAACCGCGCGCGTCTTGACCGCTATGAGCAGATGGAAGCAGAGGCTCGTGCGTCCAAGAAGCTCGACTTCACCGAGATCCAGATTCCTGTGGGTCCGCGTCTGGGCCAGAAGGTCCTGGAGGCCGACCACATTCACAAGGCCTTTGGAGACCGCGTTCTTATCGACGACCTCTCGTTTAGCCTGCCAAGAAACGGCATCGTTGGCGTAATTGGCCCCAACGGTGTTGGTAAATCCACGCTGTTCAAGGCTATTGTTGGCCAGGAGGAGCTTACTTCCGGCACGCTTGAGATTGGCGAGACGGTTCAAATTTCTTACGTTGACCAGCTCAGGCAGGGAATCGATCCAGATAAAACTATCTGGGAGGTTGTCTCCGACGGAAACGACTTTATCAAGGTGAGAGATACGGAGATTCCAAGCCGCGCCTATGTGGCCAGCTTCGGCTTTAAAGGACCTGACCAGCAGAAACGCGCTGGCGTCCTTTCTGGTGGCGAGAGAAACCGTCTAAACCTAGCTCTAACGCTTAAGCAAGGAGGAAACCTCCTGCTTCTGGACGAGCCTACCAACGACCTCGATATTGAGACACTTGAGAGTCTTGAGGATGCGCTTGAGCGCTTCCCAGGATGTTCTGTAGTAACCAGCCATGACCGCTGGTTCTTGGACCGCATTGCTACGCACATCCTTGCATGGGAGGGCGACGACGAGAACCCAGGTAAGTGGTTCTGGTTTGAGGGTAACTTTGAGGCTTATCAGGCTAATCGTATCGAAAGACTTGGTCAGGAGGCTGCTCGTCCTCATCGCATTCACCGCAAGCTCACCCGCGACTAACGTATAGGTGGCGCAAGCGCAGCGCATTCAAATAGAAGATAAAAATAGTAACTATTTTTATCATTAAGATTTTGTGCAATCTGTTTAAGAGACTAACAAGTGGGTATCAAAAATGAGAAGCCAAAGAGCTTCTCATTTTTTATGAGAAAACATTGTTATGAGGAAAGAGAAGAACATGGCACTTGACACAAACGTTGGTAACATCCTTACTCAGCAGATCAACAAAGAGTTTTATTCCGCTTATCTGTATCTGACCTTTGCAGATTTCTATGAGGAGCAGGGCATGAAGGGCTTTGCAAACTGGTATGTTATTCAGTCTCAGGAAGAGCTTGCTCACGCACGAATCCTTCGTCGCTACCTGCTTGATAACGATTGGACTCCAACCATGGAGGCAATCGCAAAGCCAGACCTTACCTTTACCAAGGTAGTTGAGCCAATCAAGGCAGCATACGAGCATGAGCAGTTCATTACCGCAAGCATTAACGAGTGCTATGCCGTTGCTCAGAAGGCAAACGATTTCCGCACTATGCAGCTGCTTGACTGGTACGTTAAGGAGCAGGGTGAGGAAGAGGCAAATGCTTCCGATCTTCTCAAGGCAGTAGAGATCTTTGGTGGAGATCCAAAGAACCTGTATGACCTTGACCGCGAGAATGCTGCTCGCGTTTACGTCGCACCAACTATGCCAATGTAAGTAGTGGTTTAAGCGCAGCTCGTTTGCGGTAGCGGCTTAAGCGCGACTCGCACGTTGCTGTGCGGCAGCTTGCGCGCAGCTGCTTATACGCTACAGTGGAGTTTCAATAGCCTCTGATTTGTTCGAAGAGGCGCCTGATAGCTCAGCAAAGATGGCACCGCCTATGATGCAGGCGGTGCCTATTATTT
>CAUVID010000129.1:0-2795 GCA_963551855.1 Lancefieldella parvula | reverse complement strand
CTGCTTCACGGAAAGAGGAGTCACATGAACGTACTGGTTATCAACGCAGGTAGCTCATCTCTTAAGTATCAGCTTCTTGACGTTGACACCCGCGAGGTTTACGCAAAAGGAAACTGCGAGCGTATCGGTATCGAAGGTTCTTTTGTTGGTCACGAGGAGCTTGGTGGAGAGAAGCAGAAGCTTGAGGTTGCTCTTCCTGATCACAAGACTGCTATTAAGCATGTCTTTGACATCCTTAAGACTATTGATAAGCCAATCGATGGCATTGGTCACCGTGTTGTTCAGGGTGGTTGGTACTTCCCAGAGTCTGCTGTTGTAGACGATAAGGTCTTGGCTCAGGTCCGTGAGGTTGCTCCACTTGCTCCTCTTCATAACTATGCTGAGGCTGATGTTATTGAGATCTGCCGCGAACTCTTCCCAGAGGTTGGCAATGTAATCGTTTGCGATACTTCTTTCCACTTCAATATGCCAGAGAAGGCACATCGCTATGCTCTTCCTCGCGATGTTGTTGATAAGTACCACGTCCGCAAATACGGCGCTCACGGTACTTCTCACCGCTACATTTGGCGTGCAACCAATGAGTTTACCAACGGTCAGACTCACAAGCTGGTTAGCTGCCACCTTGGTTCTGGTGCTTCTCTTTCCGCTATTGAGGATGGTCGCGATCTTGAGACCACCATGGGCCTTACTCCACTTGATGGCCTTATCATGGGCACTCGTTGCGGCACTATTGACCCAGCTACTGTCTTCTATCTTTCTCGCGTTGGTGGTTACTCCATCGATGAGATTGACACTATGATGAACAAGCAGTCTGGCCTTCTCGCTCTGTCTGGTCATTCCGATTCTCGTGATATTGAGGATGGCGCTCACGCTGGCGATAAGGACTGCCTGCTTGCACTTGATATGTTCTATTATCGTACGTCTCAGCTCATCATGGAGATGGCTCAGGCTATGCACGGCTTTGATACCATGGCATTCTCTGCTGGTATTGGTGAGAACTCCGACGAGATGCGTCTTGGCGTTGTCAGAGAGCTTGAGTGGATGGGTGTCAAGATTGATGAGGAGAAGAACAAGGTTCGCTCCGGTGAAATCCGTGACATCTCTGCTCCAGATTCAAAGGTACGCGTCCTGGTTGTACCTACCAACGAGGAATACATGATTGCTCTTGACGTTCAGGAGCTTCTGGGTAAGTAGGCTTTCCTTACAATCCAAAAAAATATTAACTCCCGCACTTCGTGTGGGAGTTTTTTTATGGAGATATAGATAGTTCTTTGACATGAGTACTTTAGAACTTTATATTTTTAAGTAAGAAGTTAGAGTTTCAAAGAAATTTTATTGTTTTGTACAGATATTTGTGTGCAGATAAATAAATCTTTGAACTAGCTGTGAGGAGCATCATGCAGTCTAAGGGTTTAGTTAGCAGGTCTTTGAGCTTTGCGGTTATGTTTGTGCTCACTGTATTTGCTGCGCTCACTGTATTCAACACAAAGGCACAAGCTGTTGAGTACACACCAACTATTTCAAATGCTAGCTATACAACATTAGTTGGTAGTAACGTGCGTGTAAATTTTGAATATGCGCTCAACAATGGTGCCCCTGCACAACCAGGTGATACCTTTACTATTATGCTTCCTCCAGAGCTAGAGAATAATACTCCAGCTCCTTTTGAGGTTATGGGTGTAGATGCAAACGGAAATAGTATTTCTGTTGGTACGGCAACTCCTACCAGTAACCCTAATACCATGACTGTTACCTTCAATAACAATATTGCGGGTCTTCTTAACGTTCATGGCCAGATGTCTTTCTCGCTCAATTGGTCAAGCGCAATTGCACAGAGAGGCAATGGCAGCACTACGCTCAATATTGGTAACACCAGTCTTAACATGACGTATGGCGGTTCTATTGCTGCAATGGATACTGCAATTACTAAGTACAACAGAACTGGTGCAACTGCAGAGACAACCTATACGCTTCCTTCTGGTGCAACAATTACAACTGGAAATGATTATTACGTTACCAGCTGGGTTGTTAACCTAACTCCATCTGATATCACCCAGGTTGGTTTGCTTAATGCCACTGTTAAGGATCAGATTGTCAATCCTTATACCGTTGATACATCAAAGCTTACGGGTACCGGTGTTAACCCAGCAGATGAGCTTGCTGGTCCATATCTTAAGCACTCTTTTGTTCTCCACCTTGTTAACGGTGCTGTTCAGACTCTTTCTGCAGATCAGATTCTTCCTGCAATTACCTTTACTCCTAATGGTTACACTCTTGATTTTGCTCGACTCAATAATCAGGTTAACTTTGCTGGTTTCCAACCACTTATCCAGGATTGCTGGCTTGAGTACAAGACCATTGTTCCAGCCAACGTTACCCAGGTAGACAATAGAGCAACTCTTGATTTTGATGGCAACACTGATAACTTCACTCGTGAAGGTTGGTGGATTAATCCTCGCGGTGCCGGTACTGCAACTGGCGAGCAGCAGGTAAGCGTTTCTGTATCCAAGGTTTGGGAAGATCAAAATAATGCTGACGGTACTCGTCCTACTTCAGTTACCGTACACCTTTATGCAGACGGCGTAGACACTGGTAAGAGTGAGGTTCTCTCTGACGCAAATGGCTGGACTGCAACATTTAGCAACCTCGATAAGAATCAGGCTGGCACTACAACAGCTATTACGTACACCGTTGTTGAGGACGAGGTTGAGGGATATACCGCTGAGGTAACAGGTGATGTTACCAGTGGCTTTACTATTACTAATACTCACATTCCTCCAACTCCAACCACTCCA
>CAUVID010000128.1:0-2812 GCA_963551855.1 Lancefieldella parvula | reverse complement strand
AGACCGTTGCTCAGATTCTTGAGGAGTGCGGCGACGTCAACGTTCTTATCAACTGTGCTGGTCGCATCAGCTCCGTTCCTTTTACCGAGGTTGACGACAAAGAGTGGAACAACACCATCAACACCAACCTCACTGGTACTTACAACGTAACTCACGCTCTCTGGCAGCACTTTATTGACCGTGGCGGCGCTCGTATTGTTAACGTTTCTTCCGTCGCAGGCAAGATTGGCGGCGGCCTCCTTGGTACCGTTGCTTATGCATCTTCCAAGGCTGGTATGAACGGCTTTACCAAGGCTATTGCTAAAGAGGGCGGCAAGTACGGCATTTCTTGTAACGCAGTTTGCCCATCTTTCACCATTACAGATATGACCACTGCGCTCTCCAACGATGAGGAGAAGTACAAGAAGGTCGTAGGCATTATTCCTCTTGGCCGTCCTGCACAGGCATCTGAGCCTGCACAGATGGTACTGTTCTTTGCTTCCGACGCTGCAAGCTTCGTCAACGGTGAGGTTGGCGACTGCGACGGCGGCATCGTAATGGACTAGGTGATTGTTGATGGCTACAAAAGAACCAATTTCTATTCAGCACCCATTTAAGGCACTGGGCCGCATCCCAGGTGCAAACATTCTGATTCCTCTGCTACTTGGTGTTTTCATGAACACATTTTTCCCAGAGGTATTCCCAACGCTCGGCAGCTTTACCGCAGCGATGACCGTTAAGGGTACGGCTGCTCTGGTTGGCGCCTTTATGCTGTGTGTTGGCGCAACTATTTCGTTCAAGAGCGCACCAAAGGCAGCACTTCGCGGCGCAATCATCATCATTTCTAAGGTTGTATTCTGCGTTGCTCTTGGTCTTGCTGTTCTGTTCTTCCTGAACGACAACCTGCTTGGTCTTTCTTCTATGGTCATCCTTGCTGCTTGCTCTGGAGCAAACAACTCCATGTACGCAGGTCTGATGGCCGACTACGGTAACGAGTATGAGCAGGGTGCAGTTGCAATTACTACGCTGGTTGTTGGTCCTCCAGTTACCATGCTTGCTCTTGGTGCAACTGGCCAGTCGCCAATCAACTGGTCTTTGCTTGGCGCAGTTCTGCCAATTATTATTGGTATTCTGCTTGGCAACTTCTTCCCATCCATGAAGAAGATGCTCACAAGCGCGCTACCAGCAATTATTGTTATGACCTTCTTTGCTATGGGAACTACTATGAAGTTTGATTCCCTCATCATGGCTGGTCCTGCAGGTATTCTGCTTGGCGTTATCTGCTCCGTCTGCGGTGGCTTTATCAACTACTTTGTTGATCGCGCAACTGGCGGAACTGGTATTGCTGGTGTTGCTATTTCTTCCTGCGCAGGTGCAAATGCACTTACACCTGCTGCTATGGCAGAGGCTAACCCAGCTCTGTATGGCGGAGCTGCTCTTGCAACAGCAAACGCACAGGTAGCAGCTGCAGTTATCGTTACTGCAATCCTGACTCCTTTGATTACTGGTTACGTTGCTGAGCACTTTGCTAAGAAAGACAACGCTTCCGAGGAAGTTGTTGAGGCTGCTTAATCGCTCTTAAAGTTTCAAGTTCAAAATCCCAGTACCTTCGGGTGCTGGGATTTTTTGTGCCTTGCGTGCCGTTGGTTTCTTGTAGAGACGCTCAAAGAAGGTTGATAAACGACTGATAAGTAGGCAGCGGATGCCTCAGATTCTTCGGAAAACGCTCGAATAAGTCTCCAAGTGGTAAAAAATCCGTTTAGTTGGGGTTTTCATTTTTCTGCATACAACGTTTGCCCAGATAAAAGTTTTTAGTGCGGTAAAAAATCGTCTTAGTTGGGGATAAATCGGCTAATTTTCAATTTTCATCCCCAACTAAACGGGTTTTTTACCTTTTTAGGCACATAATTTAAAGCTCAAAAATTACGTATTCACAGAAATGAATATAACAACCTGATTATGCAAAAAGGGTCAGAACAGAACGTTCTGACCCTTAACTTTGTTACTAAAAAGACTGAAGTTCGCTATTTTGTAAACGACACCTACTTAATCAGGACATTTCCCTCATAGCTGTCATGAACGTCCTGAGGTGTTACGCCCATGTGCTTCTTATAAAGCCTGCTGAAGTAGAACGGATCATTGTAACCAACCGCCTCGGAGGTCTCGCGGACAGAAAGACCAGATTGAAGCAGCTGCTGAGCATGGTCAAGACGCTTTGCAATGATGAACGTCATTGGGCGAACGCCAAATGTTTGGACAAAATTGTTGGAGAAGCGCTGAGTACTCATTCCACAGCGTTTAGCCAGACCAGGAATGGTAATTGGATCTGCAAAGTGGAGCTCAATGTACGTGCGAGCCTCGGCCATGCTCTCCTGGACTTTTTGGCTGTTGGTGAGCAGGAACATTGACTTGATGAGTTCGGTACCGTTGACAATCTGCGCAACACGGTTGTCTAGCGATGGGGTAGTGTTAAGTTTTTCCAGGTCAAGCGTCTTATCAAGGATACGATCGAATCCCTGAGGATCAAATGCGTACGCATTGAAGATTGGGCTGCTGGTATCTCCCTGAACACCATCATAGTAGATGTTTACATGGTCAAACGAGCGTCCGTAGAGCGTGCGATACGTTACGGTCTGACCTGCAGGAGCGTGGACAACTGTGGTTCCTTCACAGATAAATTCTTTTCCGCCAATAGTAATCTCAGCTGATCCAAATACAGGAATGATGAAAACAGAGTGAGCAAGCGAAAAAGTAACTTGGGAGTCAGCAATCTTCTGCTGGCGGTTGATTGAAAACACACTATACGTCTGCCGCGAATAGGTCTCTTTTAGCT
>CAUVID010000127.1:0-2815 GCA_963551855.1 Lancefieldella parvula | reverse complement strand
CGAATTCGAGTGTCTTTGTAGCAACTCTTAGCGCTCCAGCTACAGGTTTCACCACTCCCACTACAAATCGTGCCACCCCCCACTACGGATGAATGGATTGCTAGCTACCTCCCAGTTTGCGCTAAAATAATACCTTACGTTTTTGAAGCGCAATGGGAGGCATCATGGGTCTTAAGTATGAAACCGCACGATATGAGGCATCATACGGGGCAATTTCACAACTTCCTTCTCCAGAGACTCCAGAGGTGGCCTTTGTGGGCCGCTCAAATGTGGGTAAGTCTTCCCTCTTAAATAAACTTATTGGCCGAAAGCAACTCGCACGAGTTTCAAGCGTCCCAGGTAAAACCGCTAATATCAACTTCTTTGACGTTGATGGTGTCAAATTTGTAGACTTGCCCGGATACGGATTTGCACGCGTTTCTCGCCAAGAAAAGCAACGCTGGGCAGACCTCATTGGCGGCTATTTTGAGCAAGAACGTAGCTTTAACCTGGTTATTAGCCTTGTTGACATCAGACACGAGGCTCAAAAGCTTGACCTACAGATGATCAACTTTCTCCAAGAGGCTGATCTGCCCTTTGTAGTTGCGTTTACCAAGGCAGACAAGATTGCGCGCGGCAAGCAAAACCAAGCCGCAGCCGCCCTTCGCAAGGCATTCCACATCACCCCTGAACAGGCCATTATTACCTCATCCGAGACCGGCCTGGGCATTGACGAGTTGCGCCGCCGCATCGAAGACGCAACTATCTAGGAGCATCATGGATCCAATCCACCAGCAAGAGCAAGAGCACCTCTCCCACGTATATCAAAAGCTTGTTGAAATTCGTGAGGATTTGGACACAACGCTCAACACCACGCAAAAAGATGCAGCTAGAGACCTTCGTCAGATGAGTGAAGAAATCCGCCCGGACTTTGGCGGAGCGGACGAAACCATCGAGACCCTTGCGGCCATTGAGACGCTCAACAGCGTTATTGACACCTACAACCAGTACCACGATTTCACTGTCGAGAAACTCGGTCGAGTCGAAATCCTCTTGAGGCAGCCTTACTTTGCTAAGGTCACGCTCAAGATGCGACCTGGACGTCCTTCTCGCGATGTATACATTGGTGCGGCGGGCATCACGGACAAAGACCGCACGCCGCTCATTGTTGACTGGCGTAGTCCCGTTGCCGAGACGTATTACAACCAAGAGATGGGTACTACGTCGTACCAGGTAGACGGCAAGAAAAGAACCGTTGAGCTGGAGCTTCGCCGACAGTTTGACATTACGCGCGACAAGCTGAACCTCTACTTTGACACAACGGTTGCCATTGAAGACTCTCTGCTGCTTGCCGCACTAAAGCGTCAGCACACCGAGAAGCTACAGGCCATCACCGCAACTATCCAGCGCGAACAAAACGTTGTTGTCAGGCACGAGGATGTGCCCGTTCTACTGGTCAACGGCATTGCAGGCTCGGGCAAAACGTCCGTTTTGCTGCAGCGTATTGCATACCTTCTCTACCAGCAGCGCACCACACTTACCGCAGATCAGGTGTACCTGTTCACTCCTAACGAGATGTTTGGTCGCTACATCAACACCGTTTTGCCCAGCATGGGCGAGCACAATCCGCAAGTGTTTACCTGGGATTCTTTCCTCAAGGCGTTGGGTCTGGCCGACCACGCATCGGGCGCCCACAACAACCCCGAGTCTCTGAAGAAACTTGAAGAGCAACTTGCCACACTTGAGCTCTATGAAGACGACTTCAAGGCCATTTCTGTTGAGGGAACCACGCTTATTAAGCCAGCTCAAGTGGCTAGTTCCGTGGCAAAGTTCTCGCAATTTCCTGTGGGTCCGCGCCTCATTGCGCTTGCCAAAGACGAGCTCCACACCCGCCTGGAGCGCAGACTTGGTCAGATGGCTCACAACGACGAAATCCAAGAAGAGATGCTCTCCCTTGACGTTGAGCAGCAGCTTGAGGTCTTTGGCCGCACCATCAGCCCTTCCGACGAGGAAGAAGTTCTGGCGCGCACCCGCGAGTTCCTCAACTGGCGCTTTGCCTCCGCTCACGAGGTCATCGAGTCCGCTTCCTGGCTTCGCATCGACCGCATTGGTATGCGCATGCTCAACGCATCCGCGCTAAGCGGCGCCGAATGTGTTTACCTGCGTCTTCTTATCACAGGCGCTGGCGAGAAAAACGTCAAGTTTGTCATGATTGACGAGGTCCAAGACTACACCGAAACGCAGCTTATGGTGCTTGGAAAGTATTTCTCGCGCGCGCACTTTCTGCTTTTGGGCGACTCTAATCAGGCAATTTGGGAAGACACCGCAACGTTTGAGCAGATTGAGAAGATCTTTAGCGCAACACACGGCGAGGGCGCTGTTTCTACCTGCAAGCTTCTAACCAGCTACCGCTCCTCTCCCGAAATTACTGCACTGTTTACCTCGCTTTTAAGTGAAGAGGAGCGCGGCCAGACAAGCTCTGTTCAGCGCGGTGGCAAAAAGCCTGAGTTCTTTGAGGTGGTAGCTGACGATAAAGATGCTGAGCGTGCCGAGTACCTGCAGACGATGAAGTCCCTTATTGAGCAGGCGCAAGAGTTTGACGGGCTTACCGCCATTGTGTGCACCGAGAAATCTCGTGTTCGCTGGCTTGCCAAACAGCTGGAAGGGATTTTTGCAGAGGGCGGCGGCGACGCCGCAGATGGCGCGACCGATGGCGTTGCGGGCAACGGTGCAGCGCAGGTCAACGGCGCGGCACAGGCCAAGCCGCGCACCGGCGTCAAAGTGCTCACCAGCCACGATTCCCTCCCCGCGAAGGGCGTTGTTCTTCTCGACCTTG
>CAUVID010000126.1:0-2845 GCA_963551855.1 Lancefieldella parvula | reverse complement strand
CGCTTGGAGAACTTGATATTCTCGGTGCTATTCTCGCGATCGGAAGCAAAGAGCTTACCAACCATACCAGCAAGCCAGTAACCAGCGCCGCCGAAGTGGCCAAGTGCAACGGAATCGCTGCCGGTAACCTTGCGCATGGTTGGCTGGCAGTATGCAGGAGACAGAACCATGATCAGAGCAAGCAAGCATGCGCCGGAGATGTAGAGCATCCAACCGGAAAGGCCGCCGACGTGCAGGATGATGGCGAGCATAGCTGCCATGTAGAGGGTGTGGTGGCCGGTGAGGAAGATGTAATTAAAGCGAGAAAAACGTGCGAGCACAATGTTCAGGACCATGCCGATGCACATGATGATTGCGGTTGCTTGACCAAACTCGCCAAGTGCCAGCGAGACGACGGCCTCGTTGTTTGGGACGACACCCTGCATGTCGAAGGCAAAGTTGAAGATTTCACCAAAGGCCAGTAGGGAACCGGTCTGCAAGAAACCTGCACCTGCAGAAAGAACGAGGAAGCCGACGATGGTCTTGAGAGTGCCTCTGATGAGATCCTCAATTGGCTTTCCCTGAAGCGCCAAACCCAGCAAGGCAACAAGGCCAACTAGGATGGCTGGTGTTGATAACACGTTTACAAAAAACTCAACAACAGGCATACAAAACCCCTTTCAACAAAACGCGTGTGTGCAAGCGCGTAGAAACGACGGTGCGCGCGTTGCCTTAAACGTAGTGCTCTTCGTCTGATTGTAGCCTACTTGTGTTTATTTTGTGTCGATTTATTTATGTTTTTGTAGGCCTAAACGTTCACAATGTTCATTTGATAGAAAAATGAAGCTCAAAACAATAAGAAAGTGTACTCATAGAGCTGTCATGTAGATTTTTAAGGAACGGTTGATACAAGGTCCGGGCGATTATGTATCCGCCTAACCAAAAACGTATAAACAATCTCGAATATGCAAGGAAACTAATCAAGAAATTGATATGACGGAAAGTGGTGTCTGATTTGGGTAAAAAACCCGTTTAGTTGGAGATAAATTTTCTAGTTCGGCGTTTTGGCACTTACGTTTTCCCAGTTGGATTTTCTCATAAAAGTTTCAATCAAATTTGACCGAAGGTTTACGCTGGTAGATGACCTGCATAGAATACATGCGTTTTTGTATATTCCAACTAAACGCATTTTTTACCACTTTTACTGTCAAAACGCTTATTTCGCGGTAAAAACGGTGGAAATTCACTGATTATCAGAAAAAATGGTCGGGTTGACTGGATTTGAACCAGCGACCTCTCGGTCCCGAACCGAGCGCTCTACCAAGCTGAGCCACAACCCGTTATGTTTTACCTCGTCCGATGGGATAAATCCATCAAACATTTGCCGCTCTATGTTACCACTACAACTTGCAGGTAGTGGAGAAGCCTCGCCAACCTTTTGCTTGAGCTGCGGCTGCAATTGCGTCGGCAGCATCCTGTGATTCGCAAAGCGCAAAAGAGCTGCTACCTGAGCCGGAAACCTGAGCGCCAAGAACTCCAGGCTGCGTCTTGAGCCACTTCTCTACCTCGGCTACCTGTGGTTTTAGCGATTTTGCTGCTGGCGCAAGATTGTTGAAGAGGAGGCCTGCTACCTGCTGAATAAATTGCTTACTTGCAGCGGCGTTGTCAGGGGCGAGTTCTATGCTTGCAGCATCCTGACCAGCAGCGCGCAAAAGTGCGGACAGATTCTCGTAAGATTCCGGTGCAATTGGCGATGCATCAAACTGGTCGTACGCTTCTTTGGTAACAACGCCAGTTTCTGCTGGTAAGACAATAGCAAGAGGAGCGTCAATGGTAGACGTATAGGTTTCTACCAGCATATCTCCTGCGCCCAGCATAAGTGATGGTCGCGGATCCAAGAAGAACGCAACGTCTGCGCCAACAGCCTTGGCTACCTCAACTACCAGCGAGTCTAGCGGGTCAATACCCCAACGCTGAGCCAACAGATAGAGCGTCGCAGCAGCATCGGCGGACGATCCACCCAGACCGGCCTTCTCGGGAATGTGAACTTGCACGTCAATGGAAACATCTGGGGAAATGCCCAGCTTATTGGCGAGAAGAACCGCGGCCTTCCAGGTTGTAGTGCGTTCGGGCAACACGCAGAGCTGCGGCTCATGCGTAACCGTAAGCTCCGGCGCGTCATCAACAACAACTGTGTCGTACAGCGCAACGGGAACCATGAGTGAATCTACTTTATGGTATCCTCGCTGGTCTTTCTGAGTGTGAATGCCCAGGTGAAGGTTGACCTTGCAAGGAATCTGAATGATTTGGCGTCCAAAATTGGACAACGAGGCAGCCATGAGTGTGAGCCTAGTCGAAGTAATGCGGGCGCTTCTGAACTACTCTTCAAACTCGAAGTCAAACAAACGCTCACCGGTCTCAAAATCAAAAAGCTCAACAGTACCGGTCAGAACGTCAACGTACTGGTAGGACTGACGGGCAGTGCGACCGCGGCGCTCGCCAACCTCAACGATGAAAAGAGATGGATGGGCCATAACCAGGGTACCTGTGCGCTCAACAATACGAGAACGGCCCATGTTGGCCTTGACCTTGAGTTTTTGGCCCTGAAGTGAGCTGAGCTTCTCGTGAATCTCGTCTACACGATTAACTGGTGGAATCTCGTTTTCCATCAATCCTCCAAGTCAATCAGTACGTTTGCGATGCGACACGTTGTGGAGTGTCGGAGATATGTACCGGTCGACAAACAATAGTCAGAATTTCCGAAACTCCACTATACGAGGTAGAAAATAAAATCTCAAGGTTTTACGACAAATGTCACGGGAACAACATCAGTCGATCGGTCAGGTTTGCGTCAAGATCGCGAGAA
>CAUVID010000125.1:0-2928 GCA_963551855.1 Lancefieldella parvula | reverse complement strand
TTTACCTCAGAAGGAACATTAGGGTTATGAGCTGCAGTGGTAAGCAGTGACCTTGTGTTTGCAAGCGTTACCATAAGTGTCAGAAGATTGTGCATATATGCAGCAGCACTTACGGTAATAAAACCTGCAACACCTGCAGCAATGAAAGAGCTGTTCAGCGCAACAATCGTACGATAGTCGGCGTGAATCCTCTTCATTACCTGCTGGCCTAAAAGACGCATGATCACCAGCGATTCAAGCGAATCATTCTTAATCGAAATATCCGCAACTGCGCGAGCAATATCAGTTGCATCAGACAGCGCCAGTGAAACATCAGAAACAGCCAGAGCAGGTGAATCGTTAATACCATCGCCTACCATTGCAACGGTGTAGCCCTCCTGCTGGAACTTCTTAACGTATGCACACTTATCCTCAGGGAGAATCTGTGCCACATAGTCATCAAGACCAAGCTTCTTAGCAACACTTGCTGCAACGTTTTCTGAGTCGCCAGTCAACATAACCATACGCTTAACACCAAGAGCACGGAGCTGCGTAATAGTTGCTGCTGCATCTTCCCTTACAGGATCGGTAATACAAATTGCTGCAATAAGTTTTGAATCCTCGGACATAAAGATAATGGACGAGGTTGGAGCAATCTGTGCAAGGTCGTCTTGAATTCCCTCGGGCATTGGGGTCTTCTCGTCATCAAAAATGAAGTGAGCTGAGCCAATGCAGACCTCTTTGTCGTTAACCTTGGTACGAATACCGTGAGCAACAACATACTTAACCTCTGCGTGGAACTCGTCATTGTGCTTGAGGCCACGTACCTTTGCCTCGTTCACAATTGCTCGAGCCATGCTGTGTGGGAAGTGCTCCTCAATACATGCAGCAAGACGCAGAAGCTGGTCCTCGGTGCGACCACAGAAGCTGACAATGCACTCAACATGTGGAACTGCCTTTGTCAGCGTACCGGTCTTATCAAAGACGATAAGATCAGCAGCAGCGATCTTCTCGAGGTATTTTCCGCCCTTAACCGTCATGCCAAACTTAGCTGCCTCATCCATTGCGCTACCCACTGCAACAGGAGTGGAAAGCTTAATGGCGCAGGAATAGTCAACCATAAGAACGGTCATAGCCTTAGTGATGTTTCGGGTGATTCCCCAAATACCAAAGAAGGCAAGGAAGCTGTAAGGAACCAATGCATCAGAAAGGCGCTCTGCCTTAGACTGTGCGCCAGCCTTAAGCTCAGCAGACTGCTCAACCATATCAACAATATTGTCGATACGAGACATTCCTGGAGGAGCAGTGACGCTTACCATAAGGTCACCATCTTCAAGAGCGGTGCCTGCGTAAACGGTTGAACCAGGCTCTTTGGTAACAAGGCGAGACTCACCTGTCATGGCGGCCTCGTTCATCTGGCCAATGCC
The DNA here is from genome assembly GCA_963551855.1 of Lancefieldella parvula. GTDB lineage: Bacteria > Actinomycetota > Coriobacteriia > Coriobacteriales > Atopobiaceae > Lancefieldella > Lancefieldella parvula_B. The sequence goes on along the minus strand of CAUVID010000125.1, from coordinate 1,522 downwards.
TTCAACAACTTTGCCGTCAACAGGAAGAACGCCACCAGCGCGCTGGTGCAAAATCATACCCTTCTCAACCTCAGAAAGGGCAATCATAACGTCCTTGCCGTCAATACGAGCCCAGACGTTCTCAGAACGAGTGATTAGGCCATCACGAAGTGCAAGACGTGCTCGGCTTGCCACGTGGTTCTCCATAGCAGCAGACAGCTCAAGCAAGAACATGACCGTAGATGCATCTGCCCACTCATTTCTTAGAATTGAAGTGGTGATAGCAGTTGCGTCCAAAACCTCAACGGTCAGCTCTTTCTTAAACAGGCGCTTAACGCCTTCCACGACAAATGGAATGGCGCGGAGAATAACGTAAGCGTAGTTAGCAACTGCAGGCAGTGGCAAAAAACGTATAATCCAGCGGCGTGCGAATGTGGTCACAACCTCCATCTGGAAGCGATTGTTCTCAAGAGCCATCTCAATTGAGCTACAGAAGTCCTCAAGACCTGCCTCTTCTTCTCGTGGCAAGTTCAAGACATCAAAAGCGCCAACAGCCGCAAGTACCTGATCTCTCTTGAGAGGGTCAAACCTTAGCAAGAGAGAACCGTTTGCCATGTGAACTTCAGCGTGACGAACTCCGTCAACACGCATCAGCTCATAGGAAATACCACGGGCTTCAGCCTCATCAATATGACCCAGGTCGCATTTTGCACGAATGCGACCTGAGATTTCATTAGTAATTGTAAAGCGCATGAATTATGCCTGTGCGCCCTCTGCGTCGACCTGCTTGGTAACCTCAGCGCGGATACCCTCCTCGAGCTCAGCAAGGCGAGCGCGAACTGCAGCGTCAATCTTGGACTCACGGCGAGCCTCTGCGACAACGTCGTTAGCCTCGTCAACAACATTCTGAGTCTCTGCGGAAACACGGTCAGTGACGCGAAGACCACATGCAGTTGCCTTGACAGCTGCCTTGTGAAGAGTGCCGTTAGAAGCAAGACCAGCAACAACGCCAGCAAGTGCAGCGCCACCGGCTGCGAGACACCAATTGTTCAGTTTCATAAAAATCCCCCATCTGCTTTTTGCAAATTAATCGGTTAATGACATATTGAAGATACGGGTTTTTTGACGAGAAAACAAGTGAAAATCATTACTAATTGGTTATCCTAATGAAACAATTGTACACAAGTAATTTCTTACCTGCGAAAACGTTTCCTATGGTTAGCCATGGTGTACATATAAATTTTGTGAAGAAGCTGCTCTAAGGCGTTACTTAAATATTTGATATCATGTTCATTTGGATTAACAAATTAATGAAACATAACACCTCCTCTGTGCTCATACTATGAAATTTAAATTGTACACAATTTATTTGTGTTAAGCTAATCCAAACGGGGTACACTACCCAATACACAAAACCATCCAATGCTTCGAACAATCCGCGGCTCGTTGAAAGGAACATCATGGCCAACACCAACATCTATGACCTCTCCGTAGAAGAGCGTGACGGCTCCCTAACTTCCCTCTCCTCTTTTGATGGAAAGGT
>CAUVID010000124.1:0-2950 GCA_963551855.1 Lancefieldella parvula | reverse complement strand
TAGGGCCTCCTCATATACGGTTACTCATCTAGTCTACCGTAAATAAGGACGTATCGGACGCAGAACATAACTAATGCAGAGATTAGTATGTGAAAAATTTATCCAACAATCTGCAGCAAAGTTGCACAGAATGCATCAAGGTCTACTTCAGAAACACGCTCGTCAAAGGTAATACGTAAGCTTCCCAGAGCCTCGTTTCTAGATATTCCCATGGCGGTGAGAACATGACTTGCGTCAAGAGAGCCTGAGGAGCACGCAGAGCCAGCTGAGACTTCAAAACCTGCCTGGTCAAGCTTTAGAATAAGCGTCTCAGAATCCATCGAGGGAACCATAATGCTTACCGTACCAGGCATGTGGTCTTTGCCAGCATACGCCTCTGTGGTTGGCTTAATCTTAGGAGAAGCACAAAGAGTCTCGTACACCTTATTAGCGCGCGCAGAAACGCTCTCTTGCGTTTGTGTAAGGTTCTCCAGGCACCACTTGGCAGCTGCGGCAAAAGCGACCGCGCTCCGAACGTCCTGCGTTCCATGACGCCTGCCAGACTCTTGTCCCCCGCCGTAACTTTGAGCCTTAAAGGGAACCTTGGAACGCATAAGCACCGCGGCAATACCCAGAGGTCCACCAATTTTATGGGCGGCAATAGTCAGGGCGTCTACGTCTGCCACCTCTAAAGGAATGCGACCAAACGCTTGAACAGCGTCAGTGTGGAAAAGTGCGCCTACCTTATGAGCTGCATGCGCAAGGTCTACAACTGGCTGAATAACGCCCGTCTCATTATTGGCATACATAACGGAAACAAGGGCTACCGACTGGTCCAATAGACCCTCAAGGGCAGAAGCCTCAATCTTTCCCTGACGGTTAGGCTGAGCAATTCTTACCTCAAAGCCCTTCTCGCGAAGAACGGGCGCTAGATCCAAAATAGAATCGTGTTCAATTGCCGAGAAAACCACCGTGTTGCGCTTGTGGTCCTTGTTACGAATACCTTCTGCCATACCAAGAACTGAGAGGTTATTGCCCTCGGTACCGCCGGAGCAAAAGACCACGTCAGGAGCTCTAAATTTGCCGCCTACCGCACGTGCAATGACGCCACGAGCGCCATCAAGCTCTCGAGCCGCTTGACGACCAAGCGAGTGCAAAGAGTTGGGGTTCACCCCAGCAATAGGTGAAGCCTCATAGGTTTTCTCGGCATCAAGCGCTTCTGTACGCATTGGTGCTGAAGCTGCATAGTCTAGGTAAACGTAATTCATAACGTATTTCTGTTGATTCAATCTTGGAAGGTCTGGCGTAAATAATGCTTGAGGTGTGGTTTAGCCCTGAACGGTAAGAGCGGACTCGCCAGCGTTGCGGATTGCCTGGATAGTTGCACCGCGGTCTTCCTGGCCAAATACAGCACTACCCGCAACAAGCATATCAGCGCCAGCAGCTACAACATCAGCTGCGTTAGCTGCACTGATACCACCATCAACCTCAATCAGAGGATGAACGTTATGTTTGCGGCAGAGCTCTTTAAGAGCCTTGAGCTTCTCAATTGAGTGAGGAATAAACTTCTGACCACCAAAGCCAGGGTTAACCGTCATGATAAGCACCAAGTCAAGGTCTTCGATAAGATCCTCAAGAACGCTTACAGGAGTTCCTGGGCAAAGTGAAATACCAGCTTTAGCACCGGAATCCTTGATAAGGTGAACAAGGCGATGAGCATGGACCTCGGCCTCGTAGTGGAAGGTGACAACGTCAGCACCACGGTCTAGGAACAGAGGTGCAATCTCAGCTGGATTGGTAACCATCAAATGGACATCAATTGGCAGCTCAGAGGACTTTTTGCAGTACGAGAAAATATCTGGGCCAAATGAGATATTAGGAACAAAGTGACCATCCATCACGTCGTAATGGATGTAGTCAGCATTTGCAATTGAATCAAGCTCACTCTTAAGCTTGGAGAAATCTGCAGATAGAACAGATGGTGCTACCAGGACGTTATTCATCAAACTCTCCTATCGAGTCATTCCATAAAATTCTTCATTAGGAAGGCGGTTAGTAAGGCGAGAAGTAATGTCTTCTGGCGTGGCGCCTTCGTAAAGTACAGCGTGAACAGCTGAAGTGATAGGCATTTCAACGTCCATCTGTTGACCAAGCTCATAAAGACCAATGACGGCTTGAGCGCCCTCAACAACCATGCCAGTTTCTTCCTGGTAAGACTGAAGTGTCTTGCCCTTAACCAGGGCTTCTCCAAACGTTCTATTTCTAGAATGCTCGGAGGTGCAGGTTGCCACCAAGTCTCCCATACCAGCAAGACCCATACAAGTGAGTGGATCTCCGCCAATGGCGCATACGACGCGACCAAGCTCTGCCAAGCCGCGCGTCATAAGAGCAGCAAGGGCGTTATCGCCATTACCCAGGCCAACAGCAATACCGCAAGCAATAGCTACAACGTTTTTAGCGGCAGCACAAGCCTCAACGCCACGCACGTCAGAGCTAATGTAGGTTCTAAAGTATGGATGAGAAAGCAGAGCCTGGAAGCGCTTTGCAACCTCGGCGTCTTCAGACGCAACAACTGCCGCAGAAATTCCCTGCTTAATAACCTCTTCTGCATGGTTTGGACCAGAAAGCACAGCAATTCTGGCAGGATTTCCCAGCTCGTCAGCAGCCACCTCATGCATGAGCTTGTGAGAACCTGCCTCCATACCCTTGGAGAGAATCAAAACATCAACCTCTGGGTCAAGATATGGTGCACAAGCAGCGCAAACAGAGCGCAAAAATGCAGATGGAGCTGCCATAACAACGGCATCTACACCGGTGAGAGCATCGGCTTCACTGGAGGTAGACACAATATTATGGGGCAGCTCAGAATCAGAAAGATGTCTGCAGTTGACGTGCTCTTTATTGATTGACTCGGTAACATCGGCCTCTCTAGACCAGATAATTACCTCATCACAGGTAGAAGCAAGCAGTG
>CAUVID010000123.1:0-2955 GCA_963551855.1 Lancefieldella parvula | reverse complement strand
GAGGGCAAGCCAACGCATCGTTTTGTGGAGCGCCTTACCGTTGAAGAAATTGAAGAGGCTGGCGAGAAACTCATTGCAGTTGATATTACGGGTAACGCCTTCTTGCATAACATGGTGCGCACGATTGTGGGCACACTGGTTGAGATTGGCCGAGGTCACAGGCCTGTTGAGTGGATCGACGAGGTTCTAGCTGCTCAGAATAGAATTGCTGCTGGCAGTTGTGCACCTGCTCAGGGCCTCACGTTTGTGAGCGTTCGCTATCCAGAGGGTGTTTTGCAACCTTGGTAGCGCTTTCGGTTCCTTGATTGCGTCGTAGTTTCTGTGTGCCAATCCAGCTCCATCGGTCTTCTCGCGCCGTTTACGAAGTCTTTTCTACCACTTGTATTGTGTGCGGTGGTTTCCCTCGCAAAGAAATAGCATCATAGAAGAGAGCGTCTTTTTTAGGAGCTCTTGCAGAACTGATGAACAGTGAGGCAGGGAGCCAGTATGTTTAGGAAAAGAGAAAGATTTGAGCGCAGCGATGTTCCGCGTGACAATCCTTATACCAACGTGATTGGCCTTGCCGTAATTGCCATTGTTGCTGTTCTTGTAGGCATTGTTGTTGTAACTCTTTGGGATCGCGCGCAGCTTGAGTCTCACCTGGGAGATCATGGGCTTAACAAGGCTATAAAGAGCCAAAGTGTTTCAGGCAATCCGGATGGCACTACACAATCTGATGATGACTTTCTTACCTATGCCGTTATCAGCACAAATTCGCTTAAGGCAGGGGAGTCGACGCTTCAGTCTATACGGCTTTTGGTCATTAATCGCACGCAGGGAACCGGACATATAGTGTCTATTCCTACTGATGTGTATGCAGAAGTAGACTCAAACGCTAAAACACTGGCAGATATTTACAAAGATGACGGTCAGAGCGCTTTTGTTAGCGCACTTGCTTCTGTCACCAACATCAAGATTACGCACGTTATCATTGCCACAGATGATGTGTGGGAGAAAATCTCGGCACTTTCTGGTTCGGGCGCTCGTTCACTGGTAAGCAATGCTTCTAGTTTGTTGTCTTCAATGATTACCGATATGAAGCCCAATCAGCTTCTTGAGCTTGTAGAGATTGTGCAGCCAATTGGCGTGTCTAATCTTGAGCATGATGAAGCTCCTGTTGTTGAAGGCTCAAGTGGCACTACCGTTGACCCTACGGCCTTAGGAAAGCTTGTTGGTATGCTCGTATAGACGTTATGGGCGTTGTGTGTAGCGCCGCTCCTACAAAACAGGTCAGATGTCCACATAACAGCAGTTAAACACGTTATGTGGAGAGATTTTGATAGAATAAAAATGTCTTTTTAATTCACTTTTTATGGGTAAACTGGTATCTAAAATTTAAGACCAGTTTGGGGGATGTGGAATGCACGAGCGCTCATACAATCCACATATGATTTCGGTTCTCATGGCCGCTGATAATGATGCTGATGCTATTAGAACGGTAATTAGGCAACTTCAAGAGCAGACATACCCTCATTGGGAGCTCATCATTGTTGATAACAGCTCCGACCCTCAGATTGCTCGCATGCTGGATAACCTTGCTAATCAAGAGCCTCGCTTAGATGTCCTGTGCCAATCGGGCATTAGCCATTTTGTTGCGCTTGAGATTGCTCAGGGTCGTGCGCGTGGAGCTTATACGCTTACTACTGAGCCTTCTTATAGATTTAATCCTCATGTTTTGCAGAAGCTCTATACTGCAGCTACTGCTCTCGGTCCTGTTGGTTCACCTAAAGCGGCAGATATTGTTATTGCACACATGAAAACTGCCAATTCACCTATGGAATGCAAAAGGGCTTTTGGTGCAAAGGCTTCTGCATTGTCGCAGGTATTTGAGGAGTCACAGCTTCCTTATTTGACGTCTATGAGCGGAAAGCTGTGCTCAACGCGTATTTTGACCGATATTAAACATGAGCCAGAGACTGATGGTGAATGCAATTTTGTAGGCTACTGTTTTGAGATCGCAAAAAACATCACGTACGCTCCAGAGGCAATTTTTGTAGATGTACCAGCAGATTCTTCTAAGGAAGAAGATACTATTACTGCCGCTATGGATAAACTTACCCAAGAGCGTCAGGCACTTGGTGCCCTTGCCAAGCACCTTGGCTTTGCAAACTCTAAAAAAGTTCAAAAGTTGATTAGTCGTTATCTGATCAGCAAGCTTCTTAAGAACATGTATCCCGTTTTTAACGGAGAATCCCAGCTCAGCCATGAGGAGAAAGAAAATCTGATTGTTAAGATTCTTTCTAATCCTGTAGCTCATCTGATTGTTACTGAAGCAACTTCGCCGCGATTGGTTGCTCATGCTTTGCTTGGTGCCATTTTGTCTACTACAACGCAGGCGCGCTATGCCTATGCACGAAGAGCTGTATGGTACGCACGCTTTATGCGCATTCCACTTGTATAAGCCGCAGCGACACATAAGCAGCATCAAAATTGAGTGTGTTTTTGAGCGTGCGATTCTAGAGTAGCCTGGCGATTTGTGTTTAGATCAAGCCTCTAGAACCAAATCTTAACGCCTGTCCATGAGTGATTTAAACGTCTGTGCTATGCCATCATTTTTGACACGGAAGAATCCCTCTTTGGCTAGATATGCATAGCGAGCAAACTTGTCATCTTTTGGCAGAGCAATGCCTCGTACCTGTGCAAAGAAAGCTTTTCCAGAGCCTGAGATTGCAGGGTTTTCAAACACGTGCTTTGCATCCATGCGCTCAAAGCTCTTGGCGAGAAGATCGTGCACTTCTGAGTCAGTCTCACCTGCAGCATCATGTTCTTCTCGCCAGGTAAGCGCGTCTTTTGTAAGCAGCGCGTAGTTGATGCCGCGCAGTGTAAGAGCGTTGAGCACCACGTCTGAGGTAATGTTGCGTGCGTCCACAACATCCATCATGTCGTTCCAGCGCTCAAGCGGAATTTTAGGCTGAC
>CAUVID010000122.1:0-2967 GCA_963551855.1 Lancefieldella parvula | reverse complement strand
ACCGAAAGCCATTCACAGCCTCCGCAGCTACGCGCAATAGAGCATGTTGGTGTCTTGTATCCCATAGTTCCTCTCCAAATCTTGGATTACTACTATACCGTTTACAGGTTTTAATGGCACGTTGAGGGGACTGTTGTATCTAATCTGTTTCGTCTTTCTGTATCGTTGCCCGTTTATGCAAAAAACCGCTAGGCTATCAGGCACAGTAATTTTGGACGAGATAAAGGGGTGGATTATGGCTCTCATCAGCAAGATTGGCATTATTGGTGCTAATCACGTCGGCGCTCACGTTGCAAATGCCCTGCTTTACCAGGGACTTGTTACCGAGCTCTTTATTAGTGATACAAACGAAGTCCTGTGCAAAGCTCAGGTAAACGACCTGCTGGACGCAATGCCATTTTATCCACACCCTGCTCGCGTCTATGAGCTTGATGACCGTTACGAGGAGCTTGCTGGTTGCGACATTATTGTTAATGCTGCTGGCCACATTGAGGCTGCAGCAGGTAGTCGTGATGGTGAGCTCTTCGTCACCACTGACGAAGCAAAGAAGTTTGCCAAGCGCATTGCAGACGCAGGCTTCGATGGCGTTTGGGTCAACATCGCAAACCCATGCGACGTTGTTACCACCGAGCTCCAGTATCTGACTGGCGCCGATCCAAATAAGGTTATCGGCTCCGGTACCACGCTCGACTCCGCTCGACTCCGCCATGCGCTTTCCGGCGCTACCGGCTATCCAGCATCTTGCATCAACGCTTGGATGCTCGGCGAGCACGGCAACGGCATGTTTGCTTGCTGGTCACACGTTTCCATTGGCTGCCTCACCCTCGACGAAGTTGCAGCTCAGGCAGGCAAGACCTTTGACCTCCCAGAGCTTGAGCAGGCCGGACGTATGGGCGGTTACGTCACTTACAGCGGCAAGCAGTGCACCGAGTACTCCATTGCAAACGGCGCTGTCGAGGTCATCAAGGCTATTGTCCACGACACCAAGCTGATCACGCCAGTCTCCACGCTGCTCAACGACGTGTATGGCGTTTCTGGCTTCTACTCTTCACTTCCTGCAGTTATCGGAGCCAATGGTGTCGAGAAGGTCTTTGTGCCCGAGCTCTCCGACTCTGAGATTGAGGCATGGCGTAAGTCCTGCGAGCACGTCAAGGGCAACATCGACCAGCTTGGTTGGCTTGAGGTAGACGCTCGTATCGACTAGCGTGATGCGGGCCGTCCCGGCTGTGGCCGCGAGTCAAATCGCGCTGCGGGCTGCGACGGGCGCGAGCAGCGTCGGCTGCGAGCATAGCCTGCGAGCAGGCAATAGTGCACACCGAACACACCTTGGGGTCTCTCCCGAGGTGTGTTTTTATGCAACCGAGCTATTCTCCACCATCTTTTGATTGCCTCTAGTTATGAGCCTGAAAACCGCATCAAGTCTGAGTAAAACAGCTCAGACTTGGCGAGAAAAACCGGCAAATCGCTCAGATATGGTGCGCTTTTCCGGCAAATCGCTCAGACTTGGCGAGAAAATCAGGCTCCATAAGAGTGCTCGTGAAACTAACCTCGGATTCAAAAGTCACGTCCCGAAAGGCCCGCCTGAAAAGTGCAAAGAATCTGTGTTTGGGACACAGATTCTTTGATGAAATCAGGCAGAATCCACCGATTCTTTGATGTTTTCAGGCAAACGTTACAGATTCTTTGCAGAAATCAGGCGCGCTTAGTTCAAGCCTTACAGATCGGTTACTTTTCTCGAAGAGACGAACTTCTCGCCATGCGCCGCATCAAGCGTTTTTCTCACCGCTCACCTCTCGCCGCGCGCCGAGGTCAACAAAACCACCTCCTTACCTGCAATTTTTAAATAATATTCAAATAAAAATTTCTATTGACTTGCAATCAATGTGATATCACAATGATGCCAACATGAAGCTCATTGTTACAAAGGAGATCTTATGAGCACCGAGAAAATCATTAAGTCCAAGAGTGGTTGGCTGTTCCTGCTGATTACCATTGTTCTTTTTGCAGTTGCAGCCCTGTTTTTGGCTAATTTTGTACTCAGCGCTATCGCTGCAGACAGAAATCCTCTCCTGGACCCATCGTTCCCAAGCATCATTGGTGCGCTGGTATTCTTCTTTGCCGGAATGTTTGTTTCAAGCGGCTTATTCAGCCTTCAGCCTGGTCAAGCAAAGGTTTGCGTGCTGTTTGGTAAGTATATTGGCACCGTTAAGGACGAGGGTCTTCGCTGGGCAAATCCTTACTATGCCAAGACTCTTTCCACAAACTTGGGAGACCTTTCTTCTCTCGCTGCAGGCGTTACTCCCAGTGTAAGCGTACATACCTCCATCATTTCCACCCGTGCTCGTACGCTGAACGGCGAAGTCCTCAAGGTCAACGACCGCATGGGTAACCCAATCGAGATCGCCGAGGTTGTTGTTTGGCGCGTGAGCGATACCGCAAAGGCCCTCTTTGACGTCGACGACTACGACAGCTACGTTACTATGCAGGCAGAGACCGCGCTCAGGCACGTCGCGAGCATCTACAGCTATGACCACATGGAGGACGAGTCCGAGTCCAACACCGCAATTACTCTGCGTTCCAACATCGAGGAGGTCTCCGAGGCGCTTCAGTCCGAGCTGAGTCGCAACCTTTCTGTTGCTGGTATCACCGTTGACGACGCTCGCCTCACGCACCTGTCCTACGCCCCTGAGATTGCGCAGGCAATGCTCCGTCGCCAGCAGGCAGAGGCAATCATCGCTGCACGTAAAAAGATCGTCGAGGGCGCCGTTTCCATGGTTGACATGGCCCTCACCCAGCTTTCTGAGAATGGCGTTGTTGAGTTCGACGAGGACCGCAAGGCTGTTATGGCTTCCAACCTCATGGTTGTTCTCTGCGGCGAGTCCGAGGCTCAGCCTGTGCTTAACACCGGTTCCTTGCAGCAGTAAAGCATGGCGAGAAACCCATGGCACCTCGCAAACAATATCCACT
>CAUVID010000121.1:0-2990 GCA_963551855.1 Lancefieldella parvula | reverse complement strand
GGTGCTGACCAGCTTGTATGCGGTGAGCAGGGACTCGTTATCGGGGAGAAGGCCGCTCTCGTCGTAGGACGGGACAATGGAGATAAGCCTGTGACCTGCACCCTTGAACTCGTTGGAGACAATCTTATCTACCTTGGTAAGGCCGGTAGCAAACGAAACCAGCGTTGGTGGAACGTCCAGGTCCTCAAAGGTACCGGACATGGAGTCCTTGCCTCCGACAGCTGCAAGACCAAGGTTGACCTGTGCCATCAGTGCGCCAAGAAGGGCCGCTGCTGGCTTGCCCCAACGGTTAGGATTCTGACCGAGCTTCTCGAAGTACTCCTGGAAGGTGAGGTAGAGGTCCTGGTACTTAAAGCCGGTAGCAACCAGCTTGGAAACGGACTCAACAACAGAGAGGTAGGCGCCACGGAACTGGTCGGCTTCCATGAGGTAGGGGTTAAAGCCCCAGGCCATGCCCGAGACCGTATTGGTCTGACCCATAACAGGAAGCTTAGCCACCATAGAAAGGGCAGGGGTCAGCTGGCGAGCGCCACCGAATGGCATGAGGACGGTACCTGCGCCAATGGTGGAGTCAAAGCGCTCGGAGAGACCCTTGTTGGATGCAACGTTTAGATCGCGTACCAGCGAGTGGAGTTTCTCGCCAAGAGTTGTGCCTGCCCAGGTGCGCTGGTAGGCAAGAGGCTTGGCCAGGCGCACGGTGATTGATTTAGGTGCGCCGTTTGAGGCGAGAAATGCACGGCTGATGTTGACAATCTTCTGACCGCGCCAACGCATGACCAGACGAGGATCCTCGGTGACCGTTGCCACAATGGTTGCCTCGAGGTTTTCTTCGCGGGCGTATGCGCAGAACTGCTCGACGTCTTTTGCCTCAAGCGCAACGGCCATGCGCTCCTGAGACTCGGAGATTGCCAGCTCAGTGCCATCAAGGCCGTCGTACTTCTTAGGAACAGCATCCAGGTTGACGTCAAGGCCGTCGGCAAGCTCGCCAATAGCAACAGAGACACCGCCTGCACCAAAGTCGTTGCAGCGCTTAATGAGCTTGCAAGCGTCTTCACGGCGGAAGAGGCGCTGAAGCTTGCGCTCAACAGGGGCGTTGCCCTTCTGGACCTCGGCTCCGTCGCGCTCAATGGAGCCAGCGTCGTGGGCCTTGGAAGAACCAGTTGCGCCACCAATGCCATCACGACCAGTGCGGCCGCCGAGAAGGACGATGATATCGCCATCTTCTGGACGCTCGCGGCGGACGTGGCTTTGAGGAGTGGCGCCTACAACAGCACCAATCTCCATGCGTTTTGCAACGTAGCCTGGGTGGTAGAGCTCAGAAACTTGGCCCGTAGCAAGGCCAATTTGATTGCCGTAGCTGGAATAACCTGCAGCCGCCGTGCGAACGATGGTGCGCTGGGGAAGCTTTCCAGGAAGGGTCTGAGAAACCGGAACAGTTGGATCTGCGGCGCCGGTGACGCGCATTGCCTGGTAGACGTAGCTACGGCCAGAAAGGGGATCGCGGATCGCGCCGCCGATACAGGTAGCTGCGCCACCAAAAGGCTCAATCTCGGTTGGGTGGTTGTGAGTCTCGTTCTTGAAGAGGAAGAGCCAGTCTTCGTCGTTGCCGTCAACGTCTACCTTTACCTTTACGGTACAGGCATTAATCTCTTCTGACTCATCAAGATTGGTGAGAACGCCCTTCTCGCGAAGGTACTTTGCACCAATAGTTGCCATATCCCAAAGAGAGACGGCGCGGTCTTCTCGCCCAAGCTCTTTGCGCATGGAGAGATACTTCTCAAACGCGGCCTTTACCAGGTCATCATCAATCTGCACACCGGTAATTCCGGTGTTAAAGGTGGTGTGGCGGCAGTGGTCAGACCAGTAGGTGTCAATGACGCGAATCTCGGTGATGGTAGGATCGCGCTGCTCATCGGTGAAGTACTGCTGGCAGAAGGTGAGGTCAGCCAGGTCCATAGCAAGGCCGTGAGAAGCAATGAACTCCTTGAGGCCGTCCTGGTCAAGGGCGTTAAAGCCCTCAAGAACCTCTACATCAGCAGGCTCTGGAATGGAAATCTTGAGGGTCTCGGGCAGCTCAAGGGAAGCCTCGCGGGCCTCAACGGGGTTGATCAGGTAGTTCTTGATGGCGGCAACGTCTGCCTCTGTGAGATTTCCGGTTAGCACGTAAAGGCGAGCAGAGCGAACAAGTGGTCGCTCTCCCTGGCTGATGAGCTGCACACACTCAGCTGCAGAGTCTGCGCGCTGGTCAAACTGGCCAGGCAAAAACTCAACAGCAAACGTATGAACAGCCGCACCTTCAGAAGAAAACTCTGGCATGGTACGGCTGGCAAGATCGGACTGTGGCTCGGAGAAAACGGTGGGAATGCAGGACTCAAAGAGTTCCTCTGAAATTCCCTCAACATCATAGCGGTTAAGCAGGTCAATGCGTTGTAACTCGGTAATACCAAGAAGGTCTTTCACTTCTTTGAGCAGGGCTTTTGCCTCGCCCTCGAAACCAGATTTTCTTTGGACGTAGACGCGCAGGACCATGGGGCCACCTTTCAATGCAAGCCTTGAACGCTTTTACTGGCTTTATTGTACGTTACTTAGGTGGCCAAATTGGCGGTTGTCGAGAAAAGAAAAACGGGTTGTAACAGAGCGTTAAAAATACAGATTATTTAGTTAAAAGTTTTACGCCAGCACAAAGATAAGCGCGATAAAACAAACTGTGACGACCAAGGCAATTGCCTCGCAAGCGCCAAAGGTTGGCTGATGCCAACGAGTGCGAGAAGCCCCTGCTACATAGTGTCGAGCGTCAAGTGCCTTAGAAAGGTTGTTGGCATGCCTGAGCGAACTGGCCAGAAGTGCCACCACAATGGAGAAGGTCGCACGGAGTCTTTTAGGCAGCGAGCCTGAAGCAACGTCTCCTGCGCGAGCAGTTTGAGCCTCTGAAATAGATACGGCGTCGCCCGCAAGTGTTGGAATAAAGCGCAGCATAAGCGAGAAAATCA
>CAUVID010000120.1:0-3156 GCA_963551855.1 Lancefieldella parvula | reverse complement strand
CCTGTGTAGAGCTGGTAGTACGTTCCTCGCTTGGCGAGAAGTTCGTCGTGTGTACCGCGCTCAATAATGCGACCGTGGTCAAGTACGACAATAACATCTGCGTTTCTAACCGTAGAAAGACGGTGAGCAATAACAAAGGTGGTGCGGTCGTACATCAGAGCGTCCATACCACGCTGGACAATTGCTTCAGTACGTGTGTCAATGCTGGAGGTAGCCTCGTCCAGAATCATGACGGGTGGATCTGCGACCGCGGCGCGGGCAATGGAGATGAGCTGGCGTTGTCCTTGGGAGAGGGCGCTGCCGTTGTCCTTGAGCATAGTGTGGTAGCCGTCAGGAAGACGTCTGATAAAGTCATCGGCACCAGCAAGTTTTGCGGCCTTCACGCAGTCCTCATCAGTAGCATCAAGACGGCCGTAGCGGATGTTATCCAAGACGGTACCCGTAAAGAGGTTGACGTCTTGCAGAACAATACCGAGAGCACGACGAAGAGCGCTCTTTCTAATTTTGTTAATGTTGATGCCGTCGTAGCGAATCTTGCCATCTTCAATGTCATAGAAGCGGTTGAGCAGGTTAGTAATGGTTGTTTTACCAGCGCCTGTTGCGCCAACAAAGGCAACCTTCTGACCAGGTTTTGCATAAAGAGAAATATCATGCAACACGGTGTGGCCAGGCTCGTAGCCAAAGTCAACATCAAAGAGACGAACGTCTCCCTTAACAGGGGTGTAAGTAACCGTGCCGTCACTGTGTGGATACTTCCAAGCCCAGTAACCGGTGCGGTACTCAGCTTCCTGAACTTTACCGTCAATGGTTTCTGCGTTGACTAAAGTAACGTAACCTTCTTCAGTCTCTGCTGGTTCATCAAGTAGCTCAAAAACTCGATTAGCACCAGCGATACCCATAACAACAGAGTTAATCTGACTAGAAATCTGGTTGATCTGAGCGGAGAACTGACGTGTCATGTTGAGGAAGGGGACAGCTACAGCAATGGTGAAAGGCAGTCCAGACAAAGAAACGTTTTGAATGTTCAGAGTAATAAACACACCAGAAACTACAGCAACTACAACGTACATAATGTTGCCCAGATTGTTGAGGATAGGCATAAGCGTGTTGGCATAAAGATTTGCATTTCTTGCAACAACCATCAGCTCATCGTTGATTTTGTCAAATGATTCAATAGTTTCTGCCTCATGACTAAAGACCTTAACGACCTTCTCGCCATTCATCATTTCCTGAATGTGTCCCTCAACATCTGCGGTAGTCTTCTGAGTCTTAACAAAGTTCTTTGCAGACTTACCACCAAGGTTTTTAGTAGCAAGGCCCATCAAAGAGAATCCAAACAGAACAACCATGGCCATAAGTGCACTGTAGTAAAACATGATGAATACTACTGCGATGATAACCACAGAGGTAAAGAGGAGGTTTGGAAGACTGGTGCCAATCATTTGGCGCATTGCGTCAATATCATTGGTGTAATAGCTCATAATGTCGCCATTGAGGTGCGTATCAAAGTACCTAATAGGCAAGTCTTGCATGTGCGAGAACATCTTTGAACGCCATTTTTGCAGAGCTCCCTGGGTGACAATAGCCATACCCTGGGTAGAGATGATATTTGCAAGAAGTCCAATGACGTAGAAGGTGGCGAGAAGAGCCACGTTCTGGAAGACTAAGCCTTCAGCAGAACTCCAGTCGCCAGTATCAATAAAGTTAGAGATGATAGAGAGGATTCGCTCCAAGAAGACACTTGGGAGTGACTGCATAATTGCTTGGATAACAGCACCAAGGAGTGCTATAGGGAGAAGGACAGGATAGAACTCCCAGAGCATTTTAATGGTTCGAGTAAGAATTTTTCCCACGGGAAGCTTTGGTCTTGTGTTGTTTGTTTCTGTTGCCCTACTCATGAGAAGTCACCTCACCTTCCTGAGACTGATTTTCATCAACACTTTGCTTGTTCTGTGAGAAGTACACTTCTCGGTAGATTGGGTTATCTTTCAGGAGTTCTTCGTGCGTACCAATTGCGTTAATCCGGCCGTTATCCAGAACAATAATCTTGTCAGATTCTTCGATACTGGAAGTACGCTGAGCAATGATGATCTTGGTGGTATCAGGCAAGAAATCTTTAAGACCAGAGCGAATTAAAGAATCTGTCTTTGTATCAACAGCACTGGTAGAGTCATCAAGAATAAGTACTTTTGGACGTCTAAGCAGTGCGCGCGCAATACAGAGTCGCTGCTTCTGACCACCAGAAACGTTGTTGCCACCCTGCTCGATATGAGTCTCATATTTATCAGGGAAGGTTTGAACAAAGCTATCAGCCTGAGCAAGACGAGCTGCCTCAAGAATCTCTTCATCGGTAGCGTCAGGGTTACCCCACAGGAGATTCTCTTTGATGGTACCGCTAAAGAGAACGTTTTTCTGAAGAACCATGGCAACAGCACCACGAAGAGTATCAATGTCATAGTCTTTGACATTGTGTCCGCCAACAGAAACGCCACCAGCGGTTACATCGTATAGGCGAGGAATAAGCTGCACCAGTGTGGACTTTGCAGAACCAGTACCACCGATGATACCGATGACCTCACCAGAGTTGATGTGAAGATCTACATCAGACAGGGCTTCTCGACCCTCTGGACCGGAATAGGAGAATCCAACGTTCTCAAAATCAATGGATCCGTCTGTAACCTCAGTCAAAGGATTTTCTGGGTTGTTAATAGTAGAAGTTGCAAGAAGTACCTCACAGATGCGGCGAGCACCTTCTTCTGCAATGATGATCATGGCAAAGACAAAGGAAAGCATCATGAGTGACATAAGCATCATAAAGCCATACGTAATAAGCGAAGAAAGCTGTCCAACGCCAAATGCAGTTCCCTGAGAAGAAACAATCAGATACGAGCCAAAGTACAGAATGAAGACAAACAGCACGTAAATAGTGAAGTTCATAAATGGAGAGTTCAGAGCCATGAGCCTCTCGGCTGCTGTAAAATCTTCGCGCAGCTCTTCTGAAGCCTTATCAAATTTCTGACGCTCAAAGTTTTCATTTACAAATGACTTAACAACACGGATACCAGCCAAGTTTTCTTCAGCGGATTCATTGAGTGCGTCGTATCTCTTAAATACCTTTTTAAAAATAGGAATGACTCTAGAAATAATGAAGTAGAG
>CAUVID010000119.1:0-3182 GCA_963551855.1 Lancefieldella parvula | reverse complement strand
ATTCGTCAGAAACACTTCTCGGTAATCAAAGGGATAACGCAACTCCTGACCAGTCGATGCCTTACACCGTTGATGCTAATGGATTTGTTCACGTGAATTTTGCTGATATTACCACGTGGTCCGTTACCGACGACCTTCGTGATGACACTACAACTTACTATTACTTTTTTGCTCCGCTTTGGGCGCCAAATCCTGAGCCAGAGCCAGAGCCAGAACCAGAACCTGAGCCTCAGCCAGAACCAGAGCCCACCCCAGTTGTACCTGCCTCTGATGCATCCCAAACTCCTGCGCCTAGGCGCGAGAAGGGCGTTCTGCCTAACACTGGTGACGCAAGCTCTGTAGCAGGTGTTATCGCAGCAGCTGGCATTACTCTTGTTGTACTTGGTCTGCGTAAGAAACTGAAGTAATAAACTGCAAGAGCTAATAAGCAATAAATACGCCTCTAGAAATAAGATTTTTGAACTGCCTCCTATTTCTTGGACACGAGAAATAGGAGGCAGTTCAAAACACACCTAAGTCGGATAATCTGTCAAAAAGACGTATACATTACGCTGAAAATACCTTAATCATGCAGATTATCGTCATTAGATGTGTAAAATGCCCTCATCTGAGCAGATTATCCGACTTAGGTGTGTTCCTTAGGTGCGGAATTTACCTATAGTTAAATCTTTTATATGACGCTATTCATTTTCTAGCATATTAGGTTAAGTTTATGCATAGAGATGCATATCGGGTAGTGCGACCGCCTAGCTGCCTAGCTATCTTGATTAGAAACATGTCGATTCTTCGGCAGAACCTACCAAAGCTGCGCTATTTTGTGGGCCAAGCCTAAAAGCCGACGCTAACACGCTGCAAAATCATAATCCCCCGCATATGAACCGCCTCCCATTTCTTGGACATAAGAAATGGGAGGCAGTTCATTTCTAGGGGCGTTTCTTTTTAAGGTATCTTTTGATTTTTGGCTCGCGGTTAAACGAGCTTTTAGGACACTCTAAAAGATATATCCCTTTGCAACAGCCCAGTTCCAGATGCGGTCAGCCTGTACTTCACAGCGCTGCTTAAGTTCAGCAGTGTTAGAACCTGTGAAAGTAACTTGCTGAACAGAAAGAGGAAGGTTATCTGGCCTAGTAATAGTTAAAGTTGCGCTGTTCATAGCCATACGAGCTGTCTTGTTAGTACCAAGGCGGACCTTAACAGTAAAGTAACCACGATCAACAGGCCACTCGGTAACTTCTCCGCTATTGGCTGTTCCAGACCTAAATCCGTTTGCATTAGCAATAATGCTATAGCCATTCATAAAGAAACCAGCTGCAATAAGTAAGCCACCAATGGCGCACAAAAGAATTCCTGCAAAAATGGTGCCCTCACCATTTAAATTAAAGAAATTCCAGAGGCCGCCAACAGCAAAAAACGCACCGGCTGCCCAACCAACAAGAGGGCTAGCGCCTCCCTGAGGTTTACCAAAATCAATTACATCGTAAGTAAGAGGAATTGGGGAGGTGTCGTTTTTATCGTAAAGATAAACGTTGCTTAGAGTTTCTTGTTTTTGAGCGGGTTTTTGTGGTGCTTCTGGTGGAGTTGGAAGTGACATAAAGCGTCCTCCTTTTAGCTGGTAGAACTATTCAGGATATAAAAAATTATCCTATTTGAGAGATTTATTGTAACATATTGGATAGTAGAGGCTTAAATTTTTTAATTTGGCACTGCTCCCACTGAAAGGATGCTTAATGAAAAGACGTCAACTAGCACTGACTTGTGCACTGGTACTTGCGCTTTCATCAGGTGTTGTATTTACTGCGTGTAGCCCTAATATTTTTGGTTTACCATCACCTGAAGAGATTGCCGCTCAGAAGGAAGCAGAAGAGAAGAAAGCTGCTCTTGCTCCTTATGTAGGCATTTGGGAAGCCAAGTCAATCGAAGATGAAAATAAGGGCACAGTCACTGAAGACATGTACAAAGATGTTAGAGATGTTTATCTAGCAATTTATGGCTATGACTTCTCTGACGATGGCACTGGTTTGTTTGTTCGCTTCGGCGCTCAGAAGCCCTTTACCTGGTCTGTTGATGCCGATGGAAAGCTTACTATCACCCTTGCAGGCAATGCTGGAAGCTATACAGCAAGCGTTGATTCCTCAGGTCAGATGACCGTTGAGGGCTCTGATGGTTCTAAAGCTATCCTTACTCAGGTAAGCAAGACCTCAGGTGATTATTCTCATATTAGATATGAGCCTTTTAATCCATTAACAGGAACGGGCAATATTTCTAAGAACACTTCATCGCATGAAACTAAACTACGCTTTACTATCACCACTGAGCTTGATCAGGTCATTGTTGATACCGATGAGCTCTATGTAAGGCTTATTGGCATCGCTTCCCTTAAAGACCTCAAGGGTTTTGAAGGCTATGTCTTTGAGGTTATTAATAGAACTCCTTATACAACCGGCTATAAATTTACTATTCAAGATCCAACCGATGGCTATTGGGCTTATGGATTTAACGTGTTAGAGCCAGGTGAGAGAGTCTATGAGTACGTTCTTAATAACCAACGTAGAGATAAGTCACTTTCTGAAGTCACAGATGTAAAAGGCACTCTTGAGTATGACCACTCTAGCAATGGCGCCCTTCATAATGACGATAAAACCGTGACATTTGATTTGCCTACCGGACAGAGCAAATAACTGCTAAAAGTTGGTTTTATATCGCTGCACGTATGGAAGGAAGTTTAATGAAAAAGCGTCAAATGCTGTTAGGATGCCTGCTTGCACTTGTGCTTTCTGTAAGTGCAGTGCTTAGTGCATGCTCATCAGGGGATAACAGTCCCGCAGGAAACAAAAAGTCTGCTGGTCAGATTGTAGGTGTTTGGGAAGCCTATGATGTCTTTGAACCCGGACTAGGAAACCTAAAGGAGGGCGCAGCCTACGACGATTATAAAGAACAGTTCCATGCAATTTATGCTTTCAGCTTTGCTGAGGATGGAACTGGCTTGTTTACTCGCTTTGGCATAATGAAGCCTTTTACCTGGACTGTTGATGCAGATGGAAAGATTACCGTTACTCTTGAGGGAACTGCGGGTTATTTTACGGGACAGATTGACGCTGAGACTGGCAGGTTAAGGCTCAAGGGCACAGGCGACGATGAGACTGACGCCGAGCTTAAGCAGATTTCAACTACTGCTGGAGACT
>CAUVID010000118.1:0-3213 GCA_963551855.1 Lancefieldella parvula | reverse complement strand
AAAATACCGACCTCCTAATCGTTAGATTTTGGTCTAACTTTTGGGGGTCGGTACATGATATGCCTGCTTTTTTTCTTGCTAACCTTTTACGCGTGTAAAAAGCGTGCTTTTTAGCAGAATGCTGATGTTACGCAGCGTGTGCGCCGCCTGCAATCTCGCCAGTGCAGTGTGGGCAGCGAGTTGCGCCTTCTTTAACCTCTTCAAGGCAGTGAGGGCAGTGTGGAGCTGCTGCTTCTTCAACAGTTTCCTCTGCATTTTTCTGTAGCTTGGATGCCTCTTTGAACTTGTTGAGAGCCTTAACCATGCAGAAGACAATAAATGCAATAATCAGGAAGTTGATGATTGCGCTGATGAAGGCACCAAAGTCAATGCCGTTCTGAGTGCCAGGAACTGGGATGGAAAGGCCAGAAACCTCGGTGCCGCCACCAGAAACTAGCTTAATAAATGGATTAATGATGTCATTGACAAGAGAGGTAACAATAGCAGTAAATGCGCCGCCAATGATGATACCAATAGCCATGTCCATGACATTACCCTGCTGGATAAACTCTTTGAACTCCTCAAAAAACTTTTTCATTTCATCCCTTTCGTTTAATTGGTAGAGGATAGATATTTCCACTCGTGTCTACGGTCTGTGCTTATGCACTGGTTAGACCATAGATGCGAGAGTATTTGTCAGTCAGATACTTGGTGTAGTAGTGAACGTCAAAAGGCTCGCCGCATGCGCCCATGATGAGCTCCTTGGAGTCCTTTGCACGACCCCAGGTCCAAATACGGCTACCCAGCCACTCCCTAATAGGAGCAAGGTCTCCAGATGCGCAGACGGCATCAAAGTCCATACCCTCAGCAATCATGGCGTGCTTGTACTGAGCGCCATATGCGCTACCAAGTGCATAGGTTGGGAAGTAGCCAAACTCACCCCATGACCAGTGGACATCCTGAAGAGCGCCCTCAGTGTTATTTGGAACCGTAACGCCCAGGTACTGCTTGTACTTCTCGGCCCAAAGAGCTGGGACATCCTTTGCGGTAATCTCGCCAGACAAAAGTGCCTGCTCCATCTCATAACGGATGAGGATGTGCAGCGGATACGTGAGCTCGTCTGCCTCGGTGCGGATGAGGCTTGGCTGTACCTTGTTAGCTGCCGAGAAGAGCTGGAAGGCAGTAACGCGATTAAGCTGACCAGGGAAGTGTTTGCGCATAAGCTGAATAAGAGGCTCTGCAAATGCCTCAGAGAGGCCAACGTAGTTCTCAAAGAATCTGGACTGAGACTCGTGCATGCCCATAGAAGTGCCGGTGCTCAGACAAGTAAAACGATACTCCCAGTTAATACCCTGCTCGTAGAGGGCATGGCCGTTCTCATGCAGCATGGAATAGACATTGGAGAGCACGTTATTCTCGTAAGCGTGGCTGGCAACCATGACAAAGCCAATACCAGGGCCGCCGGTGTAAGGGTGCTCAGTTTTGCCAAGCCAGTAAGCGTCCTCGTCAAGACCCTGGAGTTTTACCAGGTCTTTTGCAAGGTCCCACTGACGATTGACGTCAAACTTGCCCTCAAGAGGCTTGGTGCTTGGCTGGCGCTTAGAAGCCATGCAATCGGCAACCAGAGGAACTACCACTTCTTTAACGTTATTAAAGAAGGTGTTATAGAACTCTCTGTTGGTACCGTGCTCAAAATCGCTCAGCAACAGGTCATAGGGATCTTTGGATGCATCTCGGGCCTGACACATCTCTTTGCGGAGCTCAATCAAGCCGTCCAGTTTTGGTGCAAAGAGCGACCAGTCATCACTGTTTTTTGCCTGCTCCCAGACCTCGTTAGTCTCTGTGGTGAGGCGGACAAAGTTACTCTGAAGCTCAACGGGGACATCTACCAGCTGGCTTCTATCACGACGAAGAATTTTAACCTGTGCACGATGAGTCTCATCAAGCAGAGCGCGGTTCTCGTGAAGTCTATCAAGCAGTGCACCAACAGCAGGATCACAGAGGGTCTCCTGGATTTGCTCGCCAAGGATTGCCAGGGCTTCTCCACGCTCTTCAGCAGCCTTTTTAGGATCAATGCATGGTCCAAAAGAGCCAATCTCGTTAGCTGCATAGTTAAGAGCAAAAAGTTTTTTCTCAAGCTCATCAAGTTTAGCGATATCATCGCGGGGATTTGAAAGCGCTGCGTTCAATTCAACAGTGTTATTTGCGCTGTCCATAAAAATCCTCTCTACAAAAATAGGCGTGACCAGTTGCTTTACCGGTCAACAGAAACCGTTTAGCGTATGCGCCATATTTTACCCTGTAATTTATTGATATTTGAGCGATACTAAAAAGACTACGTCCTAAAACAATAAGTACATCTTTTCGGCACAATTTTTGCCCAAAGATGGCTTGTAAGGAGTAAGAGTTCTATGGATGACAGCAGAATCTCGTTTGATCAGTGGGGTGATCTGTACGCAGATCGCGTTCAAACCATGCGAAAAAGCGAAGTACGAGATTTGTTTGCAGCACTGTCTCGTCCAGGTGTCATTGCGCTGTCTGGTGGCTTACCAGACATTTCTTCGCTGCCACTTGACCAGGTTGCGGAGTGCGCTCGACGTTGCGTTGCTGTTGAGGGTCTTAGGTCTCTTCAATACGGCAACTCTGATGGTCGTATTGAGTGCAGAAGGACTATCTGCAAGATCTTGGCAGCTCAGGGCGTCGAAGCTGACCCCGACGAGATGATTTTGACTTCTGGTTCTCAGCAGGCGCTTGATTTCTTGGGCCGCGTCTTCCTTAACCCGGGAGACGATATTATCTGCGAGGGCCCAAGTTACCTTGGTGCGTTCCAGGCGTTTTCTGCGTATGAGCCCACTGTTCACACCATTGATATGGACGAAGAAGGCATTAGAACTGATCTTCTTGAGGCAAAGCTTAAAGAGCTTGCAGACCAAGGTAGAAAGCCTAAGTTCATCTACGTTATTCCTAACTTCAACAACCCTGCGGGCATCACCATGTCTATGCCAAGACGCCTGCGTCTTCTTGAGTTGGCTCGCCAGTACAACATCCCTGTTGTTGAGGATGATCCGTATGGACTTATCCGCTTTGAGGGAGAAGATCTGACGCGTCTTAAAACGCTTGATCCAAATGTCATTTACCTGGGAACCACGTCAAAGATTTTTGCCCCAGGACTGCGCTTAGCATGGATGGTTGCACCTCGTCACTTCCTTGAGCGCATCAACCTTGCTAAGTCTG
>CAUVID010000117.1:0-3237 GCA_963551855.1 Lancefieldella parvula | reverse complement strand
CTTTGGATTAACGATGAGGTAAGAGAGACAGAGGAATGGAAAGAGGTCTTGGAGACCGCTTCCGTTGCTCTTTCTGCTCTTGAAGAAGCAACGCTTCGTATAGGAAAAACCACCGAGGCACTCATTGCATCAGCTCCAAACCTTGCAAGCAACTTGAGCGAGGCGGGGGTGTTCTTGAGCACCCTTTTGGAGTCTCTGAAGCTCATTTGCGAGGGAACGGACAAGAGTTATGTCTATTCAGCAAAGTTGACTCGACTGAAGCGTGATATTGGCTCTGAGGCTCTTGTGGCTGAGAAGCTCGATATTGGTGCAGAGCTGGCAGAGAAGTGGCTTCCTGAGACGCACTCCGTTGTGTTTACCTCGGCGACCATTGCTGTTGGAGATGATTTCTCGCATTTTGAGCACGCTGTTGGCCTGGATAGAGGCGCCTTTGAACACAAGAGTCTGCACTTAGAGTCAAGCTTTGACTACGAGAATCATATGGCTGCCTTTGTGGCCGAAGACATGCCTGCACCAACTGATCCAGGTTACCTAGACGCTCTGGAAAAGCTGCTATACGACGTTCATGTTCAGATGGGTGGCTCAGTGCTGACGCTCTTTACCAACAGACGCGATATGGAGCGCCTCTATGAAGCGTTGGAGCCACGCTTGAGTGAGCAGGGCCTTAATCTTGTCTGCCAGGAGCGCTCTTCTTCTGCACGTCGTGTTCGTGAAAAGTTCCTAGCCGAAAAGAACCTCTCGCTGTTTGCTCTTAAATCGTTCTGGGAAGGCTTTGATGCTGCGGGAGACACGCTTAGGTGCGTAGTAATTCCTAAGCTTCCGTTTGCAAGCCCTAATGAACCGCTGGTCAAAGAGCGTGAAGCGCGAGAAGATCGTGCGTGGTGGCGTTATTCTCTGCCAGAGGCGGTAATTGCAACAAAGCAGGCTGCTGGTCGCCTTATTAGAAGCGCTGAGGATAAGGGCGTTTTGGTTCTTGCCGATTCCAGGCTTGTGTCCAAGCGATATGGCAGTTCGTTCTTGAAGTCATTGCCCAACAAGAACTATCAGCGCGTCTCAACAAAGGATATCTCCGCCCAAATTGCCAAATGGCGAGAAGAACACGACGCGTAGCAGGGCTGCAATCACCTGATTGGCTTAGAGCTGCTCTTCTGCAGCAAGCAAAGACGCAGCGTAAGTGCGCATTGCGTGCATCACGGCCTTGTCTTTGGTTGTTACTTTTCCCTTAAGGGCAAGCAATCGTTGTAGCAGCCACGTTCCACCGTAGTAGGGGATAGTTGCTTTAATTTCTGCAGCATTGCGCTGGCTTCCAACTGTTTTAAGTCCCGGCCACGAATAGTGCGTAAGGGCGTTTTTATCAAGAAAGACAAGCTCTACCAGCTGAGACTTTTCTTGCGTAGAAGATTCTTTTACGTTTTCTGCAAGTTTTAACTGCTTCAATGAAGCGGAGCGGGCTTCAATGCGGCTCATTCGATTGACTCTGAAGACCCTTTGCTGCTCGAGATCTAAATCTATTCCCTCGATAAGCCAGCCGTTCTCGCCGTATGACAATTGATAGGGAAGAACATTTCTTTGGCTGATTACAGCTTCTTTATTGCTTTGAGTTTCCACACACGCCATCTCAGAACGATACTCAAATGAAATAATTTGTGACTCCGCAATTGCATTTGAGCAGGTGAGGAACGCATCTACTTCTTTAGAGCGACTTTTGGAGATAAGAGAGACTGAAGACCCGCCCGGTGAAGAGCTTTTTGTATACGGAGGCTTCAAGAGGCTCCAAAATATACTGTCTTGGGGCAAAGCAAGAGCGATAAAAGCCTCTTTAAGCGCTAGAGTCTCTTCACCCGTTAAGACAAGCCTGCAAGCAGTAAAGGGAGACTCTCCAACAAGTGTTAGAGTATCTTGGTCTCCCGTAAGGGGGAGGGGAAGATAGCCATTCTCGTCCGTGAGCTGCAAAAGCTCCATCAGAATAGCAGCCTCTTCAGAGGAGATGCCAAATCGCGACTGAACCGCGCTCAGCTCAACTGCGTCAAAAGACTCTCTCAATGCAGAAGCAAGCAGTATGAGCTTATAGACAGCTGACGATATGTTTTTTCTTCCAAAAGAGGTGTTTTTAACAGCCATGGGCAACCTCGCTTAAAGACTCTTTCCACTTTGCGAGAAGAGACTCCGGAGACCTTGGAATTAATCCATGAGCAAGAATCCAAGACAAAGCGGTGTCTTCATGAGCGTAAGCAACGGTCCACAAAGCGCCATGAGAGAGGAGCTCAACATCCCCTTGACCTTGCGAGAAATGCTCAAATGCAGCAAGTGTATTTTTGGGGACAAATGCAGTAAGAACGCCAGTATGCAATCCAAGCTGGAAATCAAGGAGTTTATAGTCTTTTGAATCAAACTCTTCTGGTATGGAGAAGGACTCATTTTTAAGAATTGCGGCATCTAAAATACGGTCAACGCGAAAAGTTTTGATGGAAGCGCTCTCAGTACCGGATGAATAATCTTGGGCCACAAAGTATAGAAGTCCCTGTGAAACAAAGAAATCCAGTACGCCCAGATGCTTTTGCTTAACTAGGTCCTGTGAGTTTGTGTACGTGACGTTTACCAGTTGTTTAGAGCTGAGTGATTCGTATAGAACAGGAAAGACTTTGCTTTGGGAAGAAGTGCTGAGTCTTTGGCTGTCTGGTTTGCCTGAGTCCGAGGAATAAAAATTACCCACAATTTTAGAGAGCGCGTTTCTCAATTTCTCTTGATACACAAAAGTTGTATCAGTGAGAATTGCACTGCAGATTACAAGCAGCTGATTGGCATCTTCAGGGCTTAAGTCGTACGAGGAATCAAAGAAATTCGAGTCCGAAAGATAAAATGACTTTTCTTTTCCCGTTTTTACCTCTGTAATTGCAAATTCAAGCTGTTTCAAAACAGTGCGATCTCTTGAAAACGTTCTTAATGCAGAGTCAGTGGATAAGTCCGAGTAAATCGCCGTATAAATCTCTGCCGAAGGCAAAGGCCCCTTTTGAAGCAGCAGCATAAATAGCGAGAAAATCCTCCAGGCACCTAGTTCATTATTGCCCAGAGTTTGATTGTTTGGAGCCATATCCACCTCCCGCTTTTTGCTAGTTGAACTCAAATCTCTCTAAACATATACGAAAGTTTTTGATATTTAGTGCAGAATTTCTAAATTTGGACGTAAAAATACACTTTAACCGCTATATTTCGATATAAGACGTATACTAATGACGT
>CAUVID010000116.1:0-3238 GCA_963551855.1 Lancefieldella parvula | reverse complement strand
CTTGTGTCAGAGCATCTTCCTGAGGGTCCTATGTGGTTCCCAGAGGATATGGAGACTGACGCATTACCAGAAGACCTGGTAGCAGAGTTTGTTCGCGAGAAGCTCTTGTTGAATCTTCGTCAGGAAGTTCCCCATTCCGTTGCCGTTGTTTGCGATTCTTACGAGGTTGCAACAGATGGACACCTCTCTATTTCTGCCACCATTTTGGTCGAGCGAGAAGGACAAAAGGGCATCGTAGTTGGCCAGGGTGGCTCTATGATTAAGCGCGTTGGTGTTGAGGCTAGAAAAGATCTAGAGAAACTGTTTGGTCGCAAGGTTTATCTTGACCTGCAGGTGCGCGTTCAGCCTCTCTGGAGACGTGATGCCAACGAGATTAAACGCCTAGGTTACTCAACTGAGGACTAATTGTGCCTGGTAGAAAGACCTCTCGTCTTAAAGCAATTGTGCTTGATAGAACAAAACTTGCTGAGCAAGACCTCATCTTAACCATGCTCTCCGATTCGGGAGAAGAGCGTCGCGCTGTTGCAAAGGGCGCCAGAAAGCCAGGCGGTCGCTTTGCCGCTCGTGTTGAACTGTTTTGCGAGTTAGACGTACTACTAGCAGAAGGTCGCTCGCTTGATATCCTGTCCGAGGCAACCTTGCTTGAGCCGCATGCCACACTTCGCGGAGATCTCTCTAAGGTAGCGGCTGCGTCAGCCATCTGTGAAGTTGCCCGACTTTCGTGTATTGACGGCATTGAGGACGCGTTTCTCTATCCGCTGCTTTCTCGTGCTCTCAGAGCCTGCGAAGAAGTAGATGACGAGAAACACCTAGATCTTGTTGTTGCTGCTTATGTGTTTAAGGTTTTGGCACACGAAGGCTGGCGCCCAGAGCTGGAATCGTGCATTGCCTGTGGAGATGAAGCTCTGACGTACTTCTCGCCAGCTGCTGGTGGCGCATTGTGTGGAAGTTGTGCGCATGAGATTGAGGGAGCCATTGAGGTAACTCCGCTTGAGCTCTCGTGGTTGTCGTCGCTTCTAAAACTTACCTTTGACCAGCTTGTTGTTGCCGATATTGCTCCAGAAACTGCGCTCTTTTTGCTTACCAGCGCGCATATTTGGGCGGCTACACACCTTGAAGCACGTCTGAAGGCATTTGAATTTTTGCTCAGTATCTAGCTGAAGTGTATTTTTACTAGCAAAGTTCACCAGTAACTGGTATCCTTTTGTAGGTTATTTCCTTGTTCTTAGGGGCTAGTCACTGCCGGCTACCTTCTCAGTACAAGGAGTATTCAACGCGAAAGGCGGTTTATTATGGCAGTAACTAAGGATCGTAAGGCTGAGCTCATCAAGCAGTACGGCAAGGACGAGAAGGACTCCGGTTCCGCACAGGTTCAGGTTGCTCTTCTTACTGAGCGTATTCGTCAGCTCACCGACCACATGAAGTCCCACCAGAAGGACTTCCACACTCGTCGTGGTCTTCTGATGCTCGTTGGTAAGCGTCGTCGTCTTCTTTCTTACATCAAGTCGAACGACATTGAAGAGTACCGTACTCTTATTGCTTCCCTGGGTATCCGCGACAACATCCAGTAAGTTGGCTTTTTAGGGCGCCGTCTGGCGCCCTTTATGTTTGAGGCCCGTTTGCAATGGGGCAAACGGAGATAGAAGAGGAAAGAAATGACTAAAGTAACTCACGAATTTGACCTCTATGGTAAGCACTACACCCTTGAGGCTGGTGAGCTCGCAAAGCAGGCAACAGGTGCCTGTATCGTTAAGTGCGGCGATTCCACCGTACTTCTCACTGCAGTGGTTTCCAAGGAGCGTAAAGATTACGACTTCTTCCCACTGACTGTTGATTTTATTGAGAAAATGTACGCAGTTGGTCGTGTTCCTGGTGGATACCTCAAGCGTGAGGCTCGTCCATCCGAGAAGGCAACCCTTACTGCTCGTATGATTGACCGTCCTCTGCGCCCATCTTTCCCAGATGGCTTCCGCAATGAGGTTCAGATTGTTGCAACTTCTCTTGTTGCTGATCAGGTAAACGCTGTTGATACCATCTCTGTCATGGGCGCTTCTGCTGCCCTGGCCGTTGGTGGCGTTCCTTTTGAGGGACCACTTGCGTGCGTCCGTATTGGCCGCAACGCTGATACCGGCGAGTTCCTGGTTAACCCAACCTATGAAGAGCGCGATCACTCTGACCTTGACCTTGAGCTTGGCGGTTCTTCCACCTTTATTTCCATGCTTGAGGCTGGTGCAGATGAGATTTCCGAGGAGGACATGCTCTCTGCTATGGCATTTGGTCAGGAAGCAATTGCAGCCTTCTGCGAGGAGCAGAAGAAGTTCATTGCTAAGTGGGAAGAGGTTAACGGTCCTATCGTTAAGCGCGAGTACATCCTTGACGAGCCCATCGCTGAGGTCCACGACCGCATCTTTGCCTACTACGACCAGATGAGCGCTGCTCTTAAGGACGCTGACAAGCAGTCTCGTATGCAGAAGGTTGCTGACCTGATGGATGAGATCAAGGCTCAGTTCACCGAGGAGGAGCAGGAACTTTGGAGCCGTGCTATTGCGGTTGAGCTCAAGGCCCTTGAGAAGCACGCTATGCGCGTCATGGTTGTTGAGACCGGCGAGCGAGTTGACGGCCGTGTGGCTAACGAGATTCGTCCAATCATGGTCAAGCCTGATTACCTGCCACTTGTTCACGGCTCTGGTCTTTTCCAGCGTGGCCAGACCCAGGTTCTCTCCATTTGTACGCTTGGCATGCTCAACGAGTGGCAGCGTCTTGACACCATTGAGCCAATGGATGGCAAACGCTACATTCACCACTACAACTTCCCACCATTCTGCACCGGTGAGACTGGCCGTATGGGCAGTCCAAAGCGCCGCGAGATTGGTCACGGAGCTCTTGCAGAGCGCGCACTTCTTCCTGTCATTCCTTCCGAGGAAGAGTTCCCTTACACCATCCGCGTTGTCTCTGAGGTAATGGAGTCCAATGGTTCTTCTTCCATGGCTTCTACCTGCGGTTCTACGCTTTCCCTTATGGATGCAGGCGTTCCTCTAAAGCGTCCTGTTTCTGGTGTTGCAATGGGTCTTATCCAGGAGAACGGCAAGACTGTTGTTCTTACCGATATCCAGGGTCTTGAGGACTTCCTCGGCGACATGGACTTCAAGGTCTGCGGTACCACCAAGGGTATTACCGCAATGCAGATGGACAACAAGGCAACTGGTCTTACTCCAGAGATTCTGCGCAGCGCACTTCT
>CAUVID010000115.1:0-3245 GCA_963551855.1 Lancefieldella parvula | reverse complement strand
CCTCCAGGCGCTCCAGTTCCTCCCTCCTTCCCTAAGGAGAACTAGTCATGGCAAACAATGTTCCACAGGCTCCTCAGCGCCCCGATGTGCCTGAGCAGAACCTGCAACTCTCAGGAGATGTCTTTATTCCAGCTCAAGTAAGTGCTGGTCAAGTTCCTGTTCTCGATCGCTCTGAGCTCAAACTGCCTTCCAATCTCAAAGTGTTCTGGATGCTGCTTAAGGTTCAGATCACCATGATTTGGACTACGCAGGTTATAGGTGCTCGAAAGAATTTTGAGAAAAAGGTTGGCGCAAACGCTCTGCCTATTGTCGGTGGTATTTTTGTAGTTGTTGGCACGCTCTTCATGATGGTTTACATTTACGGCATTGCGACAACTCTAGCCATTGCTGGCTTCACAAGGCTGCTTCCTCTGGCAGGAATTCTTGTTGGCGCTCTACCTGGTATTATTTTGACGTTTGTAAAGGCCAATGGCGTGCTTTTTGCGTACAAGGATTACGACTTTATCATGTCGCTTCCAATCAAAAAGAGCACCATTATTTATTCTCGCGTAGCAGCTCTGTATGCTGCAGAGGGTATCTGGTCTATTGTCATTATGCTGCCAGTCTTTTTGGCTTACTTCACCTTTGAGGCTGTTACACTTCCACGCTTGATTGGCGCCTTGTTCGCGCTTCTTCTTGGGCCTAACCTTGCGGTTTCTGTAGCTATTCTCTTGGCTTTTGCGGTTGCAGCCCTTGCTGCAAAGCTGCACTTTAAGAACTTGGGAATGGTCATCGGTGGCGTTTTTGGCCTTTTCTTTATGGTCGCTTATCTGTTCTTTATCTTTACGGTATCTTTCAATGCAGACAAGTTTGCCCCAGGTGTGGTGGGTAATTTCCGCGACACCGTCTTTAGCGTTGCAAGTTCAGTTGGCGTAGTTTATCTTCCATCGCTGTGGATTGCGGATTTCTTTAACTCCGGCTCCCTTATCAGTTTCTTACTGTTTGTTCTGGTTTCTGTTGGTGCTCCTGCAGCAATTGTGGCAATCATTTCTCGCTTCAACGACCGTATTAATGCGCTGGTAAGCGAGGATAAGGTCCAGAAGAAGTTCACCACCAAACAGATTTCCACCAAGTCCGCGACGCCTTTTGTTGCTCTGATCAGAAAAGAGATTCAGACCATCACGGGTTACCCAGCAGTCTTTATAAACATGCTTTTTGGCTGCTTGCTGATGGTTATTCTCGCCTTTATTTCCATGTTCTTTAGCACGTCGTCTATCGTGGCCTACTTTGTTCCTGCGTCCGAGGTTCCGCGCTATCTACCTTTGGCAAGAACCATCTTTGGCATGATAACCACCTGGTTTGGCACCTCGATGTTCTGCGCTGCCAACTCCGCTGCTATTTCGTACTCGCTGGAAGGCCGCTCAAACTGGCTGATGGCAACTATGCCCGTATCTTCAAAGCAGATTTTTGGCGCAAAGATTGCCGTTAACATGCTTTACGTGCTCATCTTTAGTGTTGTGACCCAGATTTTCTTCCTGATTCCTGGTCACATCACCATTGAAACAGCCCTGAGAAACGTTATTCTGCCGCTCTGCATTGTGTTCCTGGCGTCTAACGTTGGCCTAGCCATTGATATTCGACGTCCAAATTTTGACTGGACTTCTGTTGTTGATATTACCAAGAGGAGTCTTTCGGTCACGGTGTCTTCTCTTGCGGGCACGCTGGGCCCCATGTTTGTTATCGGCGGAACGTTCATGATGATGATTGTTCCGGTTATCGAATCATTTAGCTCGTCAACGGGCGTGGTTAACGAGACGCTGCCAAACATTATCTTTGTTACGCTGTCGCTGGTGAACGCAATTATCGGCTATCTGATCTTTAACAACACCGTTCACCGAGGAGTTAGAATCTAACTTTTGTGATGCACGCGGGTGACGTTCTGCGATTTCGCATCATCTACCTGCGGCAACATCACAAATTCTTCTGTCGAGAAGAAACTTTGAGGCACCCACCACATGTCGTTTATCGAATGGTGGGTGTCTCTTTTTACGCTTTGCGGTACGGTAGGGTGGCTAGAGGTTTTCTTGTTCGGTAAGTAGCAGGAAGGGCCGAAGCATATCGCGCTAGACTCGGGCGCGTACTATCGGCTGACCTTCTCGGCTGCTTGCCGCAGTCAGAGGAGGCATCATGGCCGAAAAAAATGTTTCTAAGGTAAAGAATGTGGTCCTGGTGGGCCAAGGTGGCGTGGGCAAAACCATGCTTGCCGAGGCAATGCTGCATCTGACGGGTGCAACCACTCGTTTAGGCGGCCACGCAGGCACAAAGCCCACGCTTGATTACGATTCACAAGAGTCAGAGCGCGGATTCTCTATCTCTACTACTATCGCACCAATTACCTGGGAAAATACACGCATTAACGTGCTTGACGCACCGTGCTATCCTGACTTTGTGGGTGACGCCTATTCGGCAATGAGCGCTGTTGAGACTGCGCTGTTTGTTGTTGATGCAGCTAGTGGACCTGGCACTATCACCACCAGGCTTTGGTTTGCAGCCGAGGACCTGTCTCTCTGCCGTGCACTGTTCATCAACCGCTTGGACCGCCCTGATGCAGATTACGAGACCGCGATGGCTATGCTCCAGGACCGTTTTGGCTCCTCGCTTGGTGCAGTGACCATTCCAATGGGCTCTGGCGAGGCATTCTCCGGCATCATTGACGTTGTCCATCAGAAGGCGCGCAAGCTGGTAGATGGCAAGCCTGAGGTCACTGATATTCCTGCTGAGTTCCAAGCAAAGGCAGAGGCTGCTCGTGCTGCCCTGACCGAGCTGGTTGTTGAGGCCGACGATGAGTTGATGATGCGCTACCTTGAGGGCGGAGAGATTACGCAGGAAGAGCTCGAGGGTCTGCTGGGCAAGGCTCTTATGGAACGCATTTTTGTTCCTGTTTTCTCGGGCTCTTGCGTTCGCGAGGAGGGCGTCATCTCCTTGCTTGACGCCGTTGACGGCTGGTTCCCAACTATGTCCGACTTTGGCCGCATTCCGTTGGTCAATGGCGAGCAGCTTGATATTTCACCTGATGACGAGCGCCCCGTTGCGTTTGCTTTCAAGTCGCTGCAGGATCCACAGAACGGCAAGCTTACCTTTGTAAAGGTGCTTGCAGGTACTGTTTCTGCAGGTATTGAGCTTATCAACGCTCGCACACGCAAGCCCGAGCGCCTTTCTCACCTGTATCGTATGTGCGGCAAAGAAACAGCTGATGTGAGCACCGC
>CAUVID010000114.1:0-3288 GCA_963551855.1 Lancefieldella parvula | reverse complement strand
GGTGTGTTTTGAACTGCCTCCTATTTCTCGTGTCTAAGAAATGGGAGGCAGTTCAATTATGTAGGTCTATTTTGAAGGTTTTGGCTTAGTTTTGACTAGCGACCAGTGACTAGCGTGAGCGTTGCTTCTCCAGAAGCCTCTGTCGTACTTACGTCAACATCAATGACACCTGGTAAATTGCTTGCGATTTCTACAATTTGAGACACGCTGGCTTCTAGAGGGAGCTTTCTGTTTGCTCGCTGCTCAAATAGGGCACCTGCAAGTACACCACGCATATGTTTTGCGTTGTGCGAGACAACACTACGCTTTCCCGTACGAGGATCTTCTCGCTGAACAACAACTTGCAACAGCTCACAAGGATGTTTTGCCGAAGGCGTCCACATCTTTCTGTATTCACATGAGCGACAATCCACAACTATTTGATCTTTTAGAGCAGCGTTTAACAGGGGATTAAGCTGCTTTTTCCAGTAAGTTGCAACAGTGCCAACGGTGGGCAGATTGATTGAGGCGGAAAGTCTATAGTTGGGGAGAAGATCGTGCGGCCTCACAACTCCCCAGAGGCCAGAGAAAATCATGATTTCTGAGTTGAGGATATCTGCTGGTGATGTGACCGTTTTCTGCGTGGTTTTTGGCGTGGCGTGTTCAAGTGTCTGGTTGAATTTTGCAGCTTCAAACAGCACGCCGGTATAGAGGTTGAGTGCGGTTGTGGTTGGAGCTTCATAGACGTCTAGGTTGTCGGCAATGTCACCGACGGTATTAGGACCAATTTTAAGCACCTGAGCTGCGTTTGCGTGAGAACAAACCTGGTGTAAGTCCTTGATGAGTTCTTCTCGACAGCTGGTAAGCTCGGAGCCAAACAAAAGTGATGAGAGATCAAGAGAGGGCCCCGAGGTGGGGGCGGTTTTTCCTGACGATGGTGGAAGCAAAATAATCATGAAAATCCTTTTGATACGGGATTTTTAGTTGTTGTTTAGTTTGATTCTAATTTATGTCCGGTGTGCGTGGTAACTTAAGAAGTAAGAAAATTGGAGAGGTGACGTATGGGCTTGCTTCTGTACAAACAACAAACAGGTGCTTTCTTATCAAACTCTATTCAAGAGCAGCTAAGGGCTTCACTTGAGAGGTGGGGGTCTGCTCAGCTTATAGTGCCTTCTTCCGATACTGTGTTGTTAGTTAAGAGACAGCTTGGTGCCATCCAAGAACTCTCGGTTGGCGTGAATGTTTCAACTTTTGATGAGTGGATGCGCGGTCAATGGAAGCTGTATGGAAGCTCTGATCGCCTGCTTTCAAATACGCTTCGCAAGGTATTTTTCCAGCAGATTTTGGATGGAATGTCTGCTGATGAGCTAGGCACTTTAACTACTAGCAAGGGTACGGTGGAGCTTCTTTCTAAGCTTTCTCCAGAGTATCTTTCAGAGCTTGATCAGATTGTGGTCTCTGGCCAACTTTCTGCTGGCCAGATGAGTGCTTGTAAGGTGTTAGAGCGCTACAAGATACTGCTTGAAGAAAAGTCTTACGTTGAGGTGTGTCAGTGTCTGGATTACCTATTGCAGTCCACCCCAGAGCAAGGACCTGCACTGATTTTCTCGCGAGTTGAAGATCTTTCAGAGGCGCGTCTTAAGTTTGTGCGCAGGCTGTCGCAGAAGCGCGACGTGACGTTTTCTCTCTACGTGCCCGAAGGACCTGCAGGTTATGCAGCAGAGCAGCAGCTTGAGTTGGTTGGCGGCCCGGGATGCGATTGTCGTGTGGATGTGGAGTTGGCGCCAGCCGCAAAAAGCCAGGAGCTCACCGATCTTCTCGCCAGGGTGTTCAGGGCCAAGGAGGGCAATGAGGTTACGCCGAGCGGTGCGGTAACGTTTTTGTCGCCGCTGGGCCAGCATGCCGAGGCAGAGTCTATAAGCAGGTACATCTCTCAGTGCGCAGAGTCCGGATGCAAGAGCTTTGCGGTGTACACCTCGGATTCGCAAAGGGTCTGGGACGCGCTTTCGCAAAAGCTTGCAGCTAAGGGAATTGCTGCTCACTATAGGCGTTCAGTGCGTATTCAAGACTCTCTTGCAGGACGTGCGTTTGCTAGCTTGATTGACGCATATGTCACGCTGAGTGAACGCGCAGAGCTCGAGAAAAACATTGACTACCAGGCATCTGACCATCAGATGGGAGATATGTCGTGGTGGCCTCCACGTACTCTTACGGACTATCTGATTTCGCCTATTTCAGGCATAAGCGTTGAGCGCGCGTGGATGCTGGATAAGAGCTGGCGCGGTAATAGAACGCTGTATGCCACTAGAGTGCTTGAGACGCTTTCTAAGGCGGCTATGAGCTCGCGTTTGTGTGCAGAGACTATCAAGAGCCTTGAGCTTGGCAGAATTGGCTCTGCTGCTCAGCGAATTATTGAATACCTAGCTACAGAAACGCCTGATGAGCAGGAAGAGGTTGTTCAATCTAAAGAGTTGACGCTTCAGTCTCTTCAAAACCAAGAGTCGCTTAAGGTAATGAACAAGATTGTTTCTTCTGCGCAGGAGCTGCATGAGGCGGGGTTAAAGCTCACTCCTCAGACACTCAAATCGTTTATTGAGCTCTGCAAAGACCAGACGGTCATGATGCCTGTTTCTAATGGTGTTGAGTCTGATATTCAGGTGCTAATCGCTCCTGTAAGCCAAGCTCATTCTTTTGAGCCACATTCTTTTGATGCCGTTATTTTCCAGGGTATGGATACGTTGAATTTTGGCGTCAAAGCATCAGACGGTGCGCTTCAAGAGTTTGTTCGCCATGCAAGCCAAATGCCTAAGGTATCAGAGTTTGCACGATATCAAAGAGATTTTTATACGGCGCTTACAACTGCTTCTACCAGTGTTGCGTTTGAGAAAGTTGAGCAAAAAGATGTCTTTAATGCAGTAGTTCTCAGTGAGGTTAAAGCATGCTATCCCAAAGACTATGCAAAGAAGACAGGGGTTGCACGCGGAGAAGAAGAGGTGCTGGTAAACCTGTTGCCTCAAGCTACTGACCCAAAACGTATTGCAGAACTCCCAACAATCGAGTCTGGTGAGATTGACCCTAAACTCAAAAATATTGTGGTACTTCCACGTCATTTGACTAGGGAGACTCTTGAGCAGGAATTACAGGGTCTTATAGAGGTCTCGCGAGAAGGACTACCACTTCTTTCCGCTTCTCAGATTGAAACGTATCTTGAGTGTCCTTACAAATGGTTCACGCAACGTCGCATCAAGATTTCCCAGGTAGACACTGACTTTGCTCCAATGCAGATAGGTACCTTTATCCATCGTGTTT
>CAUVID010000113.1:0-3290 GCA_963551855.1 Lancefieldella parvula | reverse complement strand
CAGGTAGACACTGACTTTGCTCCAATGCAGATAGGTACCTTTATCCATCGTGTTTTGGAGCTAACACACGCAACACTTTTAGCTGAAGCACTTGGTTGTGATGTGGCTGAAGTTGATTCAGTGGTTGAATCTGCGCTTTTACAAGACATTCCTGGATCTAGGATTACATCTGATAATCTAGATCATGCAAAACAAGTGTTAGACAGCTGTTTTGCCCAGGTCTGGGATGAGCAATTCAACAACATTAACCGAGCATCTTCAAATGAGCTTATTCCGCATAGCATTCAAGAAAGAAAACAGGTTGAGAATATACGAGAAAATCTCAAGGATCTTCTCGAGTTTGAAGCTTCGCACTTTATTGGCTATCAGCCTAGGTTCTTTGAGCTTCGTTTTGGTAGAGAAGAAAACGTTGTTGAGTATGCAGGAGCTCAATTTACTGGCTCGATTGACCGCGTAGATGTAAACGCTCATGGTCAGGCACTTATTATTGACTATAAACACAAGGCCACAAAAGATCTGAAGGCTTATTCAGCAAAGCTAAGCCTGGATAGTGAGCTTTCAAAAGAGATCCTTCCAAGGCATGTACAGTCTGCAATATATGCTCAGATTATGAGAAAACAGCTCACCAAGTATAAGCTTGAGCCAGTTGCTGCAATTTATCTGGGCACCAAAGAGCAAAAAGATAAGCCTTCATTTGCTCTTGCAGGCATGGCAACAGAAGCGGCAACAGAACATATTTGGAACATGAATCCGGAAGATAAAAAGCTTAGGGACCAGGCAGTTATGGTTGTGTCTCAAAACTCAGCGGAGTTTGCAGACTACTTGGACGCTTGGGAGAGTTTAATTGCTCAGAAGGTTCAAGCCATGCTTTCTGGAGATGTTCGAGCCAATCCTTGCGATAAGGATGCATGTAAGTATTGTCCAGTAAAACTGTGCGACAAGAGGAGGTAAGCTACTATGGCTGACACACGTTATACGCCTGGTCAAGAGAAGACCATCAAGACGCTTGATAAGCCTCTTTTTGTTGCAGCAGGTGCAGGTTCAGGAAAAACTTTTACGCTTACGCAGAGAATTGTGTGGGCTTTAAAAGAAGGTTCGGGAGCTGACGGAAAGTCGTATCTGAATAGCCTTGATCAGGCATTGATTATTACGTTTACCAATGCCGCAGCTACAGAAATTAAAGAGCGCGTTAGAGAAGCTCTAGAAAAAGAAGGTCTTCATAGCGCTGCGTTGCAGGTTGATGATGCGTGGATTAGTACTATCCACGGTATGTGCAGCAGAATCTTAAAGATTCATGCACTTGATTTAGGTCTTGATCCTGAGTTTGAAATCATTGACGACATGACCAGAAATCAGCTGGTCAATATATCTATTGAAGAAGTACTCAGAGAGCTTTCGCAAGATGAAAGCTATGCAGAGTTTCTCTCAACCTATGCAGGGAACAGAGATGCACTGAAGTCTCGTATTGAAACGCTGATTTCGTACGCTCAGTCATCTCCTGTAGGAATGGATGCTATTTCGTTTGTAGGGGATAGCTCTGACCTGGAAGTTCTAAAAGCAGAGCTTGAGAGTCTATGCGGTGTACTCGAAGCGCTCAAGGCCGCAATTGCTGAAAAGAAACCAGATGAAGCAGAGCAACTACAAAATGTTCAATCTGAGCTTTCAAGTAAATTGCAGCAACACTTGGTTCTCTCGCTCACTGATTTTGACCAGGCGTTTTGGGAGGCTCTGGGAAAAGCCGTTAAGGCCATCCGTTCTTCAAAAGAAATAAAAAATGTAAAAGATGAAGCTGTATACCGGCTTAAGGTTTGTAGCGCTTTATTTGGACTTATTCAGGACATGTCTGAGGGTCAGAGTCTAAAAGATGTTACAGAGCAGGTCTACAAGCTCTTTAAACAGAAGAAACTTGCTGTTGGCGGCCTTGATAACGATGACCTTTTGCATCTAACGGCAAAGGTATTCGAAGAGCATCCAGAGATTGCAGCTGTTTACACGGATAAATTCAAGCTTGTAATGGTTGATGAGTTCCAAGATACGGACCAGCAACAGGTGCAGATGATTAAGAGTCTCTCAGGTAAAGATGCTCAATATCTCACAACAGTTGGTGATGCGCAGCAGTCAATCTATCGATTCCGCGGTGCTGATGTTGATGTGTTCTTTAGACGTCAAGCAGAGGTTTCAGAAGATTTGCAACCCCGTCTTGTAGATAATTTCCGCAGTCACAACGAAATTTTGCGATTTGTTGCAAAGGTTTGCAGCGCTGACGGCATGATTCCTAACTTTATGGATCTGTCTGCTGGGCGAGAAGAACCTGCAACTCCGTTCATTGCTCATTCGCCACGCGTATATTTTGAAGTCACAAAATTTGAAAAGTCAGGAAATTCTAAGCCAGGCGATGACGTTACAAGAAGCCAGCTTGTTGCGTATCAACTTGCAGATAGAATCAACACGCTTATGCAGGATGAGAAGATCCAAGCAAAAGATGTTGCAATTTTGATGAAATCAGTTAAAAAGGCACAGCCCTATATTGAGGCACTTCGTACCTTTGGAATTGAAAGCGTGGTCTCTGGAGCTTCAACGTTTGGTGAGCAGCCTGAGGTTCAGCTGATTGGTAGTCTTTTACAAGCACTCGCAAATATGTACGATTCATACGAGGGACTGTTTCCTGTACTCTCGAGTGAGATTTTTAGTCTTGATGCGTCTGACCTGCTTCTCTTGGGCACTAATTTTGGAGAAAATGGTCAGAAGATTACCAACAGAGATATTGCAGAGTCAGTGGTAAATGACGCATTTAATCCACCTTTTGAGATAAGTCCAAAGCTTAAAAATGCTTTAGAGGTGTTGAGCAATGCTCGTAGCTCTCTTTCAAACAAGAGAGTGTCAGACGTTATTAAAAAAGTAGTTCTTGATGCCGGATGGATTTCTCGCCTTCAAAAGATGGGAAATGAGGGACAGTCAAAGATTGCAAATATCTTTGCGGCTCTCGAGCAGATTGATAGTTTGCAAACAGACCTAAGCGTTGGCGTTGCTTCTGTTGCAAGAACATTTAGTCAGTGGTGTAGCACTGCCAAGGAATCTCCAAAAGTGCTTCATTGCAGCACTCAAAATGCAGTTACCTTTATGACTATTCATGCTTCTAAGGGATTGGAATTTCCTGTCGTTGCTGTTGTAGGAGCTGTATCTGACTCTAAGTCAGGTGCTGGCAGTAAACCATTTCTGCATGTTAGAAAAGACGATTCGTATCAGATTGCATTCTCAAGCAGTTCTAAAAAACTTCATGAATTGTATGA
>CAUVID010000112.1:0-3363 GCA_963551855.1 Lancefieldella parvula | reverse complement strand
TCAGGAACTCCTGAGCAATCTCGTTGAAGACCTCGTTCTTGTACTCCTCTGGAACCTCCTCAAGCTGAAGACGCTTGCCCAGAGCCTCAACAACACGGTCCTCTTTAAGAGTTGGAAGAGAATTCTTCTTGTCGGACTCAATCTCAGACTTAACAGCCTCACGGAGTTTCTCGACCGTGTCATAACCAAAGGTGTTCTTTGCAAGCTCGTCAGTCAGCTCTGGAGTGACGGACTTCTTGTGAGCAACAACCTTGACGTTGATATCGTAATCGTGGGAGTGAACCTCATCTCCATGAGTGTGACTGTGAGTCCACTTGACCTCTTTCTCCTCACCTGGCTTCATGCCAATGAGTGCCTCCTCAAGCTCTTTTGGAGCCTGGGTGCCATTAAGGGTAAGAACGCGGTCCTCGCCCTCCATGTGAGCAGCGCCCTCAATGTTCTTGATGTCTACACCAATGGTGTCGCCCTCTTTGACAGCGCGCTTCTCCTTGGTGTTCTCAAACTTAGCCTGATAAGACAGAAGCTGCTTAATCTGGTGATCAACCTCAGCCTCAGTTGCCTCATTTGGAGGCATGTTGATTGCAGGAGCATCGTAAGAATCAAGCTTAGCCTCAGGACGAACGTTGAAGACTACCTCGTAGGAGTAATCCTGGCCCTCAACAGGAAGGTCTGCATCCTGGTTGTAATCACCACGGCCAACAGGAACAAGGTCAAGCTCCTCAAGAAGCTGTGGCTCTGCTGCGCCGAGAAGATCGTTGGTTGCCTGAGCAAGGACTGCCTCGCGGCCAACAATGCCGTCAATGACAGGACGAGGTGCGCGGCCCTTGCGGAAACCCTGGAAGGAATACTTGTTTGCAATGTCCTTGTAAGCCTGCTTAATTGCAGCGTCTACCTCTGCAGCAGGAACTGTAACCTTGACGGTGAGTTTCTCGTCAACTGGCTTATCTGCGGTAACGGTGATGTTCAACGTTCCTCCAGTGTCTCGTAAAAAATGCTGGCGTACCAGCTCTTAACCAAATTTCTGCATGGTGCGGGCGGAGGGAATCGAACCCCCACGGACTTAGTCCACTAGAACCTAAATCTAGCGCGTCTGCCAGTTCCGCCACGCCCGCATATTTATGCAGCCTTGCAATAATAACAAACTTTTGCGCTCTTCACTAGGAGAACTTCGTATTCTAAACACTTCCCTCACGAAAAAAGACCGGCCTTTTTCAAGACCGGTCTTGTTCAATTGAAAAGCTCATTCTCCAAGCACGTTTTAAAGATCTTGTAGTGCAAAGGTCTCGGGCTCACTCTTTCTTGCCGCAGCAAGTGCCTGAATAAGAGCGGTAGCAGCAGACATTGCGGTGACGCAGGTAATGCCCTGGCTGACAGCTTCTGCGCGCATCTTGGTGCCGTCGCTGTGAGCCTCGTGACCATGAGGCGTATTGATGATGAAGCTGACGGTCTTATCGCGCATAAGGTCAACAACGTTTGGATGACCATCGGAAATGCGGTTGACGGTGGTGCAGTCAATTCCAGCCGCACGCAGCGTCTTTGCGGTACCGCCCGTGGTGTAGATGCCGTAGCCAAGGTTTTCCAGAGCCATAGCAACTGGAGCAATGGCGCGCTTATCGCGGTCGCACACACTGATAAAGACGGATCCCTGCTCAGGTAGCTTGTTCTCAACTGCCTCACGAGTCTTTGCGTACGCTGCTGGGAAGGTTCGGGCAATGCCCATGACCTCACCGGTAGACTTCATCTCTGGGCCAAGGATTGAGTCGGCGCCAGGGAATCTAGACCATGGCATAACCGCCTCTTTGACCGCGTAGTAATCGACGGTACGATTCTCGTCTGGAAGTAGGCCTTGTGCTCTAAGCTCACTGATCTTCTCGCCAGCCATGATGCGAGATGCGTATTTGGCCAGGGAGACGCCAGTTGCCTTAGACGAGAAAGGCACGGTTCTAGAAGCGCGAGGGTTGAGCTCGATGACAAAGACGTGCTCGTCGCGAACGGCGTACTGGATGTTCAGGAGACCTCGAATGCCACAGGCAAGTGCCAGCTTTTTGGTGATGGCCCTAATCTGGTCAACAATCTTTTCAGAGAGCGAGAAGGGCGGCCAGCAGCAGGCGGAGTCGCCAGAGTGAATACCGCACTCCTCAATGTGCTCCAGGACGGAGCCCACATAGCACTCCTCGGTGTCGCAGAGAGCGTCAACGTCCAGCTCAATGGCATCCTCCAGGAAAGCGTCCAGGTAGACAGGACGGTCTGGCGTGACGTGCGTCGCAGACTCCATGTAGGTGACCAGGTCTGAATCGTCGTAGACAATGGCCATGCCGCGACCACCAAGAACGTAGCTTGGGCGGACAATCAGTGGGTAGCCAATGCGGCGTGCAGCGTCGCGAGCCTCGTCCATGGTAGAAGCAACTGCCGATGGTGGGCAGGCAATGTTGAGGCGATCCAGAAGGGCTGCGAAGCGGTCGCGGTCCTCTGCCAGGTCAATTGCCTCTGGCTGAGTACCCATGATAGGAACGCCGGCGTCCTTCAAGGCGCGTGCCAGCTTGATTGGCGTCTGGCCACCAAGGGTGACAATGACGCCTTCTGGCTTCTCAACCTCAATGACATCCATGACATCTTCAAAGGTCAGAGGCTGGAAATACAGGCGATCAGACGTGTCGTAGTCTGTAGAAACCGTCTCTGGGTTGCAGTTGACCATGACGGTCTCATAACCCTGCTCGCGAAGAGCGTAGGCAGCATGTACGCAGCAGTAGTCAAACTCAATGCCCTGGCCAATACGGTTAGGACCTGCAGAGAGAATCATGACGCGTGGCTTTTCTGCCTCGACGTACTCTGTGGCGTTACCCTTCTCGTAGGTAACGTAGTGGTACTGCGTGGTTGCACCAAACTCACCAGCGCAGGTATCCACTGTCTTGACCTGTGGGCGAACGCCCAGCACTTCCCTCACAGCGCGGACAACGTCTGTCTTGGTGCCGGTAAGGTGTGCAAGCTGCTCATCCGAAAAGCCCAGCTGTTTGGCAGCAAGCATGTTATCGGTAGTGAGACCAGAAAGTCCCAGCTCCTTGATGCGTTTCTCAGCGTTGATGATGCCTGCCATACGATGCAAGTACCATGGATCGATGCCAGTCATATTATGGATGCGTTCAACGCTCCAATTTCTGCGCAGTGCCTCAGCAACGTAGAAAATACGCTCTGGTGTTGGCTTACTGACCAGCTCATCAAAGTTCTTCTCGTCAAAGACATCGTGGCCGTCTGCGCCCAGACCAGCGCGATCTTGCTCTAGGGAGCGAAGCGCCTTCTGCAAAGCCTCCTCAAAGGTTCTGCCCATAGCCATAGCCTCACCAACCGACTTCATGCGGGTGGTCA
>CAUVID010000111.1:0-3382 GCA_963551855.1 Lancefieldella parvula | reverse complement strand
GGTATTCTCGTTCAAACACTTATATAAAAATTTAGCGAGAAACCCTTTGAATAGGAGGGGGTTTCTCGCCAAATCTGGGTGATTTATGAGATGAAGCCTTAATGGATAATTGCAATAAGAAGAGCTCCGACCATAAGACCAATGGATGTTCTTAATGCCGCTGATGCTTGCCTGTGCAAGAGTTTTTGCGCACGAGTTGCGTGAGTAAACTGGGCTTTTGAGGTGTTAAGTGTGTGCATTGGTCCTCCTTTCTTAGTTCTTATCTAGTATATGCCCAAAAGTAAACCTAGGCAAACTCTTTAGTATAAAAATGATGCAAAAAACCACGCCGAGGGTCAGTCCAATCATGCCTCCAGAAGAGGCATCTAGGTAATAACTGCCTGTTATTCCAATTAAAACGCTGACCGTAGCAATGAGTGGAGAAATCCAGAGCATATGGCGCATCTGATTAGTAAGAAGTCTTGCGCAAGCGCCTGGAACAATAAGGAGCGAAACGGACAGAATTACGCCAACTGCCTGGAGCGATATGACAATTGCGAGGGCTAGGGCAACAAGTAAGAATGAAGTGAGCGTTTTAGTGGAAAGGCCGATTGCCTGGACCTGTGTTGGATCAAATGAAAGCAAGGTCAGGTCCTTATTTTTAAGGATAAGCAGAATTGCAATTGGCAGACCGATGCAAAGAACTTGCAGCATATCGGGAGTGGTTACTCCTAAAAGATTGCCAAAGAGTATGTGCGATAAGTTGATTTGGCTTGGAACCTTTGATATGAGAACTGTTCCAAGTGCAAAAAACGTAGTAAATACGATACCGATAGCAGTATCAGGTCGCACAATTTGGCTCTTTTTGACTTGTCCGACCAACACCACGGTAATAAGGGCAAACACCAGTGCTCCCACTAGATAGGGAAGTCCCAGCAGGTGAGCGATGACTACGCCCGGAAGAATAGAGTGGGAGATGGCGTCGCCCATGAGCGACCATCCCATATGAGTGATCCAGCAGCTCAAAAGTCCGCAGACTATGGCGGTTGCAATTCCGGTGATGAGGGCTCGCTGCATGAACGCGTATTGGAGAATATCTACCTCAGGCATGGAGCACCTCCTCAATGTGGGTGTCTTCAGAAATTCCAAGATTCTGTAAGAGGGCGTCTCCAGAAAGAATTTCTTTTGAGGAACCCTGCGCGGTGATGGTTTTGTTGATGACCAGGCAAAGCGGGAATTTTTGCTGAGCTAGGTTGATATCGTGAATTGAAACAAGCAATGTTTTGCCTTCTTTACTGAGGTTATTGAGCTGTTCGGTGATGATGGCCTCAGAGCGAGCGTCTACTCCCGCAAATGGTTCGTCAAGAAACATCAGTTCAGCGGCTTGTGCAATTCCGCGTGCTACAAAAACACGCTTTCTTTGTCCGCCCGAGAGTTGGGCAAGTGGACGATCTGCAAGGTCGGCCAGGTTGACGCGTTCAAGCGCTTGGGCAACAAGCTTTTTGTCTTGAGCGGAAGGTATACGC
This sequence comes from Lancefieldella parvula, assembly GCA_963551855.1. Taxonomy (GTDB): domain Bacteria; phylum Actinomycetota; class Coriobacteriia; order Coriobacteriales; family Atopobiaceae; genus Lancefieldella; species Lancefieldella parvula_B. The sequence goes on along the minus strand of CAUVID010000111.1, from coordinate 1,877 downwards.
ATCCAGCCTTGATGAACGTATCTACCCTGCATAACAACATCTTTTACAAGCAGCGGAAACGTTGCATCAATTGCCTCAGTTTGAGGGACATACGCGATTTTTCCCTGCTTACGCGCTTGTGAAAGAGGTTGCTGACCCCAAGTGATGGATCCCTCGCATTCGATGGTGTCCATCAGGGCCTTGAAGAGCGTAGACTTGCCGGCGCCATTAACGCCTACAAGTGCGCAAAGGTCTCCTGTTGAAAGCGAGAAATTCACGTCGTGAATGATGGGTTTCTCGCGGTCTTTTTTCTCGTACCAGGCACAAAGTTGTGAAACACAAAGATTCATTGAGAACGCTACCTCCCCATAAGACCGGAAACGATTGCGTCCGCGTCGTGTTGTAGCAGGTCAAGATAGGTGGGAACGGGACCATCGGCTTCCGAGAGGGAGTCTACGTACAAGATGTTTTTCTCGTCAGTTTTGAGGGTGGCGCCCGTCTCGTCGGCTACCTGCTGCATTGCTTTGGGGCTTACCGTAGACTCGCAGAACACCGCAGGAATTTGCTGGGCTTTTACGGTCTCAACAACTTTGGCAATCTGCTGCGGAGTACCTTCATCAGCGGAGTTAACGGCCCAAAGGTAGAGCTCCTTCATATTGGTGTCGCGGCACAGGTACGAGAACGCTCCCTCGCAGGTCACCAGTGTGCGCTGGTTTTCCGGCAGTGAGCTGAGCTCCTCGATCAGATGAGAGGAGATGTTGTCGAGTTCCTTTTTGTATGCGTTGCCGTTGGCCTGGAAGTCCTTGGCGTGGTCAGGGACAAGGTTGCTGAGCGCGCGGACGATATTCTCGACGTAGATCTTGCCGTTTGTGGGCGACATCCACGCGTGCGGATTGGCTTGGCCCTGGTAGTCGCCCTCGGCGATGGGGATGGCGGTGATGCCTTCGCTGAGGTCAGCGCGCTGAGCAGGTGAGTCATCGACAAAGCGCTCAAACCAGCGCTCAAGCCCCAGGCCATTGTTGAGGATGAGCTGGGCTTTTTGCGCGCGCTTGAGGTCGTCGGGCGTAGGCTCGTAGTCGTGGATCTCAGCGCCGGCCTTGGTGATGGACTCTACCTGGCAGAACTCTCCCGCAACGCGAGAAGCCATGTCTTGGATGACGGTAAAAGTGGTCAAAACAAGGGGAGCCGAGGAGTTTGGGTTTTGCGCGGTGCTTGAGCTGGTAGCAGAATCGCGTGGGCCACACGCGGCGAGAGAAGCGATGGCTGCTGCGGAACTTGCGCCGAGCAAGGCCAGCGCTGACCTGCGGGTTAGGAGAGGGTTGCGGGTGACGTTCGGGTGTGGGTCGGCGTGCGGGCCTGGATCGACGTGCGGGTACGAGTCGGCGCTCGAGTGCAAGTTTGCGACTGCCGGGTTATGCGTGCAGCAATGTTTCATAGTGACTTCCTTCAAAGAGATGAGAGCAGGTAGCTACGGGACTGAAAGCAAGAAACTGATAGCGTGAGGCCAAGAGTTAGGAGTTTGGAGCTACGAGCTCAACGGGTTTCTCGCCATATTGTATTCCTAAAAGTTAGCTATGTCTAACTTTTGAGATTTTTGAGGAAAGAAAAAGACTTCAGTTTGCAGACAAATGTCCAAAAGATTGAACGTGAAATTTAATGTGTCATTTATGTCACATTTTAAGCAAATTATTTTCTTTTAACGCATTGACCATAGGATTTGTGGTTAAAAAATATTTTTTGTATAGAAAATTATGTGAATATGACTAGAATTTATTTGTTTTCCAATGGTTTGTGCTCATGAAAAAAAGGAGAGAGAGCATGGCATTCGATTTTACAGGTAAGTTGGTTCTGGTTACAGGCGGAAGCGCTGGTATTGGCGCTGAGATCTCCAAGGGTAT
>CAUVID010000110.1:0-3419 GCA_963551855.1 Lancefieldella parvula | reverse complement strand
TCGTGCTCCTCAATCCACGCAAGAGCCTCGTCACCTGCGCGGTGCATCTGGTCCTTGACGTTGATATCTTCCTGCCAAGCAGCCTCAACAGCGGCGTCAATTTCAGCGCGCGTGATGTGCTCGCCGCGGAAGCGACCCTTGCCTACCTGGGCGTCCTTCTCGCGCTGTTCGCTGACGAGCTCGTACAAACGGCGCTTGAGCTCGTTTTTCTTGTCGTACGGAATGAACGGAGCCATGTACTGGATGGACGGATCGGAGAGCTCATCCACGTTGAGGCCCAGCGCCTGAGGGTAGCTCATGACAATTGGGCAGTTGTAGTGGTTGGTTGCGGAGTCGTCCTCCTTGCGCTCCCAACGAATACACGGCATCCAAATGAAGTCTGGGTCCTTGGCCAGCAAGTTCATGATGTGGCCGTGGGAAAGCTTTGCAGGATAGCAGGCGGACTCGGAAGGCATGGACTCGATGCCCATGTCGTACGTCTTTGCGGTAGTCTGATCGGACAAAATGACCGAGAAGCCCAGCTTAGTGAAAAACGTGTGCCAGAACGGATAGTTCTCGTACATGTTCAGCGCGCGAGGAATGCCAACAGTGCCGCGTGGAGCCTCGTCTGCAGGAAGCGACTCGCGATCAAACAGCAGCTTGTTCTTGAACGCAAAGACGTTTGGTGCCTCGTTCTTCTTAGCGCCACGCTTCTTACCTGCGCCTTTTTCGCAACGGTTACCGGTGATAAACCTGTGTCCGCTGCCAAAGTCATTGATGGTAAGCATGCAGCTGTTAGGGCAGATGCGGCAGTGCGTGTTGGTAAGCTTGACCTGCAGGTTGTCGATGGACTCGCGGTCAAGCAGGGTGGATACGCCGTCAATGCCTGCGCGGTCGCGGGCGAGAAGAGCGGCGCCGTAGGCACCCATAACGCCTGCAATGTCAGGACGGATAACGTCTCTGCCGGTGAGCAGCTCAAAAGCACGGAGCGTTGCGTCGGACATGAAGGTACCACCCTGAACAATGCAGTGCTCGCCAATCTCGCTGAAGTCACGGAGCTTAATGACCTTGAACAGGGCGTTCTTGATGACGGAGTATGAAAGACCAGCAGCAACGTCGCCGATGGTTGCACCCTCCTTCTGCGCCTGCTTAACGCGGGAGTTCATGAAGACGGTACAGCGGGATCCCAGGTCAACAGGGAGTGTTGCCTTGGTTGCAGCGGTTGCGAACTCGCGGACGTCCATCTTCATGGAGTCGGCAAAGGATGCAATAAAGGAGCCGCAGCCTGCAGAGCAAGCCTCGTTCAGCATGATGTGCTCAATGACGCCGTCTTTGACCTGCAGACACTTCATGTCCTGGCCGCCAATATCAAGAATGAAATCAACGTCTGGGACAAATGCCTTAGCACCGCGCAGGTGAGCAACAGTCTCAATCTCGCCAGAGTCTGCGCGGAGAGCCTCAATCAGGATGCCCTCACCATAACCGGTGGTTGTAACGTGGCCAATAATGCAGTCGGAAGGCATCTCGTCGTAGATGGAGTCCATAATTTTGCGAGCAGTACCCAGGATATCGCCGTTGTTATTGTCGTACCAGGTGTAAAGCAGCTCGCCCTTCTCGCCAACAACAGCAGCCTTCATAGTGGTAGAACCTGCGTCGATGCCAATGAACACGCGGCCGTGGTAGTTGGCCAGCTGGCCTTTGGGGACTACCTCCTTGTCGTGGCGGGCCTTGAAGTTGTCAAAATCCTGCTGGGTAGCAAAGAGTGGGTCCAGACGAGCAACCTCGGAGCCCTGGATGTCCTTGAGGTTATCCAGTGCCTCCATGACCTGCGTAAAAGTGATTGGTCGGTCGGACTCGCCTGCCAGAGCAGCGCCCGTTGCAACAAAGAGGTGGGCGTTCTTTGGCAAGACGATGTGCTCATCGTCCAGGTTAAGCGTGATGTAGAAGCGACGGCGCAGCTCAGAGAGGTACTGCAGAGGGCCGCCGAGAAACGCGACGTAGCCGCGGATAGGGTGACCACAGGCCAGGCCCGAGACGGTCTGGTTTGCAACAGCCTGGAAGATGGAAGCAGCGATGTCGGCAGGAGCGGCGCCCTCGTTGAGCAGCGGCTGAACGTCGGACTTTGCAAAAACGCCGCAGCGAGATGCAATTGGGTAGATCTGCTTGACGTCTTTTGCCAGCTCATTGAGGCCAGTTGCGTCGGTCTTGAGGAGAGACGCCATCTGGTCGATGAACGCACCGGTACCACCAGCGCAGGTACCATTCATGCGCTGCTCAATGCCGTTGTCAAAGTAGATAATCTTTGCGTCCTCGCCGCCCAGCTCAATAGCGACGTCGGTCTGAGGGATCAGCGTCTCAACGGCGCGCTTGGAAGCGATAACCTCCTGGACAAACTCCAGGTCAAGCCATTGCGCCAAGAGCATTCCGCCGGAACCGGTGATTGCGGCGTACATGGGTGTCTCGCCAATGTGCTTCTGAGCTTTAACAAACAGGGAGCGCGCGGTTGCGCGAACGTCGGTGTGGTGACGCTCGTAGTTTGCATAAACTAGCGTGCCGTCCTCGTCGATGACGGACAGCTTTACGGTTGTGGAACCAACGTCGATGCCCAGCATAAGGTGGGCCTGAGACAGGTCAAGTGGGACGTTTGGTGCCAGCTCGGCACCATTTTCTACCAGCTCAAACTTTGGACTAATCATTGTTTTCCTCTCCGAGAACAAGAGTTGCAAGCGCAAATCGTGGAACGTCTAGCTTGATTGGCTTGCCGTACAGATCGCCAGGTGCAACAAACATAAGGCCGGTCATAAGGCCCGCCATCTGCTCGTCGCTCTCGCGCATGCCGCCGATTAACCAGCGGATAAGGACGCCGACCTCGGCAGAAATTGCAAAGGTCAGATAGTAGTCAAAGAAGGGACCAAGTGCGCGCGGATCAAGATCGTGCAGGGCGCGCTGGGCGATAACCTCGTGTACCAGGTGCTTAAGCTTGTCCTGGAACGCAGGGTCTCCACCGTTGCCCAGCAAAGGACGCAGGTAAAAGCCGTGCTTGCGAATGCTGCGAAGCATCTCCGCTGCGCCGGGGCATGGCTTGTAGGAGTCAATGGCCTCTCTGAGCTCAACAAGGTTGACGCGAGCAAGCTGTTCAACAGCAGGTCGCAGCTCCGCTAGCGCTTCCTTTTCGATGTGAAGCACCAGGTCAGGGATGTCTTTGTAGTGGGAATAAAAAGTGCGACGCGTGAGGCCGGCGCGTTCCGTTACGCCCGTGACGGTCACGGAGGTAAGGTCGCCGGTTGCGTCTATCTCTTCTGCCAGGGCTTTTCTAAGCGCCGCACGAGTTCTGGCGGTACGTCGATCAAGCTTGCAAGCTGACAAAACAGCAGGTGCAGACAATGTTTGCGTCATACGTTTCTGAAGCCTCTCCTGGTTGCAGGTACGTACTGGGTGCG
>CAUVID010000109.1:0-3454 GCA_963551855.1 Lancefieldella parvula | reverse complement strand
CAACCGCAGCGCCTCGTGGCCGTATTCTGGACAGAAATGGCGTGGAGATTGTTACTAACAGGCCAAGTCCAACGGTAGTAGCTCGAGCAGACGTTGCAGAAGACTACATTAAGCTGCAGATTCTTGCCAACCTTTTAGGTATGCCTATGTTGGCGGTGCGCAGAAAAATCATGGATACCTCTGATGGCGCCCAAGCGCTTCGCACGGTTTCTGTAGATGTTTCTAGGCGCGTAGTTGCCTATATTTACGCTCATGGCGCTTTGCTTGATGGCGTTTCAATTGAGGAGCGCACCCAGCGCGCCTATCCAAACGGTTCTCTTGCAGCTCATGTTGTTGGCTACACCGGAACCGTTACACAAGAGCAGCTTGAAAGCAGTAAAACTGCGGATGGCGGCTTTGTGTATGCCCACGGCGATATCGTGGGACAAACGGGTGTTGAGTATCAGTACGAGTCCGCTCTTCAGGGTGTTCGTGGTGAGCAAACGGTGTATGTTGACGCTGCTGGTAATGTTCTATCTCACTCAACGTCTATTGCTCCTCAGAGCGGCTCAGATGTTGTTTTGACCATTGATGCAAACATCCAAAAAGCAGCAGAAGCATCCCTTGTCAGTGTTATCAACACCGTTAGATCACAAGACTTCCAAGGTCGTAGTGCAAGTGTGGTGGCGCTTGATTGCACCAACGGTGAAGTTATTGCTATGGCAAGCTATCCAACGTATTCACCTTCAATGTTTGTTGGAGGCATTTCCAGTTCTGACTGGGATACGCTTTCTTCTGAAGAGGCAAACTATCCGCTGATGAATCGTGCAATTGCTGGACAGTATCCATCTGGATCTACCATCAAAGCACTTACTACCTTTGCTGGACTCAAATACGGCATTTGTGACGGAAATTCCAGCTGGTATTGCACGGGTTTCTGGACTGGTTTTGGCGAGCAGTACGGCATGCACTGCTGGCTTCTTTCTGGTCACGGCACCGTTAATCTGATTACCGGTATTACCAACTCTTGCGATATTGTTTTTTATGAGATTGGTAAGGGCTTCTTCTATAACAATGATCATCCAGAGGGCATGCAAGAGACATTCCGTGCCTTTGGACTTGGTGCGCTTTCTGGTATTGACCTTCCAGAAGAGGCATCTGGCCGCGTTCCTGATGCAGAGTGGAAGTGGAATTACTTTACCAGCTCGCCTGATGATGCTCGTAAGTGGCAGGGTGGCGACAACTGTAACCTTGCAATTGGACAGGGCGATCTTTTGGTAACCTGCCTCCAGATGGCAAATGCGTATTGTGGTATTGCAAACCGAGGTCCAATTTACAAACCACATGTTTTGAAGAGTATTAATGCCAGAAACGGAAATGGCTCTGTTATTGAGTATAAAAACGAGGTTATTCTGAGCCCAGAAGAAAAAGATGAGCACCGAGATATTGTTGCTCGCGGTCTTTATGGCGTTGTCTACGAGGAATCCGCTTCTCAGACTATCCACTGGACTAATCTTGATGTCACGGTTAATGGCAAGACGGGTACTGCTGAGCAGCAGTCTATTGGCGAGCCAGTTGGTTGGTTTGTTGGCTATGCACCTGCTGATAAGCCTCAGTACGTTGTTGCTGCCAATCTTGATTGCGCACCTTCTGGCGCAGGTTCTGGTATGTATATTGTTCGAGACGTCTTTGGCGCAATTTATAATCAGCCAGACAACGTTGGTAGGTAAGGAGGCGAGAAACCCATGGCACTTGATTCATCTGCAGTTACAAAACAGAGAATGAACTCACCTTTTAGGAGGCGTGGAGGTATTCCTTCAGGCGGCCTTGCCAAAAAAGAGAAGCTTACCGGTAAGAATATCTTGAGTAATCTCTATCTAGCACAGCTTGTTCCCGCGGCACTTCTCGTCCTCATCGGCATTGTGGTTATCTGGACCGCATCGATGAACATTGCCGAAGCTAGTTTTCCTAGACACCTTCTGGGTATTGGTTTGGGCCTTGTTTTTGCCACGCTTATGTGGCGCTATGACTACAGAGCACTTTCAAATATGACAAATGTGCTGATTGTTGGCGTAGTTGTATTGATGATTTTGCCTAAGATTCCCGGCTTTGGCGTTTCGGTTAAGGGTATGACTGGTTGGGTTAATATCCCGCTTGTTGGCTTTAGATTTCAGCCGTCTGAGCTGGGAAAGATTGTCACAATCTTCCTTATGGCTTCGGTGAGTGCTCAGTATAACGGTAAGGTAGAAACGCTAAGGGACTATGTAAAGCTTTGTGGAACATTGATGGTTCCATTCGGCTCCATTATGCTTTTGCCTGACCTGGGAACTGGCCTGATTATTTTGGTTATCGGAGCCACCATCATCATTTGCTCTGGTGCAAAACGTTCTTGGATTCTTGTGACCGTTCTTTTGCTCATTGCTGTTGTTGCTCTTGTTGTTGTGACTTCTATGATCCCTGGTATTCCTCACATTCTTAAGGAGTACCAGATGAAGCGTCTTACCGTCTTCTTGGATCCTTCCGTTGATCCGTCGGGAGATGGCTATAACCTGCAACAGGCAAAGATTGCCGTAGGTTCTGGTGGCTTTATTGGAAAAGGACCAGGTAACGCTACGCAGGCAAGTGGACGATTCTTACCAGAGGCACACACAGACTTTGTTTTTGCACTCTTCTCGGAAGAGTTTGGCTTCCTTGGTGCATTCGTTATGCTTTCACTTTTTGCATGGATGATTTTTGCAACCATTCTGTTTGCCATGAAGACCGAGAATACCTTCTCTAAGCTGGTACTTGTTGGTTGTGCAGCCATGTGGTCGTTCCAGGTTTTACAGAATGTTGGCATGTGTATTGGTATCATGCCTATTACTGGTATTCCATTGCCTTTTATCAGCTTTGGATCAACATCGATGATTGCCCAGCTCGTTTCTGTAGGAATCGTCCAGTCTGTTTACAGACATAGAACAAAGGCGGCATAAGCCATGGCAAAAAGAAACAGCTTGGGCAAACTTGCCACCTCTGTATTACAAGAATTCCGCGGGTCGCTTTCATCTCTAGAGCCAACTTATACGCATATCTACGTTGATTCCCTTGCTTCTGAAGAGGTAATCCTGGCTGTACATTCGTATTTTATGCCAGAGAGAACAGATGCAACGGTGCGCGTCTCTAAGCTTGCCGACGGTGTTTCGTTTGTTTCTGGAGGCATTGGTCGCACGGGAAAGAATGCTGCTATTCCTGATATTGCGGTGATTATTCCTACGCCAACATCACAGTACGAGGACGCCCTTACCATGTTGGTAAGTCATTCAATTCCTTGTGCGGTGGTTGTAGAGTCTGCAGTTGAAGCACAACAAATTGCTGATACGCTCTACAACACGGGGCTTATTAGCATTGTTGCGGGTACCACTGAAGAAGTGCTCTTTGATCGACTCTCTTCATGGATTGCAACTGCAACAGAAAAATCAGTCTCTTTTGCGGCAGC
>CAUVID010000108.1:0-3492 GCA_963551855.1 Lancefieldella parvula | reverse complement strand
GAACAGATATCTAAGTCTGTTCTATACACTACTGCGGAAAATAAAAAGCTTCTCAGTATTGATGCTCCTGGATTTACTCTTAAGTTTGCCCTCCTTAATCACCGTGAGGATGATTGGGCTAAATATGAGTATCCACCAAAGGCAGAGTTCCCTTGGCAGCCAGATGGTAAGGGTGGCTATAAGCTAGTAACTCCTACTTCTTCTGGTTCTGGTAATGGCGGCAGCTCATCTGGAAATGGTGGTAGCTCCTCAGGAAATGGCGGCGGCAAGGGCGGATCAGGTAAGAAATAACCCAGCCCTTTCTGGTTTCTTTCAGTAACAAAAAAGCAGGCATACGATATGCCTGCTTTTTTCTTGCTAACCTTTTGCGCGTGTAAAAAGCGTGCTTTTCAGCAGAATGCTGATGTTACGCAGCGTGTGCGCCGCCCTCAATCTCACCAGTGCAGTGTGGGCAGCGAGTTGCGCCTTCTTTAACCTCTTCAAGGCAATGTGGGCAGTGTGGGGCTGCAACCTCTTCAACAGCCTCTTCTTCGTCCTTCTTAAGCTTGGATGCCTTCATGAACTTATTGAGGGCCTTAACCATGCAGAAGACAATAAATGCAATGATCAGGAAGTTGATGATTGCACTGATAAACGCACCAAAGTCAATGCCGTTCTGGGTGCCAGGAACTGGAATAGAAAGACCAGAAACCTCGGTGCCACCGCCAGAGATCAGCTTAATAAATGGGTTGATGATGTCATTGACAAGGGAGGTAACAATAGCGGTAAATGCGCCGCCAATGATGATACCAATAGCCATGTCCATAACATTGCCCTGCTGGATAAACTCTTTAAACTCCTCGACAAACTTTTTCATTTCATCCCTTTCGTGTAGTTAATAGAGGACAGGTATTTCTACTCGCGCCTACGGCGTGCGCTTATGCGCTGGCCAGACCATAGATGCGAGAGTATTTATCAGTTAGATACTTGGTGTAGTAGTGGACGTCAAAAGGCTCACCGCATGCACCCAAGATAAGCTCCTTAGAGTCCTTTGCTCGGCCCCAGGTCCAAATGCGACTGCCCAGCCACTCTTTGATAGGTGCTAGGTCTCCTGATGCACAGACGGCGTCAAAGTCCATGCCCTCAGCAATCATGGCGTGCTTGTACTGTGCGCCATAAGCGCTGCCAAGAGCATAGGTTGGGAAGTAGCCAAACTCACCCCATGACCAGTGAACATCCTGAAGAGCGCCTTCGGTGTTGTTTGGAACCGTAACGCCCAGGTACTGCTTGTACTTCTCGGCCCAAAGAGCTGGAACGTCCTTTGCAGTAATCTCGCCAGACAAAAGTGCCTGCTCCATTTCGTAACGGATGAGGATGTGCAGAGGATAGGTGAGCTCGTCCGCCTCAGTGCGGATGAGACTTGGCTGTACCTTATTAGCTGCCGAGAAGAGCTGGAAGGCAGTGACACGATTCAGCTGGCCAGGGAAATGCTTGCGCATAAGCTGAATAAGAGGCTCAGCAAAAGCCTCAGAAAGGCCAACGTAGTTCTCAAAGAACCTAGACTGGGACTCGTGCATACCCATAGAAGTACCAGTGCTCAGAGAGGTAAAGCGGTACTCCCAGTTAATGCCCTGCTCGTAGAGGGCGTGACCGTTCTCATGCAGCATGGAATAGACATTGGAGAGAACGTTATTCTCGTAAGCGTGGCTGGCAACCATAACAAAGCCGATACCAGGGCCACCGGTGTAAGGGTGCTCAGTTTTACCAAGCCAATAAGCGTCCTCGTCAAGACCCTGAAGCTTTACCAGGTCTTTTGCAAGGTCCCACTGACGGTTGACATCAAACTTACCCTCAAGAGGTTTGGTGCTTGGTTGGCGCTTAGAAGCCATACAATCGGCAACTAGAGGAACTACCACTTCTTTAACGTTATTGAAGAAGGTGTTGTAGAACTCTCTGTTGGCGTCGCGCTCAAAATCGCTGAGTAAGAGATCATATGGGTCTTTGGAAGCATCACGTGCCTGGCACATCTCTTTGCGAAGCTCAATTAAGCTATCCAGCTTTGGAGCAAAGAGTGACCAGTCATCGCTGTTCTTTGCCTGCTCCCAGACCTCATTAGCCTCTGTGGTAAGACGAACAAAGTTGCTCTGAAGCTCAACAGGTACATCTACCAGCTGGCTTCTATCGCGACGAAGAATTTTAACTTGTGCGCGATGAGTCTCATCAAGTAGAGCGCGATTCTCGTGAAGTCTATCAAGCAGTGCGCCAACAGCAGGATCACAGAGGGTTTCCTGGACCTGCTCGCCAAGGATTGCCAGGGCTTCTCCGCGCTCTTCAGCAGCCTTTTTTGGATCAATGCATGGTCCAAAAGAGCCAATCTCATTAGCTGCGTAGTTGAGAGCAAAGAGCTTCTTCTCAAGTTCATCAAGTTTAGCGATATCATCGCGGGGATTTGAAAGCGCTGCGTTCAATTCAACAGTGTTATTTGCGCTGTCCATAAAAATCCTCTCTACAAAAATAGGCGTGACCAGTTGCTTTACCGGTCAACAGAAACCGTTTAGCGTATGCGCCATATTTTACCCTGTAATTTATTGATATTTGAGCGATACTAAAAAGACTACGTCCTAAAACAATAAGTACATCTTTTCGGCACAATTTTTGCCCAAAGATGGCTTGTAAGGAGTAAGAGTTCTATGGATGACAGCAGAATCTCGTTTGATCAGTGGGGTGATCTGTACGCAGATCGCGTTCAAACCATGCGAAAAAGCGAAGTACGAGATTTGTTTGCGGCCCTGTCTCGTCCAGGTGTCATTGCGCTGTCTGGTGGTCTGCCAGACATTTCTTCGCTGCCACTTGACCAGGTTGCAGAGTGCGCTCGACGCTGCGTTGCTGTTGAGGGACTTAGGTCTCTTCAGTACGGCAACTCCGATGGCCGTATTGAGTGCAGAAGGACCATCTGCAAGATTTTAGCTGCTCAGGGCGTCGAGGCCGATCCTGACGAGATGATTTTGACTTCTGGTTCTCAACAGGCGCTTGATTTCTTAGGACGCGTCTTCTTAAACCCTGGAGATGACGTTATTTGTGAGGGTCCAAGCTATCTTGGCGCGTTCCAGGCGTTTTCTGCATACGAGCCTACTGTTCACACCATTGATATGGACGAAGAAGGCATTAGGACAGATCTTCTCGAGACAAAGCTTAAAGAGCTTGCAGACCAAGGCAGAAAGCCTAAGTTCATCTACGTTATTCCTAACTTTAACAATCCTGCCGGCATCACCATGTCTATGCCAAGGCGCCTCCGTCTTCTTGAGCTGGCTCGCCAGTACAACATCCCTGTTGTTGAGGATGATCCGTATGGCCTTATCCGCTTTGAGGGAGAAGATCTAACACGCCTTAAGACGCTTGATCCAAATGTCATTTATTTGGGAACCACGTCAAAGATTTTTGCCCCTGGACTGCGTCTTGCATGGATGGTTGCACCTCGTCACTTCCTTGAGCGCATCAACCTTGCTAAGTCTG
>CAUVID010000107.1:0-3507 GCA_963551855.1 Lancefieldella parvula | reverse complement strand
GAATTAAGGTGCAGGCCACCAACGTAGCAACAGTAGTTACAAGCCATGTTGCAACAAATGTCATACTAACCTCTCTTTGAAAAAAGCCCGGCAAAGCCGGGCTTGACGTGCACAGTATGTAAGCTGTTAGCTTACTCGCCAAAACCGCTCTCAACAAGAGCGATAAGAGCGTCAAGAGCTGCCTGCTCGTCAGCGCCGTCGCATGCAATCTCAATCTTGGTGCCAGTACCAAGGCCAGCAGCAAGAATCATCATGATGGACTTAGCGTTAACTGGTGCGGAGTCCTTGTCAACATTCTTGATGGTGACGTTGCTCTCAAACTTCTTTGCCTCAGAAACAAAGACGGATGCTGGACGAGCGTGAAGACCAGTTGCATTGATGATAGTAGTCTGCTTTGAAACCATAAGTGGACTCCCCTTCCGGAAACCAAAAATCTACTCGAGAGTTATTCTCGATTAATCGTTACTATCGTAACAAAACATAACGTATTATATCCAATCTTATTTCCAGAAAGAACCAAATTAGACTATGATTTGCTCAAAAACAGGGTAAAAATAAAAAGTCGGAACTCTTGTAGGAGGTTCACCATGGCTGAAAACGATATCCAAAACTCAAAACCTGAGGAATTGGACACGATAGATACTCAAGTAACCACTTCTAATGAGCAGAATGAGTCTGCAGACACACCTGAAGTCAGCAAGTCCCAGGACATTCAAAAGATTGCCAAAGACACTACTCAGGTTGTAGCAAAGGGCGTAAGCAGTGCGTTTGAGAGCGCCACAACCGCTGTTGCAGAAGGTTTCCAGGCTACCAAAGAAGTCCACAACGCCGCTAAAGAGACAAACTCTGCAAAGCAAGAGCTTAAGCAGATGCAAGAACACCTTGCTCAAGACAAACAAGATCTAGAACACAGAGACTACGTACAGAGCTCATTTGACCAGATTATTGCTGAGCAAGAGAAAATTTTTGCAGAAACCGCTCAGGTCATGAGTGATCAATCTACGCAAGTGGATCTTCTCACGGTTAAGAAAAACCAGCTTATTCAGAAGCTTGAACAGCAAAAAGTTGACGACGAAGCAAAGATTAAGCCTTACAAAGAAGTTGCTGCCACAGCAAAAGGCAGGCTAGACGATATTTCAAAAACAATCTCTGAAGCACAGCGTGGTGTTAAAAACGCCGAGGCTCAGCTTAAAGAAGTTACCGAGAAACGCGATGCTGCTGTAGCGTCTGCAAATAAAGCACTGGAAAACTCCCAGGCAAGACAGCTTTCTCTGAGAGAAGAGCTTGCTGGTCTTAAGACAGACCCTGCCGCTAATCACGATGCAATTGTTCGCATTGAGGAAGACCTTAAGTCAGAGCTTGCTCGTGCAGAGCAGGCTCAAAAGCAAGTTGAGGAACTACAGAACTCTTTCCAGTCTTCACTTGAGATGGCACAAACGCATTACTGGACCCAGGGCAAATCGTTGGAGTCCTCAGAGTCTTCTATTGATGCAGCACGCAAAGATTATGAGCAGAAACAGCAAGAATATGACGCCGTAGTAGCTGAGGCTAATGCTCGTCAGAGGATTCTGAGCAAAGATATAGAGGATCTTGAAGAGAAAATTAAGACAGCCAAGGAGCTTTTTAACGAAGCAGCAGATAAACATGATGAAGCACAGTCAGTCATTGATGACGCTAAAGAAATTCACGCAACACCAGAAATTACTGAGGAGCTTAGAAAGTCTGTTGACGAGCAGGTAATTAACATCAATACCAAGCAGCTCACCCTTAAAGAGCTTATTACTGGCGAGAAAATCCTTCGAGAGACAACTCGTGGTCAGCGCATTGGCTTCATCATTGTTGTTCTTGGCATGATAGCGATTCTTGCGTCTTTTGTTTGGCTGATTTTTAACTGGTAATTTAGTCTTTGCCCAGACAAATCATCGTATGAAAAAAGTGCTCACAATACTGTGAGCACTTTTTCTCTAGGTCTAAACCCTCAAGCTAAGCATAAGGGTCATCTTCACTAAATCGTCTTCACGTAACCAAACTCGCTAAATGATGATCATGGCATCACCAAATGACAAGAAGCGGTACTTCTCGTCAATGGCACTTTGATAGGCTTCCATAATCTGCTCGCGCGTTGCAAACGCAGAAACCAGCATCATCAAAGTTGAACGTGGAACGTGGAAGTTGGTCACCATGGTGTCTACCACGTGGAACGTAGACCCTGGCATCAAATAGAGATTGGTGGTTGCGTTTTCTCGGGCAACCATATCTCCTTTGTGAGTCACTGCAGCAGAGTCTTCTGCCTCCTCAAAGCGACGGGCAGCAACAGGAGGCTCATCTGCAGGAATCTGATTATCCCAAGCACTTTCAAGCGAGCGAACACTGGTAGTACCAATGGCAATAACCTTATGACCAGCGGCTTTGGTAGCCTTTACTGCTTTTACAACTTCTGGAGCCACGTGGTAGCGCTCGGTATGAATGACGTGCTTAGCAGGATCGTCCTCTGTTACCAACCTGAAAGTATCAATACCCACCTCTAGCTCAACAGATGCCCACTGGACACCCTTTGCTTTGATGGTTTCAATGAGCTCAGGAGTAAAGTGAAGACCCGCGGTTGGAGCTGCAGCAGAATGCTCGTCCTGCATAGCGTAGACCGTCTGATACTTCTCTGGATCTCCCTCGTACTGTGTAATATACGGAGGCAGTGGAACGTGGCCCGCCTCATGAATAGCCTCGTCAAGAGTGCGATCTCCCTGTGCCTCAAAACGCACCAGGCGACCTCCCCTGTTGTCGTCAACAAAGTCCACAATGGTGCCCGTCAACACAACAGGAGCTGAGTCAGGAGCATGCAAACCACCTGCACGGTATTCAATTACTGCGCCAGGCTTTAGACGCTTACCAGGATTTACCAGACACTCCCATACACTACCCAAAGCATCAATGTCTTCTCGACGTTTTAAAAGCAGCGTTTCTGAGACGCCGCCCGTATTTTGCTTTTTACCTACAAGGCGAGCTGGCATAACGCGCGTCTGATTAACTACAACCAAATCGCCCGGCTCAAGATACTCCACAATATCAGTGAAGTGCTTGTGCTCTATGCGGCCATCTTCTCTATGCAGCACCAAAAGCCTACAAGAGTCTCTTGGCTCAGCAGGAGCTTGTGCAATACGCTCTTCTGGAAGGTTGTAATCAAAATCGTCAGTTCGCATGACGTGCTGCCTTTCTTGCGTCACGAGCTTCATGACGCTCTATCTGAGCCTCGGCCGCAGAATATCTGCAACCGCAATAATTTTGTCGATACATACCAAGCTCACGAGACTCTTTTGTAGCCTCTGGGTAAAACGGACGGAAATCTCTCCATACAGGCGTCAGTCCATGAGCATGCGCAATGGACACCAGCTCATCCTCGCACGCATCAAAAAGCTGATAGGGCGAGACAGCCAGTGTTGTAGAAACGTATTCAAACCCGCGCTCAGCCGCCACACGACAACTCTCTGCCAAGCGGATTGCGTAACAAGC
>CAUVID010000106.1:0-3514 GCA_963551855.1 Lancefieldella parvula | reverse complement strand
GCCTGGGTAGCAGACGGAAGCTCAACCACACTCTCTACCTGCGCATTTTGTGCAAACGTTACTGACGTCTCCCAAAATGATTCAAAGTTTGATGGTCTCAGCCACGCGCCGCGATAAGAACGGGCATCTTCAAGCCTTTGTGATAAACCCCTCATGCTTTCACCTCGCCTTCTGCTTGAGCAGGAAATGACGAGTCCAACTTTTCAAGAGCTTGCTCTCCCTTGTCTGAGCAGAAGAAATCAATGATCTTATCGTCAAAATCGCCAATCTCTTCATGCGCATATCCGGGATAAAGAAGATGTCTCTTTGGGCAGGTCAAGGCATTGTAGGCAGCAAACTGAGCCTCGGGAGGAACTACCGGATCATCAAGTCCGGTGCCAAAAAGCACAGGACAGGTAACCAGGCGCGCAAAATTGACTGAATCAATGTAAGCAAGCTTTGCAAAGACCTCATCAACGCGAGAACCATCTGCGTCAAACCAACGGGAATAATAACGGATGCCCTCGTAGGCAACCTCATCAGCATTAAGCTCCCACACACACCTAAAATCAGTGAGGAAGGGATAAAGAATTGCTGCCCTATTAATCAAGTCTTGATTGAGTGCGCAGGTAGCAAGACCAATACCACCTCCCTGCGAGGCGCCGTTTACAAAAACGCGATCTGTATCAATCCCTTCAAGCTGGCGAACAATTCTGCAGAGCAAGCGAATGTTCTGATACAGATGAACAAAGTAAAGGTCCTCTATAGGTCCATCTAGTCCGAGCACCAAGTGACCAGAGACAGTAGTGCTCTTATACGAGCTTCCGTCCAAACTACGGCCACCCTGCCCAGGATTATCAAGCGCAATCAGCGAGCAGCCCAAGCCCAAAAATGAGCTCTGCTCAAACCAACTGCGAGAAGATCCTGGATAGCCATGAAACTGTAAAACAAGCGGGGTTTGTACATCTAAGGCAGTCTGTGGTCGCAGGTACTTTGCGTAGACTTCCGCGCCATCAATGCCTACAAATGTAAGATCAAAAAAGTGGGCCGAAGCAGTTGACGTGACCTCTGTTGAAGGAACAATCTGCCAGCTTAGAGGGGCGTTATCTGCTTCCTCCATACGTGCCTTCCAAAACGCCTCAAAATCTGAAGGATAGGGCGTCAAAGCATGAGCTGCCTTCAATTCTGCAAGCTCAAGCGTTTCTTGGTGCATTGATCCACCTAACAAGCTAAAAGAGCGCAGCCTAAGCTGCGCTCTAGTCAAACAAAAACGTAAGCGCTACTCACCCAGTTTAGGATGAAGCAAAGATGGTGCAGCACCCAAAAGCGTCTTAGTGTAAGGATCTGTTGGATGCTCAAAGACCTGCTTAGCAGGACCATCTTCCATGATCTGGCCGTGATTCATAACGATGATGCGGTCAGAAACATAGCGGACAGTTTGAATATCGTGCGAAATAAAAATCATCGAGAGACCCAGCTCAGACTTGAGGTCAGTGAGCAGGTTCAAGATCTGCGCGCGAACAGAAACGTCCAGTGCGGAAGTAGGCTCGTCAGCAATGATTGCCGATGGGTTCAGAGAAAGCGCACGTGCAATAGCAACACGCTGACGCTGACCACCAGAGAGCTGACCAGGAAGGGCGCGAAGTGCGGAATGTGGAAGTCCTACCAGACCGACAAGCTCATTAATACGGGCTTCTCGCTCCGTCTCTGTGCCTACCTTATGCACGAGCAGTGGATCCATGAGCTGGTCTTTAACAATCATACGAGGGTTAAGAGCAGTTGCTGGGTCCTGGAAGACAACAGAGACAACGCGGCCAATCTGCTTTCTAAGCTCTGGAGTACGCTTGGTAACATCCATTCCCTTGAAGTACACATGACCGGACGTCGGTGACTGAAGGCCACACATGACATTTGCAGTAGTGGACTTTCCGCAGCCAGACTCACCAACAATACCAATGGTCTCGCCAGGCATAAGCTTGAGAGAAACATTCTGTACTGCGTGAACCTTATTAGGCTTAAAGATTGAACCCGTACGTGTTTTAAACGTAACCGAAATATCATCGAGGAAGATAATTGGCTGTTCTTCAGATGTTGTAGCCATTTACCTCACCTCCTTTTGAGAACGCTCAAGGTAAGGCACAAGACCATGCTCCTTCAGATACTCATCAGGCAGCTCGGAGAAACGATGGTGCTTACCAGGAATCTCCTTGATAACAGGGTGAACCTCAAGACCCAGATCTGGGTGGCTCGAACGAGGAGCAAACCTATCGCCTGTTGGGAAGTCTTCTGGAGAAGGAACAGAACCTGGTACCTGGTGAAGCCTGGTACCATCCTGTGCGCCTTCCTCAATGGAAAGAACAGAGCCGAGAAGACCGCGGGTGTACTCGTGAACAGGATTGGTCAGAAGCTCAGTAGTAGCTGCCTGCTCAATAACCTGACCTGCGTACATAACGGTAATCTCAGAAGCAACCTCTGCGACAAGTGCAAGGTCGTGGCTAACAAAGATCATTGCGAAGCCAAGACGACGCTGGAGGTCATTCAAGAGCTTGATGACCTGCTTCTGAACAGTAACGTCCAGAGCGGTTGTTGGCTCGTCGCAAATAACCAGTGAAGGATCGCGGGTTAATGCCATAGCAATCAGAACACGCTGACGCTGACCACCAGAAAGCTCATGTGGATAAGACTCAAGCGTACGCTTTGGATCCAGGCCTACAAGCTCTAGAAGCTCCTCTGCGGAACGAGTGCCTCCCCTGCTGGTAAGTTGCTTCATCTGAGAAGAGATAAGCATGGAAGGGTTCAGCGAAGACAGAGCATCCTGGTACACCATTGCAAGCTCGTGACCAAGCAGCTTGCGGTGCTCTTCTTTGGAGAGCTTCAGGAGGTCTTGGTCTTTGTAGAGAACCTGACCAGTAATGGTTTCCTTTGGATCAGTCAGACCCATGATGACCTTGGTGGTAATAGACTTTCCGCAGCCAGACTCGCCAACCAGTGCCATGCACTGACCAGGACGAACATCAAAGCTTACATGGTCAACAACCTTAACGTCTCCGTGAGACTCAAAGCTGATGCAAAGATCTTTAACGCTGAGCAATGGAGCAACATCAAAGTCTGGCTTACGTCTGTCTGTTCTAGACAGCTCAACCTCTTTGAGTGCATTAAGTCTGCGCTCAAGGGACTCTGCCTGCTCTGCATATGCACGAACTGGATCAGACGCAAGAATGTCATCTGCACGCCTGGAGTCAGAGTTCTCTGTATCTACAGGAGCTCCAGGTGCTGCTGCCATAGCGTCAGTAAGACCCTCGGAGAGGATGTTCAGTGCCAGGCAGGTCATCATAATAGCCAGGCCTGGGAAGAATGCCTGCCACCAACGACCAGCAAGAACGCCAGCGCGAGCATCAGCCAGGATATTACCCCATGTAGGAGTTGGCTCTGCAATACCAGCGCCAATAAAGGTCAAAGATGCCTCAAAGATGATTGCGTCTGCAACAAGCGTAACGGTAAAGACCATGATGGGAGCAATGCAGTTACGAAGAAC
>CAUVID010000105.1:0-3521 GCA_963551855.1 Lancefieldella parvula | reverse complement strand
CTTCAAGCTGAAGATCTTTTGTAACAACAATAAAGTCAGCATCATATCCAGGACGGATGAAACCACAAACATCATCAATTCCACAGGAGCGAGCTGGGTTTTCTGAAGCCATACGAACTGCTTCTTCTGCAGATACAATGCCCCAGTCAAAGACGTTCTTCACGCCTTCAAACAAACGAAGGATTGAACCAGCAAGGCTGTGAGACTCATCCATCAGACGAGCAGTTCCGCCTTCAACAACAACGGGGAAATCGCCAAGTTTGTACTGTCCATTAGGCATACCACCTGCACGCATGCAGTCTGTGATAAGAACGGTATGGTCATATCCCTTTGCATTTACCAGAGCGCGAACAGCGATAGGATTAAGGTGATGGCCGTCGCAAATAGCCTCTGCATAGGTACCGTGGGTGGTCATTGCAGCGCCAACCATACCTGGCTCACGGTGGTGAAGACCGCTCATGCCGTTATAGGTATGAACAAAGATGTCTGCACCAGCGTTTACGCAGGCAAGAGCTTCCTCATACGTTGCATCGGAGTGACCAAGTGCAACATGAACACCGCGGTCTGCCATCTCTGTACAGAACTCTGGAGCGCCATCGCGCTCTGGAGCAATAGCAATCTTGGCAATCCAGCCGTCAGCGCGCTCCTGCCACTCATCAAAGACCTCTACATCTGGATCAAGGAAGTACGCAGGATTCTGGGCACCCTTGTGTTTCTCGGTAAAGAAAGGTCCCTCTAGGAAGATGCCCTGGATGCGAGCAGCATCAATACCGTTTGCCGCAATTCCCTCTGCGGCATCAGCAACAGACTCACAAGCATCGCCAGTTTGCTCAACGCTTGCGGTTAGTGTTGTTGGAAGCCAAGAAGTTACACCGTTAGAGAGCAAACCCTGAGCAATCTCAATGACGCCATCAGGATCGCAGTCCATAATATCGTGGTCCAGAAAGCCATGGATATGGGTATCAACAAGGCCAGGTGCCACCCAAGAACCAGTGCGGTCAATAATCTCACAGTCTGGCTTCTCTTTAGTGAAATGACCAAATACACCGTCTTCTACGAGCAAATACCCTGGACCAGAAGTTGCTCCTGGTAAAAAGAACTTATCTGCTTTAACTGCAAATGTACTCATACGTACCTCAATCATTCTCAAAAGGACGCGCCATAGGCACGCCCTTCTTAGTAATTCCTATAGTGAGTGAATTGTAACACCCTTAACCACTCGATTAACCTGACCAGTTGGAGAAGGTGTGTCCGGTTTGTTGTTAACACGGACTGAGTTCAAGAGCGCCACCACCTGAGCAACCATTACAAAAGGCAGAGCCAAATAAGGTGCTGGTAGAGGCTCTGTAAATACTGGAAGACTAAATGTTCTTCCCGTAAAGTTTGTTGCCCCCTCTTGCTCAATACCAATGGTCAGAGCAGCAATCTGGTCTCCCTTAATCTCGTCAAGAATATCCAGATCATATTGACGCGTATAAGGGTTATTGGAAACAAAATCAAACACCAGGGTGTGTTCGTCGACAAACGACTTTGGTCCGTGACGATATCCCATCGAGGAATCCCACGACGTTGCATTAATACCAGCTGCAAGCTCCAAAATCTTAAGCTGAGCCTCATGAGCAAGACCCACAAAAGGACCAGAACCCAGATAGGTAATGCGGTTGAAATCGCTCTTAAGCCACTCAGCAATCTCTTCCTCGCGCTCAATTACCTGCCTACCCAGCTCAGCAGCATCAGAAATCCAAGCCTTCTTCTGTGAGTCATCAGCACTATCAAATACAAGAGTAGCAAGAAGTGTCATACAGCTATAAGAGCCGGTCATGGCAAAGCCCTGGTCATTTGCACCAGGAATAAGAAGTAGCAATGTATCGTCTTTACCTGCGGATTCAACGGCAAGTTTTCCTTCAGGAGCGCAGGTAATATTGATAAGCAAAAGATTTTTAACAATCTTGCGAGCAATATTTACTGCAGCAAGACTCTCTGGACTATTACCAGAGCGCGCAAAAGAAACCAGGATCGTTGGATCGTCTGGATCAAGGCTGCCATAAGGATCAGAAACAATATCAGTAGTTGCAACAGACGCAAACTCAAAAGAGCTCTTCTCGCCATGAGAACGAAGATACGGAGTAATGGTATCGCCTACATATGCCGAGGTACCCGCACCCGTAAAGACCACGCGGGTACGACGACCCTCGCCAAGATTGCGAGCACGCTCGACAAACTCTTTAATTGCAGAAAGGTTCTCCTGATAAATGCCAAAGGTAGATTCCCAAAGCTCAGGCTGCTGCTTAATCTCGGCAGTTGTAATATGAGCGCCTAATGCCTTTAGCTCTTCTTGGCTCTTCTTAAACATTGATATCCCTTCTCACAGCTATTTAACTGCGTGTATGTACAATCTTGTATCTAAACTGATCCGCACGAGCCACGCTTAGTGTGAACTCAACAATGATATTTCTGTCATTGTACGTGGTACGTGTGAGACTCAAAACAGGCGAACCTTCAGAAATTTGCAATAAAGTGGCGTCATCTGAGCGAGCAATTGAAGCCTTGAACTCCTCTTCTGCTACGCCAATCTTTATGTTGTAGTCTTCTTCAAAAATTTGGTAGAGAGATTTTTGCTCAACATCATGAGCAGTGAGCGAGAAAAACTGTGAAACTGGAAGATAGGTTACTTCCAGCATCATAGGTACGTCATCAGCACTTCTTAAACGCTTGATGCGGAAGAGTTTCTCGCCAAGAATAACGTGCATATGTTGGGCTAAAAACTTATTAGCCTCAATAGTGTCAAACTCCAGAATAGTTGTCTTAGGAACGCGACCTAACTGACGCTGCTGGTCAGTAAAGCTATAGCCTCCCATAAGGTCTGTTGCACGTTCAGAGACGTCTGCAACAAAGGTACCGCGGCCACGCTGACGATAAATAAGGCCCATGTGTTCAAGCTCTTGCAGGGCAAGTCTTACCGTGGTGCGAGAAAGTCCGTAGGAATCGGAGAGTTCACGCTCAGAAGGAAGTGGATCATCTGGATCCATCTCGTTCTCAATACGATAGCGCAGCATGTTTGCTAGCTGTTCGTAGAGTGGCTGTCTTCCCATAAACGCTGTCATTAAAACTCTCCTATAAAAGACGGGTGCCCACTAAGTGGACACCCGTCACACTTACTTAACCCCAAATATATGGGAGAACGCCAAAGCCAGAACCAAGAAGTGCAATTACCAGAAGCAGGCAGATGCACATAATTGGAGTCCAGTTACGCTTTGCCATGAGGTAGTACAGGCAAAGGGTAAGAGCCAGTGGAATAAGCTTTGGGCAAACGCCGTCGAGGATCTTCTGAATGTCAATAGAGACAGGAGAAGTGACTTCCTCGCCAACAGTTACCAGATTAACACCATTGCCGACTGGAGCAATAGCAGTGGTGCCGTCCTTACCGTCAGCAGTCTTGCCGCCGATGAACATAACGGACTTAGGATCCTTCTTGTAGTCAGCATAGGAACCCTTAGCAAAGAGAGCCTTGTCATACTGAC
>CAUVID010000104.1:0-3537 GCA_963551855.1 Lancefieldella parvula | reverse complement strand
TATAGATACGCCCGGCACAGTGGCTTGTTGACATGTGGCTTTCATCAGCGTAAAGTACTTCCCTGCGTAATTCCAAGGGGACAGTGCTGTGTCGCCTTTCGAATATGTAAAACTGCAGGTAGATAGGTATAAGAAGGAGAAGATCTTGCCTACTATTAACCAGCTCGTACGTAAGGGCCGCGTGAGCGTCAAGTCAAAGTCTAAGAACGCCGCTCTTCAGCACAACCCACAGAAGCGTGGTGTTTGCACCCGCGTTTTCACCACTACGCCAAAGAAGCCTAACTCAGCACTCCGTAAGGTTGCTCGTGTTCGTCTTGTTAATGGCATTGAGGTAACCGCTTACATTCCTGGTGAGGGCCACAACCTCCAGGAGCACTCCATTGTTCTGGTTCGTGGCGGCCGTGTCCGTGACCTTCCTGGTGTACGTTACAAGGTTGTTCGCGGTGCATTCGACTGCGCAGCAGTTCAGAATCGTGCTCAGGGCCGTTCCCGTTACGGCACTAAGCGTGCTAAGTAATCACGTCCACTACTCGAACTAGTTCTTAGGAGATTAATATGCCGCGTCGCGCAGCAGCAGTACGTCGTGAGGTTATGCCTGACGCCGTCTACAACAATCGTCTGGTAACCCAGCTCATTAACAAGGTCCTTCTCGACGGCAAGAAAGCAACCGCAGAGCGCATTGTCTACGGTGCATTTGACATCGTCGCAGAGAAGACTGGCGAGGATGCCCTCACTGTCTTCAAGAAGGCTATGGATAACATTCGCCCAACACTTGAGGTTAAGCCTAAGCGTGTTGGTGGCGCTACTTACCAGGTTCCAATGGAGGTCAACTCCCGTCGTGCAACTACTCTTGCTATCCGCTGGATGGTCACTTTCAGCCGTAGCCGTAAAGAGAAGACCATGGCAGAGCGTCTTGCAAATGAGATCATCGACGCAACTAACGGCGTAGGTGCATCCGTCAAGCGCCGCGAGGACCTGTACAAGATGGCTGAGGCCAACCGCGCCTTCTCCCACTACCGCTTCTAGTCGGAATTCAGGAGTAGCAAACAAATGGCTAAGACTAAGTACAATCTTAAAGACCTCCGCAACATCGGCATCATGGCCCACATCGATGCTGGTAAAACCACCACTACGGAGCGTATTCTTTACTACACCGGTAAGACCCACAAGATTGGTGAGGTCCACGACGGTGCAGCAACCATGGACTGGATGGTTCAGGAGCAGGAGCGCGGCGTAACCATTACTTCCGCAGCTACCACTTGCTTCTGGAAAGACCATGTCATCCAGATCATCGACACCCCAGGCCACGTTGACTTTACCGCTGAGGTTGAGCGTTCTCTTCGTGTTCTGGACGGCGCAGTTGCAGTCTTCGACGCAGTTGCAGGCGTTCAGCCACAGTCCGAGACCGTTTGGCGTCAGGCAACCAAGTACGGCGTACCTCGTATTGCATTCATCAACAAGTTTGACCGCGTAGGCGCAGACTTCTTCCGTGCAATCCAGACCATGCGTGACCGCCTTGGCGCAAACGCAATTGCAGCTCAGGTCCCAATGGGCGCTGAGTCCAACTTCTGGGGTCTTATCGACCTTGTCACCAACACTGCATGGGACTTCAAAGAGGATGCTAAGGGCATGATTTACCCTGAGCCACTCGACGAGATTCCTGCTGAGTTTGTAGAGATTGCAGCTGAGAAGCGTGAAGAGCTTCTTGAGGCAGCTTCTGACTTCTCTGAGGAGCTCATGATGGCTGTTCTCGAGGGTGAAGAGGTTGACGTTGAGACCCTTAAGGGTGCTCTTCGTGCTGGCGTTCTTGCTGGTCAGATTAACCCTGTCTTTGTTGGTTCCGCTTACAAGAACAAGGGTATTCAGGAGCTTCTGGACGCAGTCATCGACTTCCTTCCAAGCCCTCTGGATGTTCCAGAGATTGATGGCGTCACTCCTAAGGGTGACGAGGCAGTCCGTCACGCAGACGTTAAGGAGCCATTCTCCGCTCTTGCATTCAAGATCATGACTGACCCTTATGTTGGTAAGCTTACCTACATTCGTGTTTACTCTGGTCAGGCAGAGGCAGGTTCTTACGTCTACAACTCCGTCAAGGACAACCGTGAGCGCTTTGGCCGCATCCTTGAGATGAACGCAAACGACCGTGTTGACCGTGAAGAGTGCTCCGCAGGCGACATTGTTGCATGCGTTGGTCTAAAGAACACCACTACTGGTGACACTCTTTGTGACGAGAAGAACCCAATCATCCTTGAGTCCATCAGCTTCGCAGATCCTGTTATCGACGTTGCTGTTGAGCCTAAGACCAAGGCTGAGCAGGAGAAGATGTCCATCGGCCTTTCTAAGCTGGCTGAAGAGGACCCAACCTTCCAGGTTCACACTGATCACGAGACCGGCCAGACCATCATTGCTGGTATGGGCGAGCTTCACCTTGAGATTATTGTTGACCGTCTCCGTCGTGAGTTTAAGGTTGACTGCAACGTTGGTAAGCCACAGGTTGCTTACCGCGAGACTGCTGGTAAGGCAGTAAGCCACGCTGAGGGCAAGTTTGTCCGTCAGTCCGGTGGTAAGGGTCAGTATGGCCACGCAGTCATCGACCTTGAGCCACAGGAAGAGGGCAAGGGTTACGAGTTTGTCAACGCTATCGTTGGTGGTGTCATTCCTAAGGAGTACATCCCATCTATCGATAAGGGCATTCGTGAGGCTCTTGAGAACGGTGTCATTGCTGGTTATCCAGTAGTCGACATCAAGGTCACCCTTGTTGACGGTTCTTACCACGAGGTCGACTCCTCTGAGGCAGCATTCAAGATTGCTGGTTCTATGGCAATTAAGGATGCTCTCAAGAAGTCCAACCCAGTCCTTCTCGAGCCAGTTGAGTCTGTTGAGGTTGAGACACCTGAGCAGTACATGGGCGACGTTATGGGCAACCTTTCTTCCCGTCGTGGCAAGATTGAGGGTATGGACGATCGTATGGACGCCAAGGTCATCCGCGCTAAGGTGCCTCTTGGTGAGATGTTCGGTTACGCAACCGACCTTCGTTCCCAGACCCAGGGCCGTGCGAGCTACACCATGCAGTTCGATTCTTACGAGCCCGTTCCTAACGCTGTACGCGAAGAGATTGTCGCCAAAAACGGCGGCTCTGCATCCTAAGTAAACGACCACGAGCTCTAGCTCATTTATGGAGGTACCCAAAGTGTCAAGCCAGAAGATCAGGATTCGCCTCAAGGGCTATGATCACGAGGTCATTGATCAGTCCGCTAAGCTGATTGTTGACACCGCACAGAAGACAGGTGCGCGTGTTTCCGGTCCTATCCCTCTGCCAACCGAGCGCAACCTTTACACCGTTATCCGCTCACCACACAAGGATAAGGATTCCCGTGATCAGTTTGAGATGCGCACTCACAAGCGTCTCATCGATATTCTCGACCCAAGCGCTTCTACCGTTGATTCGCTTATGCGTCTCGACCTTCCAGCTGGTGTCGATATCGAGATCAAGCTCTAAGCATACGGCTTAATCCAACTTGCAAACCCTCCTGCGCA
>CAUVID010000103.1:0-3542 GCA_963551855.1 Lancefieldella parvula | reverse complement strand
GCCTGGTCGCCCGCTCGGTTTCCTCACAAAAAAGCGCCTGAGGTCAGGCGCTTTACATGCACGTTATATTTTTCTGGCGAGAAACCCGTCGGCTTTACAACTCGGTCGGCGCCGCAGGCTCTTCCCCTACTTGCGAACCTTACGAGAAGCAGCAACAAAACCAAGGCCGCTTACTGCAAGAACAGAAGCTGGAACTACAACATCTGCGATACCAGTTGCAGGGAGTACGGACTTCTTCGCTGGTGTTGGTGCAGGAGCTGGAGCAGGAGCTGGAGCAGGCTCTGGCTCTGGCTCTGGCTCTGGTGCTGGAGCTGGAGTTGGATCAGGGGTTGGAGTTGGAGTTGGAGTTGGAGTTGGATCAGGAGCTGGGATGCGAACAAACTGAACTTCAATGACCTCGTCAAAATCAAGCGCAGGAGTCCAGTGACCCTTAACGGTAACAGTGCCATCGCCGTTGTCGACAATGACTACGCCGTCAGCATTGCCAACCATAAATCCGTCTGGAATTGGGTTAGTAACATCAGGAAGGAAGTATGCGTCCTCAGGAGCGTATGGATTAACCGTTGGATCCATGAGCTGCTCTCTAGTTGGTGCAGGAATAGGAGTTACGCCAGTAGTAGCAGTAGCACCGGTAGTGCTTGTAGGAGCAGGCGCTGTGCCCTCTGCCAGCGCAAATGCTGGAGCAAGTGCCAATGCGGCTACAAGAGCAGATGAAGCGATGCATACCTTTAAGTTCTTCATGTGGCTTTTGCGCAAATTTTTATGCACCATACGGATGACCAGATACACAAGAATTTTTAGCGCATTCCTTTCTGGTATGGATTATTTAGTTTCTCCGTAAGCAGATACTATCATATACATACTGTACAAATGTCGCATCTGGTCGACATATTCCGTGAACGCACAAAAAATTTGAACGACCTTTAAAACTATTTTTCCAAAATTTGATAACATTTCTGCAGGTAAACTATTACGCAACTCAGAGTTGACAAATTTCCAACTCAACTTGGTGGTGTGCAATCAAGGCAATTTTTAGAGTAATAGCCATCACATGTGAATCCCACCACATCACCAACAGAAAGGAATAGCCGTGTTACTGAGCGAGAAAATCATGAGCCTCAGAAAGCGTAATGGTTGGTCACAAGAAGAGCTTGCACAACAGCTTGGCGTTTCGAGGCAGTCAGTTTCTAAATGGGAGTCTATGGCTTCCATGCCTGATATTCAAAAGATTATGGCTATGAGCGAGCTCTTTGGCGTTTCCACAGACTACCTGCTCAAAGACGAGCTTGAAGAGCTTCCAGCCACTGCCATCGCTGTTGATTATGCGGCCTCTTCGGGGCAGGTTGACTCTTCGGATCCCGCTGCCGCAAGCACCGTAGGCAGCACCACGGACAGCACTGACGGCGGCACCGTTGGCGAATCTTCCACTGACAACGCATCTACCAGCAAAACTGTGGCACCGAAGCTCAGCGTTTCTCTCGACACAGCCACCGAATACCTGGATGCAATCGCACGAACTTCTCGCCCCACGGCAGGTGCAATTACCCTCTTTATCCTGGGGCCCGCGCTTCTTGTCTCGCTTGCAACATACAGCGAAGACGCGCTTTACTTTGATCCGATGCACATTTCTCCAGATGCGATGGGTATCGCAGGCATTTGCATCATGATGCTCTTCATTGCTGCGGGCGTTGGCCTGCTGATTCTCCAGGACATGAAGCTCGCGAAGTTTAAGCAGCTCAAGGAGGCCTCTCTCGAGCTCCAGTACGGTGTCGAAGCCGCCGTTCGTAGACGCGCCGAGTCAACCGAATCGTTGCGCTACATGCAACAAGCCGCCGGCGTCTGCCTTACCATCCTGAGCGCAATCCCCTTCCTTATTGCCTCGTACTATGGGACTGGCCTCATCTTTGCCCTTGGCTTCTTCGTGGCAGCAATTCTGGTTTCTCTTGGCGTTTACCTGCTGGTTTACTCGGGAATCATCAGAGATGGCTATAGGGTTCTTCTCCAGGAAGGCGATTTCTCTCACGACGAGAAAAGCAACAAGAGAGACTCCAAATCCGCAGCATTGAAGTACAGGCCAATTGCCAGGGCGTATTTTGGCACCATTACCTTGCTGTACGTGGGCTATAGCTTCATCACCAAGGACTGGAAAAGTTCCTGGATTATCTGGCCTGTTTCCGCGCTCCTCTACCACATCATCATCAGCATCCTGAACGCTCTGAAGAAAAAGTAAGCGCGACCGTCAGATCGCGATCGCTCGGACGCACGGCAGACACGCAGGTCGGAGGCGCTGGTCAGGTGCGACTCGCAAGAGCTCGGTCTTCTCGACAGGCCGAGCTCTTTGCGTATAGCTTGGCGAAGGTTCCTTTGAGCCTGAAAACTGCATCATGTCTGAGTAAATTTACTCAGACATGATGAGAGAAACCGGCAAAACCACTCAGATATGGTGCACTTTTCCGGCAAATCGTTCAGACTTAGCGAGAAAATCAGGTTCCATGAGAGCGCTCATGGAAGGGTAACCTTAGGCACGCTTTAAAGTCTGCCTGAAAAGTACAAAGAATCTGTGTTTGGGACACAGATTCTTTGTAGAAATTAGGCAGAATCCACCGATTCTTTTACGTTTTCAGGCAAAAGTTACAGATTCTTTGCAGAAATAAGGCGCAGCTACAAGGTCCAAAATCAGTTGCAACTTTATCCGCGACGAGATGCCTGGTACTTCTCGAAAGCAGCTTTGTATTTCTGCTCCTCTTTCTTGAACATGGCGTTGAAAAACAGGGTAGTTACCAGAAGAATGACCAGGTACAGCGCAGTAAAAGACATCCAAGCCTGAGCCATATTTGGCACCCATCCTCCAATGAGCGCCATCGCCACAAGCGTTGGGAACAGGCAAACGTTGAAGCCAAGAAACCTGTGAAGGTAGCTGAGCTTAGTAATCAGAGGCTGATAGTTGAACCAAATCTGCTGGTAAATCCCCGACAGGACGCCGGCGGCGATCAGCGTAAGAAGTATGATGTTATTTTGCCTGTCACCATAATTGGTTGCCAGCGCAATGACGCCATACACAAGCGAGATGCCGGTGAAGCATATCGCGCCACCTGAAATACCTTTGCACATGATTTGACCTACTGTTTTATTGAGTCCCTCATCAAATTCTTGCTGAGTCTCTCGCTCAATTCCTTGCCAGTTTTGTGATTCGTTGCGTTCCATGATGTTCCCTTCTCTGGGATAAAACTGCTGTTAAAGTGTGGTTCGAGTGGTGTTTGGCGCTCGGCACCGGGAGCGATGCGCGAGAAAACCCTCTATCCCCTACACAATTCCAATGCGTCGTTTGATTTCGGCGGCATACTTTCTTGAAGCAACGAGGGTTTTCTCGCCAAGCGACAGCAGCATGCGGCCGGAACCTGCGGGTTTGATGCCCGTAACCTGATCCAAATTGACCAGTTCCTGTCGAGAAGTGCGCACAAACGCCGTGTCTTTGAGCGCGACCTCGAGCTCGGTCAAGCGACTAGAACTTTCCAGAGTCTCCCCGTTTACCAGGTGAATCA
>CAUVID010000102.1:0-3580 GCA_963551855.1 Lancefieldella parvula | reverse complement strand
TGAATCTTGTGGAGGGCGAGAAGAACGTCGGCCTCGTTATGAACGTCGACACCAAAGATCTCTGCCACTTCTTCGTCGTTTGGCTTAATGAGCAGCGGTTTTTTCTCGACAAGTTCTGCAAGGTGTTTATGTGAGATGTCCAGAACTAGCTCAGCGCCGCGCTCATGACACAGATCAAAAAGCTCGTCGTAGAAGGTTGGATCCATCTCAGGAGAAAGCGAGCCGGAGACCACCAGCACGTCTAGGTCGGGCGCAGTGCGCAGCAGCTCAAGCATCTCGTCTTGCTTGGAGCGAATAACGGGAGCACCTGCATTAGGGAACTTGAGCTCACCTTCTGGTGTGGTAACAAAAATGTTTACGCGGGTGATGCCGTCAATCCACACAGGCTTGACCGAGCAAATCTTAGATGCCTCTTCAACAATATAGTTGCCCGAGAAGCCGCCAAAAAATCCCAGAATAGTGGACTCAACGCCGTAGTGAGCAAGCGTAAATGAAACGTTCAGACCCTTACCGTTTGGTGTATAAACGGCATCGGTTGTGCGGTTGACGTGCGTATAAGAAGGAACTCCCGAATTGACGTTCATGTCGATTGCAGGATTAGTGGTAAGTGTGTAAATCATCAAAGCTCCCTCTGAAACAAATATGGACCCGACGAAATCGCCGAGTCCATATTTTACTTCGATTATCTG
This sequence comes from Lancefieldella parvula, assembly GCA_963551855.1. Lineage (GTDB taxonomy): Bacteria > Actinomycetota > Coriobacteriia > Coriobacteriales > Atopobiaceae > Lancefieldella > Lancefieldella parvula_B. Next base: position 2,891 of record CAUVID010000102.1, on the reverse strand, counting down.
AGTCTGCGCCCAAACTGTACGTAAATTCTGGGCAAAACTCAAACGCCGCCGAGTGAACTAAGCGTAACGCTTAGCCCTCGACAATCTGGTTGCCGTTCTTGCGGTACTCGTATGCCTTGAAAGCAACAAAGAGAATACCACCAACAACAGCGCCGATGAGAATGGCGAGAACCCACTTAAGGCCGCCATCGACAACTGGAAGAACCAGGAAACCACCGTGAGGTGCTGGGTCGTGAACACCAAAGAGCAGCGTCAGGATGGAACCGATGGAAGAACCGATCATCATGATAGGCATGACAGGCCAAATGTTCTTGGTCATGAATGGAATAGCGCCCTCGGTAATGTGGGTGCAGCCAAGAATGAAGTTGACCAGACCAGCGTTGAAGTCGGACTTGGTGAAGTACTTCTTACCAACGACAACAGCAAAGGTGGTGATCAGTGGAGGAACAATACAAGCAGCAGAAACTGCAGCCATGAAGTTGGTACCAAACTCATAAGTTGGGGTACCAACACCGGCAGCAAGAGCCTCGGTCAGAAGTGCGGTACCGGTGACGTAAGCTGCCTTGTTAACTGGGCCACCCATGTCAAATGCGCACATGCAACCAATTGCAAGACCAAGAACAATTGGACCAGAAGCAGAAAGGCCGCGCAGGAAGTTCATCATGCCGGTGTTGATTGCTGCCATAGGACCAGAAATACCCAGCATAACCAGGCCAACAATAGTGGTGGAAAGCAGTGGGTACAGGAAGATTGCCTTCAGACCATCAAGGTTCTTTGGAAGACCTGCAAGGAGCTTCTCAAGACCAACGATGACATAACCGGCAAGGAAGCCGCCAACAATACCGCCCAAGAAGCCAAAACCAACGCCAGCGCCACCAGCATCAATCATGCCAGTGTTAGGGTTGATTGGAAGGCCCTGAATAGCAATCATACCTGCAACAAAGCCAGGAACAAGAGCAGGACGCTTGCCGATAGACTCTGCAATGTAAGCAGAAAGAACTGGAACCATAAGGCCCATTGCAATGCCGCCGATGATCTTGAGCATGGCAGCAAAGCTGTTGTAGTCAGGTGCAGTGGAGCTGAAGGAAGTAATACCCCAGAGGAATGAAACAGCCGTCAGAACACCACCAGCAACAACAAAGACCAGCATGTGGCTGACGCCATTCATGAGGTGCTTGTAGATGATGTGGCCTACAGACTCCTTCTCAATAGTGCTTGAGACTGGAGCGTCGTCTGCCTCTGCAAGCTCGCCCTCAGGCTGAGCAACAAGAGCGCGGTCGATAAGACCCTCTGCATCCTTAATAGCTGCAGTAACACCAACATTTACCATTGGTTTTCCGGCAAAACGCTCAGCCTGAACGTCCTTATCGGCAGCAACAACTACTGCCTTGGCGTTCTTGATTTCAGCTGCGGTGAGCTCGTTCTCTACACCGACCTGGCCGTGCGTCTCAACCTTAATGGTAAGACCTTTAGCTGCGGCGGCCTTCTCAAGGGCCTCCTTAGCCATAAAGGTGTGCGCAATACCGGTTGGGCAACCAGTAGCAGCAACGATGTCATACTTTGACTCGTCAGCCACAGCACTCCCCTTTCATCCTAGTGCTCGGAACTGTTCCAAACACAACCAAAAAAGCTGCTCAATATTAGCACTGAGCAGCTTTGACAACTACGTTTTTACATAAATTGTAATCAGAAAATTATGTTATTGAACGTACTTTCATTACGGATTATGTTTATGACAAAAACTTTGATGTTTTTCTCGCCAAGAGCCCTAACGTACGCACCCTTTTCCAGGCGAGAAGATCATGCGCCAGAAACTTGCTTCTACTCAGCGCTCTCCTTGCCAAAACGCTCTTGCCTCAGGCGCAGCGCCTCATACGCGCAACCATACATTGCAGCCTGATTGCCCAAGCTCGCAGCCTCAATACGAGCGCCCTTGCTTACCGGTAGAGCGTACTGCTCAAAACACTCGCGAAGCTCGGTAGCAAACGTTGCAAACGAACCCGCAACACCGCCTCCAATCAAGAACATGGCAGGATCAACTACGCACGAAACCTGCGCCATAGCAAGACCCAGGTAGTGGCACATCTTATGGATAGCAAGGGTTGCGCACTCATCGCCTTGAGCATGAGCCCTAAACACGGACACCGTATCAGTCTCGTGCTCAATAGTCACAGGAACAACACCTCGAGAAACGCATTCCTCCAGGTACAGGCGGACAACACCCTTAGCAGAAGCATACTGCTCCAGGCAACCGTGGCGACCACAACCGCAGGTCAACGTCTCTTCTGGCTCAACAATGATGTGACCAATCTCACCGCCCGCGCCAAAAGCACCCGCAGCAAGCTTGCCGTCTACAACAACACCTGCACCAACGCCGGTACCCAGCGCAATCAGCACAAACGACGGCACGCCCACGGCAACGCCAGCCCACGCTTCGCCCAGAGCAGCGGCGTTAGCATCGTTGACAAACGCGATAGTTGCGTTTGGCAGGCACATATTGATTGCCTGCACCAATCCTTCAGGATCAATATCTACATTGGCGAGAAGACCAACGGTTCCGTCATCTGCAACAGGACCTGGAATATCCAAACCACACGCAATAACATCGTTACGGCTTGCTTTTTGGCCATGAACAATCAGCTTAATAGCATCGGTTACCGTCTGATAACCATCCTGGTTATCAAGTGCGGGCGTCTTGACCTTCTGCTCAGAAAGTAGCTCTCCCTCTGCAGAGAAGAGTCCCAGTTTGATGGTAGTGCCACCAACATCAATGCCTAATACGTATTCCATAAAACCCCCTAGTTGCCGCGCTTAAGTGCACCTTCAACAAGCTGCGCAAGAACGTCTTCAACAGCGTATCCTGCAGCCTCAATAGCCATTGGAACAAGGGA
>CAUVID010000101.1:0-3632 GCA_963551855.1 Lancefieldella parvula | reverse complement strand
GCTGTTCTAAGACAAGAGTCAGTTCATTTTGGACTGACTCTTGTTTAATCTTCACAACATATCCGTAATTTCTAAAGGCAAACGGTAGTAAATCATCGGTAAACGGTAGTTGACAATGATTACTATTTATGTAGTTAGTTAAATAATTTATATATTATACAAGGTAAAATAATAGTAAAGCCCGCTAACTGCGGGCCTTCTTAGCTGCTATTAAGATTTATATGCAGTAAATAATACAACAAAACACGTTTTCATATTTTGAGCAGCCAATGAGCGAGAAATTGATACCGTTGGGCGAACTGTGTTCAGAAGAAATATCTTTTCTTCATATAGTTATGTAGATGTAAGCCACACAAGTGGCATTGGTGCCACGTTGTGGCAAGGAGAGTTTTTAGAAAGAGGCAGAAATGAGCGAGTTTATTAACCGTCCACTTTCGCGTCGCGGCTTCCTTGGTGGAGCAACTGTTGCAGCTGGCCTTGGTCTCACCGCTTGCGGTGGTGGACAGCAGAAGGCAGCTGAGGCTCCATCTGGAAAAGAAGGCGGTGGCACAATTACTGCTGGTACCGCTTATTCAACCCAGAACTATGATCCATCTACTACTTCATCAGCACTTGCCCTTGGTGTTAACTGGCAGGTAGTTGAGGGTCTCTATGGTCTTAACTTCCATGACTATTCCACCTTCAATGAGCTTGCTACTGCTGATCCTAAGAAGGTTGACGATTACACCTTTGAGATTACCCTCCGTGACGGCGCAAAGTTCTCTGATGGTAACGAGGTAAAGGCAGATGACGTTGTTGAGTCCTTCAACCGTTCCGCTGCTAAGGGTAGCGTTTACGTCCCAATGCTCTCTCCAATTGCTTCCGTAGAGAAGAAGGATGACAAGACTGTCACCGTTAAGACTACTATTGCTAACTTCTCCCTCCTCAAGGAGCGTCTGTCCATTGTTCGCGTTGTTCCAGCAAGCAGCTCCCAGGATGAGATGAAGAAGCAGCCAGTTGGTTCTGGTCCATGGCAGTTTGAGTCCATCTCTGACAACACTCTTGACCTTGTTCCTAACAAAAACTACAACGGCGCAACTCCTGCTAAGGACGAGAAGCTCCACTATGACGTCCTTAAGGATCCAACCGCTCGTCTGACCGCTCAGCAGGATGGAACCACTCTTGCTATGGAAATGGTTCCTGCAGACGCTGTAGATCAGCTCAAGGGCGCAGGCTGCACCGTTGACGCTGTTCAGGGCTTTGGTGTCCGCTTTGCAATGTTCAACCTTGGCAAGGCTCCTTGGGACAACGTTAAGGTTCGCCAGGCATGCCTCTATGCACTTGATACAGACAAGATGCTTGCAAACGCATTCTCTGGTCAAGCTGAGGTTGCTACCAGCTACCTTCCTTCTTCCTTTGCTAACTATCACAAGGCATCTACTGTCTATGCACACGATGTTGATAAGGCTAAGAAGCTCATTTCTGAGTCTGGTATCACTCCTGGTGATGTCGTTCTTCGCACCACCGATAACGAGCAGGTTAAGTCCATGGCAACTCAGGTCAAGAACGACCTCGACGCACTTGGCTTTAACGTAAGCATCGTTTCCGATACTTCTCCAGCAACCTATGCTGCAATTGACGCAGCTGACGGCTCTTGGGACATCCTGCTTGCCCCTGGCGATCCTTCCTGCTTCGGTGCAGACGTCGACCTGCTGCTCAACTGGTGGTATGGCGATAATGTCTGGATGACCAAGCGTTGCCCATGGAAGGAGTCTGCTGAGTGGAATAAGCTTCACGAGCTCATGAGCAAGGCTCTTGGCCAGTCTGGCGCTGATCAGCAGTCCACTTGGAACGAGTGCTTCGATATCATCGCTGAGAACGTACCTCTGTACCCAGTTCTCTTTGCTAAGACCTTCACTGCTTCCTGGAGCGAGAAGCCAAACAGCAACGGCGTTGCTCTCAAGGGCTTCAAGGGTATCGGAACCACCGGTCTGTCCTTCATTGATGTCAACACAGTTACTGCTAGCTAATTTGTTGCCATCACGCGCTTAGCATCTCATACATTGGGGCCCGAGCGTTTTACCTATAACGCTCGGGCTCTTGTGCGCAAAATTTCGTCCTGAGGTGCACAAAGTCTCATCAAATTTTATTTTGTACGGTTTGTTTTAAAGAGAGAGGGGGAGATAGTGAACAACCTATTACGTCTTATCGGACGCCGTCTTATTGCGCTGCCGATTATGGCTCTAGGCGTCACCTTTCTCGTATTCTTCCTAATGTCTTTCTCGCATGTAGATCCTGCATACAATGCCTTAGGCGAGTCTGCTTCTGAAGAAGCCATCCAGCAGTATCACATTGAGAATGGCCTTGATGATCCATGGCCTGTGAGATATGTACGCTATATCGGTGATGTTGCTCATGGAAACTTGGGTACCTACGGCACTTCTCACTATTCAGTTGCTGAAAGAATTTCAAAGGCTCTGCCAGTAACTATGCAGTTGACCTTTATGGGTCTCTTCATTGGCGCAATAGTTTCGTTTACGTTGGGCGTTATTGCGGCTCTCTATAGAGATCAATGGCCCGATCAAATCATCCGCGTATTCTCAATTGCCGGTCTTGCAACGCCATCATTCTGGTTGGCAGTTCTTTTGATTCTGGTCTTTGCGTCTACGCTTAAGCTGCTACCAGCCTCTGGAGCACTACCAGATCCTACGGTAAATCTTGTCGGCTACTTTGCTCGTATGATTATGCCGGCATTTGCACTTGCGGTTCCAATGTCTGGTCAGATGACCCGTATTGTTCGTACCGCAATGGTCGAGGAGCTGGATAAGGACTACGTCCGCACTGCTCGCGGCGCTGGTATTCCAGAGAGAATCGTCATCGCAAGAAACGTACTTCGCAACGCTCTTATTACCCCTGTAACCACACTTGGCCTGAAGATTGGTTACCTCATGGGTGGCGCCGTTGTTATTGAGGTTATTTTTAACCTTCCTGGCATGGGTACCGCAATTCTTGAGGGCATCCAGGGTAACGAGGCAATGCTTGTTCAGGGCGTTGTTGTTGTCGTTGCACTGTCCTTCATCATCATCAACATTGTTGTTGATATGTTGTACATCTTGATTAACCCACGCATTAGGACGGTGTAGTGCGATGGTACAAATGAGAAAAAAACAAGTCGAGAAGCTCGAAGAAGCTGCTGCGAAGGGTTCAACCTTTGGTGGCTTTAAGAAGATGAAGACAGCTTCCAAGATTGCTCTTGTCATTCTTGTCTTTGTTGTTCTTGCTTCTGTCTTTGCAAACTTTATTGCTCCACATAACCCACTTGAGATTTTTAATGCTCGTCAGGCTCCAGGCAATGGATTCATTTTTGGTACTGACGATAAGGGCCGCGATATTCTTTCTCGTATGCTCTATGGTGGTCAGTATTCACTGGTCATTGGTTTTGGTGCTACGGGTATGGCGCTACTGTGTGGCTCAATTATTGGTGCTATTGCCGCTGTTTCTAGGAAGGCTGTCTCTGAGGTCATTATGCGTGTGCTCGACATCATCATGTCGTTCCCAGGCATTGCACTTGCAGCAGTCTTTGTTTCTATTCTTGGTAACAGCGTTCCTTCAATCATCTTTGCCATTGGCTTTATGTACACGCCACAGATTGC
>CAUVID010000100.1:0-3661 GCA_963551855.1 Lancefieldella parvula | reverse complement strand
AAGCGTGCTCGTCAGAAGATGAAGCTTATCTTCCAGGATCCTTACAGCTCACTGAACCCTCGTATGACGGTCATGGATATCATTGGTGAGCCTATTGATATTGCAGGCACCTATAAGACAAAGGCAGAGCGTGATGCTCGCATTGAAGAGGTTATGGAGGAAGTTGGCCTTAACCTTGAGTTCAAGTACCGCTACCCTCATGAGTTTTCGGGCGGTCAGCGCCAGCGTATTGGTATTGCTCGCGCTATTGTGCTTGAGCCAGAAATTGTTGTCTGCGACGAGCCTGTTTCTGCTTTGGACGTTTCTGTTCAGGCCAAGGTAATCAACTTGCTTGAAGAGCTGCAGAAAGATCACGGTCTGGCCTATATCTTTATCAGCCATGACCTCTCTGTTGTCCGCCACATTGCAGATACTGTTATGGTCATGTATCTGGGTCACCAGATGGAGTTTGCTACTAAAGACGCCCTCTTTGAGCGCCCACTGCACCCATATACTCAGGCACTTTTAGACGTTATTCCTCGTATTCGCCACGAGCGTATCCAGGAAAAGCGCATTCTTCAAGGTGACGTTCCAAGTCCTGCAAATCCACCTTCAGGTTGCGTATTCCACACGCGTTGCCCTAAGGCAATGAAGGTTTGCTCCGAGCGCATTCCTGAGCGCATCGAGGCTGAGCCAGGTCACTTCTGCGCTTGCCACCTGTACAACGCATCTCTCTCCGATGCAGAGCGTACACCACAGGTGGCTCACGCTATTGAGGCGGCTCAGAAGGCCGTAGAAGAAGCGCGCCTTGAGGAGAAGATTTCCGAGTAGCGCATCTTATTGTCGTGTCTTAAAACGGCATACAAACACAAAAATGGCGAGAAGACCAATTGATCTTCTCGCCTTTGTTTTTGGGTGTAGGAAACCTTACTTCTTCTTAACTTTATCGAAGTGAGGGTTAACCAGAACGGTGAGGCCGGTAAACTCTGGCTTCAAGACGTAAGGCATCTGTGGCCAGTCGATAGGCAGGCATGCGTAGTCTGTGTGAGTCATGAGGCTATCTGCCTGACGGGTGAGCTCAAGTACCTTGTCGTTGTTGTTAACGGTAAGGCGAGCCTGGTCAACCAGGTTGTCAAACTCGGTGCTGTTGTAGAAGGAAGACTTCTTTGCGGCGCGGTCAGAGCGGAAGTAGGAGCCCATGTGCTCAACACCCTGGAAGGAGAGGGTAGACCAGGTAACAAGAGTGACTTCAAGGTCACCGTTAGTACGTGCGTCGCTCCAAACACCAGAGTCAATAACGCTTACGTTACAGGTAACGCCAATCTTTGACCAAGCATCCTGAAGGGCAACCATGAGGTTCTGATCCTGGCTTCTGACCTGTGCGTTAAGAGTGAGGTTAGAAACACCAGCCTCTGCAAGAAGCTGCTTAGCCTTGTCTACGTTGTACTCAAACTCTGGAGCGGACTCGTTGTAGCCGGTCTCAGAAGATGGGATAAATGACTTAGCAGGCTTTGCAACACCAGAAAGAATGGTGCTACAAATGGTGTCTCTATCAATTGCCATAGAGAGAGCCTGACGAACGCGAACATCTTTGAGGTTCTCGCTCTTAAGGTTCAAGTTTACAAACTGCGTGGATGCAGGTGTGTAGTTGACAATCTCTTTGGAAATAGACTCATCATTTTGGTACTGCTGGATAAGAGACTGAGAAATAAAGACCAGGTCAACATCATTGTTTTTGTAGTTAAGAATACGGGTGTTAGCGTCGTCAATGTAGACAAATCTGAGCTCATCCAGACCAGGCTTGCCCTCATGGTAGTCAGCAAATCCCTCAAGAACAACTTCTGTGGTGCTGTCATTAGAGACAAGCTTGTAAGCACCGGTACCAATGAAGTTGGTCTCAGTGCCCCAAGCCTCACCGGCTTCTTTGCAAGCCTTCTCTGGGTAGATAACAGCGTAGAACTGAGCCATGATTGCATTAAAGGTTGAATAAGGCTGTGTCAGCTTAATATCAAAGTGACGGTCATCCTTAATAACAACTCCGGAAAGCTCTTCTGTTGTGCCGGCAATAATATCTTTAGCACCCTCGATGTATGCGTACGAGTCAATTGAGGTTGCCTTAGTAGCTGGCAAGAACATACGCGTGAAGGTGTATTTAACGTCAGAGGACTTAAGGGTTTCTCCATTGTGGAATTTGATGCCATCCTTAAGCTCATATGAGTAGGTAAGACCATCATCAGAGACGGTAGGAAGACCTGTTACCAGGTTTGGCTCAATTTCTTTTGTGTCTGGGTTAAGCACCAGCAAAGATTCTGCAACTGCCTCAGATACACCAACAGAGCCAGAGGTCTTCTGAGTGTCAAAGGTTACCTTTGGATTATTTACACCAAAGCGTAATACTTTTTTATCAGAGTCTCCGCCAGCTGAACCGCCACAAGCAGAAAGTAGTGAAGCAGAACCGGCGGCAACGGCAGCCGCCAAAGATCCACGTAAGAATGTTTTACGGGAAAGGTTATTAAATACGTGCTCTTTCATAGGGCGCCTTCCGTTTGTATCTTCAAAACATGAAGTTTAAATGTAAGAACTGGCTTCTTAATACCCAAATTAATTGTACGCAATACAGAAAAATGTTTCATGAGTGAAAAAACATTGTGAAGGAAGAGCTGTCAGGGTGGCATGAAGAACGTAAAAGCGATAAAGTCATAGACTCATTAAGGGTATACCTTTAACGTGAATTTAGATAGAAGTACTGACTGATAAGAGGGTTTTGTGGTTATTCCAGATATCGTAAAAGATGCATTCAATGATGTTCCAGATCTTCCTGCTTCTGAGCGTCCTCTTATCTGTGTGACTCCTCGCTGGATGCCTGAAGAAAATTTTTCTGATTCTGCTTCTGTCGGACAGATCCAATTTGACGCCATCCTTGCAGCTGGCGGCATTCCTATCATGGTGCCTTTGACTGATGACCCAGAGATTATTGCTCAGTTTGTTGAGATGTGTGACGGCTTCTGCCTTACCGGTGGTCATGATGTTGATCCGCGCAATTGGGGAGAAGAACCACGTGATCTTAATCGTCTGTGTCCTATAAGAGACAGGCTTGAGTTTGAGCTGGTAAAGCAGGTACTTGCTGCTGATAAACCTTTACTTGCTATTTGCCGTGGCCTTCAGCTTTTAAACGTTGTGCTGGGCGGTACGCTTGTACAAGATTTGCACACCCTTGAACCAACAGAAAATCATGCATTCTGGACTCATTCGGCAAATTTGTACCATCCAGCTCATGCTGTTCATGTTCAAAAAGATTCTTTGCTGTACAACGCTCTGGGTAAGGTTGAAGACATTCAAGCAAACTCGTATCACGATGAAGCTCTGAAAAAGGTTTCCGCTGAGCTTAATGTAGTTGCGTATGCTTCAGACGGCATTATTGAAGGAGCCGAGGTCAAGGGCAAGACGTTTGCTCTAGGTGTACAGTGGCATCCAGAGTATGGATGGCATTACAGCAAGTCTGATTGCGAGCTTTGGAAATCCTTTGTTACAGCTTCGCAAGCCTCGCGGTCTTCTCGTTAATACATTGATACTCTAAACTGCGTTAACTATGTGGTTAGCGCAGTTTTTTGTAAGGGAGTTTTATGAGTGACGTTTTAGATAGATTTATTGCGTATTGTAAGGTTTCTTCTCAGTCTAATCC
>CAUVID010000099.1:0-3758 GCA_963551855.1 Lancefieldella parvula | reverse complement strand
ATTACAGCAGGTACTCTGCAATCTGGACAGCGTTTGTTGCGGCACCCTTCCTAATCTGGTCTCCGCAACAGAAGAATGTCAGCGCATGAGTATCTTTATCAGCGGAAAGATCCTCGCGAATACGACCAACATAGATAAGGTCCTGGTCAGAAGTATCAAGAGGCATTGGATACTGAAGCTCTGCAGGATTGTCCACAACCTTGATGCCTGGTGCGTCTTCAAGAATAGCGCGAGCCTCATCTGGGCTCAAAGGACGCTCAAACTCAACAGTGATGGACTCAGAGTGAGAGCGCATCGTTGGAACACGAACGCAGGTGCAGTTAACGCGCAGCTCAGGAAGGTGCATAATCTTGCGACCCTCGTTTTGCATCTTCATTTCCTCAGAGGTATAGCCAACCTCGTCAAAGCCGCCAATCTGTGGAATCAGGTTGACTGCCAGCTGATATGCAAAAGGAGCGGTCTCGGTTACTTCCCTACCTGCAACAACATCAGCCATCTGGTTCTTCAAACTGGTAAGACCAGGAAGTCCAGCGCCAGATGCAGCCTGATAGGTAGAAGCAATAATGCGCTTTGCACCTGCCGCCTTATGCAGAGGATACAGAGGTACCAGACCAATAATGGTTGCGCAGTTTGGATTAGAGATGATGCCGTTGTGGCTCTTGATATCCTCAGCGTTAATCTCTGGAATTACCAGCGGAACATTTGGGTCCATTCTGAATGCATGGGAGTTGTCAACGCAGACACAACCGCGTTTGACTGCCTCAGGAAGCAGCTCTTTTGCCTGCTCGTCACCGGCTGCGCCAAGAACAATGTCCACGTCTTCAAAGGCCTCAGGAGTTGCTTCGCGGATAACAATCTGCTGTCCTGCAAACTCAATAGTCTTACCTGCGCTTCGAGCAGATGCCAGAAGCACCAGTTCCTTGATAGGAAAATTACGCTCTTCAAGGCACTGCATCATCTGGGCACCAACAACGCCGGTAGCACCAAGAATTGCAACGACCTTACCGTTTGGATCAAAAGTCATAGTTACCTCGAAACCATTTCGTCACGAACAAATCCGTTATAAATGACGCCAATTGTGCGATCAAAGTCGGCATTATCGACGCCCACGATAATACTAATCTCTTCCGAGCTCTGCGTAATCATACGAATATTGACGCCAGCATTACCCAGCGCACCAAAGATCTTGCCGGAAGTGCCGGAACGCCTGGACATATTGCGGCCAACAACAGAAACAAGAGCTAGGCGGTCTACCATCGTAATGTCATCAGGCTCAATCTCGCGGCGAATATCGCTGATGATGGAATAAACCGTATCCTTTACGTCGGAGGCATTTACCACAATACCAAACGAATCAACGCCTGTTGGGATATGTTCAACAGAGACGCCGTAGCGCTCAACAATATTGAGTGCGCGGCTAATAACGCCAACCTCGTTGGACATGTGAGCCTTCTTGACGTGAATAGCCAGAAAGTCTTTTTTGCCTGCAATACCAGTGATCAAGTGCTCGTTTGTATCGCCGTCAGCAGTCTCTCGGATAACGGTGCCTGCATCTTCTGGGCGGTTGGTGTTCTTAATCTGGATTGGAATATTTGCCTCGCGAACAGGGAAAATTGCCTCTTCCTGAAGAACGGAAGCGCCCATGTAAGAAAGCTCGCGCATCTCGTCAAAGGTAATACGACCAATAGCGCGAGGGTTCTGAACAATGCGAGGATCAGCAGACAGGAAGCCGGAAACGTCAGTCCAGTTCTCGTACAAATCTGCGTCTAAGCAGCGAGCAACAATTGCGCCGGTAATATCGCCACCACCGCGCTGGAACAGCTTAATTGCGCCGTCAACGGTAGCGCCATAGAAACCAGGCAGCACAAACGAGCCGCTGCGAGCAACAACTTCCTTAAGCCTAGAAGCAGTGCGCTCCATATCAATGGTGCCGTCATGATGGAACAGCATGACGTCGGCAGCATCAACAAAAGGCAAACCAAGATACTCAGCAAGGATCTGGCAGGTAAACCACTCACCCCTACTTACTACATACTCTGGCGAGAAGGACTTGATGTTTGCAGCAAACTTCTCAAACTCCTCGGCGACAGGCCACGCAACTCCTAGCTGGTCAGCAATCTCCACAAAGCGAGCCTCGATGTCTGCAAGCAAAGACGCGCAGTCAACGTGATACTCAATGTGGGCATTTACCAGCAACAAAAGGTCCGTGATCTTGTTATCGGTTGAGTGGCGCTTTCCTGCTGCAGACGAAACAATAAAACGCCTATCAGGGTCAGCCTCAACAATAGCTTTAACTTTTTTGAACTGCTCTGCAGAGGCAACACTTGAGCCGCCAAATTTTGCAATTTTGATCATTTCTAATTCCTCTTTTCAAGTGCAGCCATAAAGGTTGTAGGGTCTTGCGAAAGTGCGCTGGTAAGAAGCTCACGGGCCTTCTCGGCACTTAGATTTTTAACCAACTGAGCACCCGGCTCCCAGAACGTACCGCCCGGGACATCCGCCTGCGTCCTAAACACGTAATCGGAAACAAGCAGCTCTGGATTATACGAAAGACCTGCCGAGAAGGTCTGCTGACCCCCAGCAGGAGCCGCAGCACAGTCAATAATATCCTGCACGACGGCGTTTGCCGTTGGGTCGCCACCGGCACCCTGACCGTAAAACTTGAGCTCGCCAATGGTATTTCCCACGGCAGTTGCAACGTTAAAGTTAGTTGGAACGTTAGCCTCTATGGTTGAGAGCGAAACCGCAACTGGCTCAACAGCTACCGCATACGATGAACCGTCAGAAACACCACGACCAAAGAGCTTGATTGTCATATCGTGACTGCCAAACATGGCAAGATCGCGCTTAGTTAAGTTTCTGATACCAGACATAGGAATCTGGTCTGTGCAGATTACGTCGAAGGCAATAGATGCAGAAATCATAGTCTTAGAGCGAACATCAATGCCGTCGATATCGCTTGACGGGTCTCGCTCCGCGTAACCCAGCTCCTGAGCCTTGCTCAGAACCTCAGCAAAGTCCGTTCCGTCTTTGAGCATGGAATAGACAATGTAGTTGGTGGTTCCATTCATGATTCCCCAGAACGCAGAAATCTCGTCAATACGACGAACTTTCTGAATTCCTGCTATCCAAGGAATGCCACCGCACACGCATGCTTCAATCTTAAAGTTGACGCCCGCTTCAGCGGCAAGTGTCATAAACTCCTCAAAATGAGCAGATACCACGGCTTTATTTGAGGTGACTACATTTTTCTTAGCAGTCAGCGCAGCTTTGATGTACTCATAGGCTGGCGTGAGGCCACCCATGCACTCAACAACGGTATCGAGCGCAGGGTCAGACAAGAGCGCATCAAAATCAGATGTTGCCCGAGGGTCAACGTGCTCTTTACCAGCTCTAACCAAGATGGACGTCAGGTTAACGTCAGAAACGCGCTCATCAAGAATGCGCGCAACTGAAGCACCAACCGTTCCAAATCCAAGTAGGGCAACGTTTTGCATATAACTCCAAATCTATCAGTCATTTTGCGAGAAAACCGATTGCCTGCAAGGCTAATTGCAGAGCAAGGACAACCGCACGCAAAGGTGACTGCACTGATAACAATCTCATAGACAAAAACTACCAAAAACCTAGACAAAATCTAATCGACAGTTTTTCTCGTCTTCATAATGCTATGAACAATTCTATGTTACAAGCGACATTTACTTCTCACTGTTAAAATAATAGAAACGCAACACGCGAGACGCGCAATTTGCACGCGC
>CAUVID010000098.1:0-3856 GCA_963551855.1 Lancefieldella parvula | reverse complement strand
GCTGGAGATGACTCACAAATTTGCTCAACAGCCATAAACTTGTGGAAGTTTCTAAGTGCCGCAGTGTGGCGCTCAACCGAAGCTGGAGCCATACCTAAATCTCTAAGAGAGCCTATGTACTCTTCAACATCGGAGCGAGTCACTTGGTTGGGCAAAGTAATTTTTTTGCCATTCAGCCAAAGCAAATAACCCTCTAAATCTCTGGTATAGGCATCAAGCGTATTTACAGAAAGACCTCGCTCAACAGCAACGTACGCTAAAAATTCTGTACGCGCCTGAGCGAGGTCCATAAGTATTCTTCCCTAGTAAAAATTCTGCTTAGAGAGACTGGTTTACATCATAACGGTCAACACCCTCATGATGAGCGATTGCTGCACGTGCAAACTCACGGAACAAAGGTGCAGGATGAGTTGGACGGCTCTTAAACTCTGGGTGTGCCTGACTTGCAACAAACCAAGGGTGAACAGACTCTGGAAGCTCAATCATCTCTACAAGGCGATCGTCTGGAGAAACACCAGAAACTACCAGACCAGCCTCAACAAGCTGATTACGGAATACGTTGCTTACCTCATAGCGGTGACGATGACGCTCGTAAACCAAGTTGTTGCCATATGCCTCGTGTGCAAGAGTTCCCTCAACAACCTTACAAGGATAAGAACCAAGGCGCATGGTACCGCCCTTGTCAGTAATATCCTCCTGATCAGGCATAAGATCGATGACAGGATATGGAGTATCTGGACCAAACTCTGCTGAATTTGCGCCCTCCATGCCGCAGACGTCACGAGCAAACTCAGTAACAGCCATCTGCATGCCAAGGCAAACACCAAGGTAAGGAATCTTGAGCTCACGAGCACGACGAATAGCAACCATCTTGCCCTCTACGCCGCGAAGACCAAAGCCGCCAGGAACCAAAATGCCGTCCGCACCAGCAAGCTCCTGCTCTACGTCTTCTTCTGTCAGCTCTTCACCATTTACCAGGCGGATATCAACGTGCCTGCCATAGAAAATACCAGAGTGGTGAAGTGCCTCAATAACAGAAAGGTAAGCATCAGGCAGCTGCGTATACTTGCCGACAACATAAATTCTTGTTGCGTCTTCAAGTGCATTTGCCTTATGCATAGCAGTAGTAAATGCTTCCCAGCTGCCAAGATCACTTGGACGGACTTCAAGACCAAGACGCTCAAGTACCTTTTTGTCAAATCCCTGTGCTGCCAGGTGTGCTGGAACATCGTAAATTGAAGGCAGATCATTGTTCTCAAAAACGCAATCTGCATCAACGTCGCAGAAATTAGCGATTTTCTCGCGAATAGAGTCATCCACAGAATGGCTAGAACGGCACACGATAAAGTCTGGCTGAATACCAAGGGAACGAAGCTCTTTTACGGAGTGCTGTGTAGGCTTAGTCTTGACCTCATGAGCAGCAGCAATATAAGGAACAAGGCTCACGTGAATAATAGCAACGTTGCTTGCGCCACGCTCTTTTCTAAACTGGCGAATTGCCTCAACAAAAGGCTGAGACTCAATATCACCAATAGTGCCACCAAGCTCTGTAATGACTACATCGGCATTAGTAACCTCTTCAATGCGAGCAAAACGAGCCTTAATTGCATCAGTTACATGAGGAATTACCTGAACTGTACCACCAAGGAAGTCTCCAGCGCGCTCACGCTGAATCAAAGACTGATAAATGAGGCCAGTGGTGAAGTTAGACTCCCTGGTAAGGTTCTCATCAATAAAGCGCTCATAATGACCAAGGTCAAGGTCAGTCTCTTTACCGTCCTCAGTGACAAAAACCTCACCATGCTGGAAAGGACTCATAGTGCCTGGGTCAACATTGAGATATGGGTCAGCTTTTTGCATCATGACCTTATAGCCACGAGCCTTAAGAAGTCGGCCGAGAGATGCAGCAGTGATTCCTTTTCCAAGAGAGGAAACAACGCCACCTGTTACAAATATGTGCTTGGTCATGGATTACTCCCGTAGGTAAGATTAGCCAATTACATTTCTACGGGTCTTTATATTATTCCGCTTTAAGGCCCATAGTGCCGAGAAATTTAATCTCCAAACAAATACATTGTTATGTCCATATAGTTCTGAAAAATCTAGCGGACTTCTGACAGCAGCTCATGCGCGTGAGCCAAAGAAGCCTCAGTTATAGAGCCTGAAAGCATGCGTGCAATCTCTTCTTCTCTCTGAGTACCAGAAACCTCTGTAAGAGAAGTTATAGGGAGCGCGTTATGTTCTTCTGTCTTTGAGACTACATACTGTTTAGAGGCCATAACAGCAACCTGTGGCAAGTGAGTCACCACAATCACCTGATGTGTTTTAGCAAGCTGCGCTAAAACCTCTGCAAGAGCAACGGCAGTAGCTCCACCAACGCCAGCGTCAACCTCATCAAATACAAGCGTATCGCAGACGTCAGACTCTCCTAGAACCACTTTACATGCAAGCATGACGCGAGAGACCTCTCCACCAGAGGCAATCTTTCTAAGCGGACGAGCAGTCATCTGAGCTGAAGGCTTATACATAAGCTCAATTTTTGTAGAGCCAACTTTATTCCACTGCTCAAAAGGAAGATCTTCAAAGTTCAATTCAATCTGAGCTGAACCCATCTGCAGATGACTCATTTGCTTAGTAACAGCATCACAAAGTTTTGGAGCTGCAGCAACACGAACCTTTTTAAGTGCCTGAGCCTTTACGGTAAGAGTTTCTTTTGCCCTATCTACCTCTGCCTGTGCCTCACGGACAAGCTTTTCTGTGTCTCTTGTAACTTCAAGAAGATTTTGAGCTGCCTGGTATTTCTTAAATACGTCTTTCATGCCAGGGCCATACGTTCTCATAAGACCCTGAAGACGAGCCATACGACTTTGCATCTCTTCAAGAGCTTCTTCATCAAAATCGAGAGAACCAACATAGCTTCTGAGCTCTGAAGATACATCCTCAATCTCTATAAGTGCACTTGAAAGAGACTCTGCATAGTTACCTAGCGTAGCATCAAATGTTGCAGCACTTTGAAGCATCTGAACTGCATCAGAGAGAGAATCAATAACGCCCTCATCTCCTGAGAGTAACTCATGTGTTCCTCCTGCAGCTTGAAGGAGGGCCTCTGCGTGTTCAAACCGAGGAAGTTGCTCTTCTAGGTCTTCTAGCTCTCCTTCTTTAGGAGAAACCTCATCAATTCTTTGAACAAGAAATGCCGCTTCATCAATTTTTGCATTGCTAGACTGGCTTACTTCAATAACTCGTTGAAGTTCAGCGACTGCAGCATGGTAAGCATGAAGAGCGTCTACATACTCTGTCTGGCAAGATTGAATATCTGATCCAATCCATGCATCCAACATGCTGACATGATTTTTTACATCAAGCAGCCTTTGATGCTCATGCTGACCACACAGATCAATTGATGTTCCAATACCTCCGGCCAGTTCTTTAACTGATGCCATGTGGCCATCAATCTCTACCCTGCCTCTACCATCAGCAGAGACTTTTCTAGAGACAACAGTGCCCTCTTCATCTTCTGGCGAGGTAAAAAAGCGTGCCTCAACCCTAAGAGCGTCTGTTCCTTCTCTAACTGCA
Organism: Lancefieldella parvula; assembly: GCA_963551855.1. GTDB lineage: Bacteria > Actinomycetota > Coriobacteriia > Coriobacteriales > Atopobiaceae > Lancefieldella > Lancefieldella parvula_B. The sequence continues at coordinate 280 of CAUVID010000098.1, read as the reverse complement.
GAAGCATCCGCACGCTCTCCTACTAAGAGCTTAATGGAAGATAAAAGAGCGGTTTTACCAGCACCTGTCTCTCCTGTTAAAACAGTTAAACCTGAGGCGGGTGCAAGAGAAGCGTCTTCAATAAGTGCAACATTTTGCACGCGAAGTTCATCAAGCATATATGACCTGCTTACTGACCAGTTTTACCGTAAAATACGCGAGAAACTGAACGATAGAAACTATCAGCACTTCTATCAAGCAGAATGATATCTCCTGGTCCACGGCTAATACGAGCTTTGGT
>CAUVID010000097.1:0-3872 GCA_963551855.1 Lancefieldella parvula | reverse complement strand
GTGAAGGCACTGTGGATACGACTCTTGTCAAGCGGGGCAGCAGCATTACTACTTGCTGTCACGAACTCGTTCTATCGCAGTACTGACACACACGAGATTTTCGTTGGGGACTGGCTGGGAAACCTGCTCTTCTTCGTAGGCGCTTGGGCACTTTATGCCGCAGTGGCTGGGGCCGCGTATCTTATGCGTGGCCCCAGCCACGAAGCAGATGACAACCTCAGTAAATGAATTCAGCTAGAGCTTGTCCTTTGCGGTTCCTCCGTCGCTTGCAAGTCCGCTGTGATTCAAAAGCCCTTCTCGCCAGATGACGAGAAGGGCTTTATTTGTGCGAAAGCGCTGCTAGTGGACGGGTTGCTCGCCAGGTGGCGAGCGCGATCAGTACGAGCTCGTCGGGAGCCTGCGCAGGGCAGCTTCGTAGATTTTTCAGGGTCGATTGATCCAAAACCCAGGTAATTATGTGTCCAGTCAATCCAAAAGAGGGGTAATTATGTGCCGAAAGGCACATAATTAGGTGGGTTTTGGATCAAAATCGGGTTTCTCGACACATAATTAGTGTGCTTTTGGATTAATTGAGCCCCAAAAATCTACAGACGCATGCCCCACACACATAATTGCAGCAGTTTTGGATCAGACGCCTGCACTCAAAAAGCCCTTCTCGCCAGATGACGAGAAGGGCTTTGTTTGTGCGACGTGCGACGAGTTACGTCAAAACACATGGACCGCTGGAAGCTTGCGAAGCTTACTTCAGGAACTCCTTGACGGATGCGAGGACGCTTGGGGTATCCAGGCCGTACTTGGCAAGAACCTGAAGTGCGGGTCCGGACTCGCCATAGGTGTCCTGAACACCGATAACCTTAACGGGAACAGGGGCGTTCTCGGAAAGTGCCTGGCAGACAGCGCTGCCCAGACCGCCGATGACGGAGTGCTCCTCAATAGTCACAACCTTGCCGGTCTTTGCTGCAGAAGCGGTAATCAGCTCAGTATCCAGAGGCTTGATAGTGTGAATATTGATGACCTCAGCATTGACACCCTCTGCTGCTAGCTGCTCGGCAACCTCAAGAGCCACAGGAACCATAAGTCCGCAAGCTACCAGCGTAACGTCAGTACCCTCTTTAAGGACAATGCCCTTACCCAGCTCAAAGTGATAGTCAGGGTTGGTGTTGAAAACAGGAACAGGGAGGCGGCCGAAGCGTATGTAAACAGGACCGTCATGGTCGTAAGCGGCCTTAACAGCAGCCTCAGCCTCAACAGCGTCGGATGGGATGATGACCGTCATACCAGGAATGGTACGCATAACAGCAATGTCCTCGTTGCACTGGTGAGTAGCGCCGTCCTCTCCTACCGAGAGGCCACCGTGAGTAGCACCAATCTTGACGTTCAAGTAAGGATAACCCACCGAGTTTCTAATCTGTTCAAACGCACGACCAGACGTAAACATTGCAAACGAAGTTGCAAAGACCTTGTGACCCGTAGCTGCAACACCAGCTGCCATACCAATCATATTGGCTTCAGCAATTCCACAGTCCACGAAGCGCTCAGGATACTCCTCGCCGTACTTGCCGGAACGAGTTGCCTCTGCCAAGTCAGCATCAAAGACGAGAAGATCGCCGTGCTCTTTACCAAGCTCTACCAGGGCTTTTCCGTAAGCCTCTCTGGTGGCAATTTTCTGTACCTCTGCCATGTTATGCCACCTCTCCCTCAAGCTCTTTAAGTGCCTGCTCGTATTGCTCCTGATTAGGAGCCTTGCCGTGCCAGCCTACCTGGTTCTCCATGAAGGAGACGCCCTTGCCCTTTACGGTGTGGGCAATGATAACGGTTGGCTGACCCGTAACAGTCCGAGCCTCAGCAAATGCAGCTGCAAGCTGTTCAAAGTCGTGTCCATCAGCTACATCAATAACGTGGAATTTGAACGCCTTGAACTTCTCGCCAATTGGCTTTGGTGTGTTGATCTGATCAAGCGAGCCGTCAAGCTGCAGGTTATTGTTGTCAACAATAAGCGTGAGGTTATCAAGCTGGTGGTTGCCGGCAAACATGGCAGCCTCCCAGACCTGTCCCTCCTCAATCTCGCCGTCGCCCAGGAGTGCGTAGACGCGGTAGTCCTTGTTGAACTTCTTGCCGGCCAGCGCCATGCCAACAGCGGTAGAAACGCCCTGGCCCAGGGAACCGGTGCTCATGTCAACGCCAGGAGTATCGTTCATGTTTGGATGACCCTGAAGGCGCGAGTTGAGCGCGCGGAAAGTCTTGAGCTCCTCCTTGGGGAAGAAACCGCGCTCAGCCAAAACGCCGTAAAGCGCTGGAGTAACGTGACCCTTTGAGAGCACAAAGCGATCCCTGCAGGGGCAGTTTGGCTTAGTGGGGTCTACGTGCATCTCCTTGAAGTAGAGATAGGTCAGGATTTCTGTTGCAGAAAGCGAGCCACCGGGATGGCCGGATTTGGCCGTAAAGACCTGCGTAAGGATGCTTTTGCGCACCTCACGAGCAACCTGTTTAAGGTCGACGTCCATGTAATTTCCTTTCACGTATTGCGTGCGAGAAACGCAGCAGGTCGGCACCACGCGCGAGCCGGAGCTGCGTGCGAGCCGGAGCTGCGTGCGAAAACCGCGCTTACAGACCGAACTTCTCGGTAAGCTTTTCCTTCATTTCATCCTTATCAAGGATGTTGGAGAGAACGATCTTCTCGTCTTCTGGAATGCCGGCGATAAAATCCTCAAGATCGCGAGCAACAATAAAGAGGTCAGCTGCGCCAGGAGTAACATCGGAAACGGTTGAGTGCTCAACCTCAACGCCGCTCACGCCCAGCTCGTTCAGGACGTCCTGGATCTGCATCTCAACCATAAGGCTGGAGCCAAGTCCACTTCCGCAACAGCAAAGGATCTTCTGGATAGCCATAAAAGCCCCTTTCAATTCACCACGTGTGATATGTGGGTTACGTGGGTTAAAAAGTCGGGCCCCATCCAAGGACGAAGCCCGACCTAGATACTTAGATTCTACTCGCATTTTCTGCAGCAACTGCGATGTTTAGCTGCAATTCTGTGAGCGGATGCTACTCGGCCTTATTCTCTTCTGCCTTCTTAGGAGCAACAAGGTTGAAGAGAATTGGGAGGCAGAAGCAGACAACGCAGATGCCCGTGAGAATTGCGCCCTGGACGTTCAGAGCAACGTTACCAAAGATCAGCGCCATGATGGAGAAGTCAGCGTCGGAGAAGGTAGCGGAGGTGAAGCCCATGAGAGTAAAGACTGGCATGCACAGTGCAGGCAAGAAGGTAATGAGCAGGCCGTGGACAAAAGAGCCAGCAATGCAGCCCTTGATGCCGCCCTCTGCGTTACCAAAGACACCTGCGGTTGCGCCACAGAAGAAGTGAGGAACAACGCCTGGGAGGATCAGGGCAATAGCTGCGACCTGTGCGTTAATGACACCCAGGATAAGCAGACCCAGAATGCCGCCAACGAAGGAACTCAGGAAGCCGATGATAACGGCGTTTGGAGCATAGGTGAATGCGATTGGGCAGTCGATTGCAGGCTTTGCACCAGGGACAAGCTTCTGAGCGATACCCTTGAATGCAGGAACAATCTCGCCAATGATCAGACGGACACCGGACAGAATGATGTAAACGCCGCCAGCGAAGGAGAGACCGCGGGTAAATGCCCAGACAATCCAGTTAGTGGTGGTCTCAGTACCAATGTTCAGCAGGTCGCCGAGGTGCTGAAGGCCCGCATACTGTGGGTTAGAGGCAAACTCTGCAGCGGTAGTTCCTGCAGGTACCAGGGTTAGAAGGCCGCGGCTAACAGCAACGCCGGTGATAACCAAGAACATGATGATCATGGTCAGACCAATGGAAACGGTGTTGTCGCGCAGGAAGATGAGGCGCTTG
>CAUVID010000096.1:0-3881 GCA_963551855.1 Lancefieldella parvula | reverse complement strand
AAGGTTGCAAATGATGTTGTTGCCATGCTGGCTCCAATCATTCCTCACTGGGCTGAGGAGCTCAGCCACGAGGCTCTGGGTAAAGACGCACCTGTCTATCACCAGCCTTGGCCAGAGTTTGACCCAGAGCAAGCAAAGAGCAATACCGTTGAAATTGCTGTTCAGCTTAAGGGCAAGGTCCGCGCTCGCATTGAGGTTGCTGCCGATGCTTCTGAGGAAGAGCTCACTGCAGCCGCAACTGAGGCAATTGCCGATCAGCTTGAGGGTAAAGAGATTAGAAAAGTCATTGTTGTTAAGGGTCGACTTGTGAATATCGTTGCCTAACAGCAAAAACACTTGACGAGAAGCCCTTTATCTCGTAAGATATCTCTAAACGTAGTTGTTATTAGTTGGAAGTGGGGTTGAGTTTTGACCCCGCTTCCTTTCTGTATGTAGATGAGGAGGTCAAATGCAAAACGAAGGTGCAACACAGAAAATCTTGTCCGCACTAGAGCAGGCTGCACTCAATCACCACATTGATATTGTTGATGTTGAGATTGTTGGTTCTTCTAAGAATCCTGTGGTCAGAGTAAGAATTGACCATGATGATGAGACAGCAGAGACCATTTCTCTTGATGAAGTTGCTCAAGAAACATCATGGATCTCAGAGACCATAGATGAGCTTGATCCATTCCCAGCATCATTTACCTTGGAGGTTTCTTCTCCAGGAATGGCTCGTCCGCTTCGCCGCGCAAAAGACTTTGAGCGCTTTGCAGGGGAAGAGATTCAGCTCCAGACTACCGCCACAGAGGGACGCCGTAAATTTACCGGCAAACTCTTGGGCATTGAGGGTACAACTATCTCAATCCAGACAGAAGATGAGGTCTGTACTGTTGATTTGTCTGAGTTAAAGAAGTGCGTTATTAAACCAGTTTTTGATTTCTCGGCCTCAGCCAAGAAGTAGATAGAGAGGATTATTCATGGCATCTGAAATGATGGAAGCTTTGATGTTGCTTTGCCAGGAGAAGCACATCGATGAGTTGTATCTTCTGGACCGTTTGGAGCAGTCTTTGGCAAAAAGCTATGGTGACGTCCTCCATCTTGATTTTGGCGCCCGTGTCACCATTGATAGGGCTACTGGTCGCGTTTACGTCTATGAGCTTGTCCCTAAGGGTGAGCCAGATGAGGAAACTGGTGAGTACACTGAGTTTGACGAGGTAGACGTAACTCCTCCAGATACCAGCCGTATTGCTGCACAGCATGCTAAGGCAGAGATTAAGACCCTTGTGCGCAATGCCGCCCGTGCTCAGATTTATGATGAGTTCCGTGGCCGCATTGGTGACATCATCACAGGTACTGTTCTTCAGTCCACTCCTGATTTCACCATCATTAAGATTCGTGAGGGTGTTGAGGCAGAGCTTCCACACTTTGATCAGCGCCGTTTCCCTGATGAGCGCGATGAGCGTCCAGCGGGCGAGCGTTACCTTCACAACCAGCGCATTAAGGCAATTATCGTAGACGTTCGCGATCCTAATGCAACTCAGCCAGCAGTTCGTGGTGAGCGTCAGCGTCCACCAATTGTTGTTTCTCGTACCCATCCAGATCTTATCCGTCGTCTCTTTGAGCTTGAGGTTCCAGAGGTTTATGACGGTGTTGTAAGCATCCGCTCTATTGCTCGTGAGGCTGGCGTCCGTTCCAAGATTGCTGTTTCTTCCGTTGACGAGCGCCTTGATCCAGTTGGTGCTTGCGTTGGTCCTAAGGGCAGCCGTGTTCGCACCGTAGTTTCTGAGCTTCGTGGAGAGCGCGTTGACGTTGTGCCTTGGTTTGATGATGCTGCTCGTTGCGTTGCGTCTGCACTTTCACCTGCACGTGTTTCTCGCGTTATTGTTGATGGCGCTACGGGACACGCAACTGTTATTGTTCCTGATGATCAGCTGTCTTTGGCAATTGGTAAAGAGGGCCAGAATGCTCGTCTTGCTGCTCGTCTGACTGGTCTTCACATTGATATCAAGAATGAGTCCCTTGCTGCAAGCATTCTGAACAACCTTCCTGAGGTTGTTGAAGAGACTGTTGACGAGGAAGAGATTGCTCATCGTTGCAAGTATGTGAGCCCTAACGGAACTCCTTGCCGCAATATGGCAAGACCTGGTTCTGATTTCTGTGGCATTCATGATGACATGGAGAATGCAGAGATTTCTTCTGATCCAGACTCACTGATCTAGTCAACTACCTGTAACTATCCCGTCAACCGGAAGGTTTTCATATATGGCAAAAATGCGTGTACATGACCTTGCCAAAGAATATGGTATGCAGAGCAAGGAATTGCTCGAGCACCTTGCGGACATGAAGATTCCTGCAAAGTCTGCTTCTTCTACGCTTGAAGATGCATATATTTCTATTGTTCGTAAGAAACTCCAGCCTATTATGGAGGCTCGTGCCGCTGAAATTGCAGCTCAGAAGGCTGCTGAGGAAGAGGCTGCTGCCAAAGAGGCAAAGGCAGCCGCAGAGGCAGCAGAGGCTGAGCGACTTGCTGCAGAGGCAAGGCGTGAGGCTGAGCGTGCAGAGGAAGAGAAGAAGCGCGCAAAAGAGGAGGCTGCTCGCAAGAAAGAAGAGGAGCGCCGCCGCGCTGAGGAAGAGAAGAAGCGTCTTGAGGCTGAAGAGGCCGAGCGTAACCGCGTAAAGGATACTGCTCCTAAGGCTGCTCCTTCTTTCAATAACCTGCTTGATCAGATTGCTCAGCAGGAAGAGGTATTGAAGCAGCAGGCAGCGGAGTCTGCCGCTCAGAAGAAGGCTGAGAAGGGACCTAGAAACCACGCTCGCGCTAATGCAAGCGAGGCAAGTGGTGCTCCTTCTCGTCATAACTTCAAGAATGAGCGTGATGACGCTTCCCTGTCTGATGAGCGTCCAAACGGCAAGCGCAAGAAAAATCGTCGCGGTGGAGATGACGGAGAAGACCGTTATAGCCGCATGGCGCGTGAGGCAGAGGCTTACAACAGAAGCCGCGTTTTGGATGAGGCTCGCGTTGCTATTGAAGAGGCAAGCCGTGAGTCCACTGGCCGCCGTAAAAAGCGCAAAGAGCGTCGTCAGAAGCAGGCTGCAGAGGCTGCTATGGAGCAGCGTATTGAGGAAGCACTTGCAAACGACCAGGATATTTCCCAGCTTGATACGGTAAAGGTCCCTCAGGGTTCCACTGTCTCTGAACTTGCTGAACTTCTTGGTGTTCCTGCAAATGACATCATTAAGCGCCTGTTCCTGCTTGGCAATCCTCTGACACTTACCGAGACCATGTCTGATGAGCTTATTGAGATTGTTGCTGATGACCTTGGCCGCCAGATTAAGATCATGTCCAAGGAGGAGGAGAACTCCTTCACCTTCTACGATGATCCTAAGGACTTGAAGCCACGTCCTCCAGTAGTTACCGTCATGGGTCACGTTGACCACGGTAAGACATCACTTTTGGACGCAATCCGTCACACTGGCGTTGCAGCTGGCGAGGCTGGCGGCATTACTCAGGCAATCGGTGCTTCTCAGGTCACCATTAACGGTCGTGAGATTACCTTCATTGATACCCCAGGTCACGAGACCTTTACCGCAATGCGTGCTCGTGGTGCAAAGGTCACCGATATTGTCATCTTGATTGTTGCTGCAGACGACGGTGTTATGCCTCAGACCATTGAGTCTATCAACCACGCAAAGGCTGCTGGTGTTCCAATTGTTGTTGCAGTCAACAAGATTGATAAGCCAGGCGCAGATCCTACCCGTGTTCGTCAGGAGCTCACCGAGTATGGTGTTATTCCTGAGGAGTGGGGTGGACAGAACATGTTTGTTGACATCTCCGCTAAGCAGAATTTGGGCATCGACGATCTTCTCGAGACCATTCTTTTGCAGGCAGATGTCCTTGA
>CAUVID010000095.1:0-3972 GCA_963551855.1 Lancefieldella parvula | reverse complement strand
CACCACCAAACTGCATTTGATAGTAATGAGCGTAGATTCCGCCTTTTTCTAGCAGCTCATCGTGGGTTCCGCGCTCAACTGCACGACCGTGGTTGATGGTAATAATCTCATCAGCGCCCATAATTGTCGAAAGTCGATGAGCAATGACCAGCGTAGTCCTATTCTTTGCCAGCTCAGAAAGGGATTCCTGAACTGCACGTTCGGACTCGTTGTCCAGAGCAGAAGTAGCCTCGTCCAGGATGAGCAGTGGAGGGTTCTTGAGGAACACGCGCGCAATGGAAATGCGCTGCTTTTGTCCGCCAGAAAGCCTTGTTCCACGCTGTCCAACCTGCGTGTCATATCCGTCAGGCAATGACTCGATAAACTCAGAGATGTTTGCGCGCTTTGCGGCAAGCGCAATGTCGGCTGCGGAAGCCTCAGGGCAACCGTATGCAATGTTCTCCGCAATAGTGCCGTCAAAGAGATACACGTCCTGTTGGACCATACCAATTGCCGAGCGCAAACTGTGCTGCGTAACGGAGCGAATGTCCTGGCCGTCAATGGTGATGCTTCCGCTTGTAACATCATAGAAGCGTGGCAATAAAGCGCAGGTAGTGGACTTGCCCCCGCCTGAAGGCCCAACCAGCGCAACGGTTTTTCCACTCTCAATATGAAGATTCAAGCCGTTGATAACGTCTTCGGCATCGTTGTAAGAAAAATGAACGTCCTGGTAGATGATATCGCCAGCAGTAATCTGAATGTCGTGAGCATCAGACGCATCTTGAATATCCGGCTGAGTTTCAAGAATTTCCGAGAAACGCTTAAAGCCCGCAAGGCCCTTCTGGAACGTCTCGGTAAAGTTCAGAATGTTCATAATTGGCGTGGTGAACAGCGAGATGTAGAGCGCATAAGTTGCCAGGTCAATGGCTTGCATCTGACCCTGAGCAATCATCCAACCACCCAAAACCAACACGACAGTGTTCAAAACGCCCATCATGCCAGAAATAGCAGCCTGATATCTGCCCATTGCGTGGTACATGTTGGCTTTGGAATCCAAGTATGCGGAGTTGCTTGCCCTAAATTTCTTGCGCTCGTGATCTTCTGCCGCAAAACCCTTAACCACTCGAATACCGGAAAGCGAGTCTTCTAGCTGGGTATTTACGTCGGAAATGCGCATGCGATTCTCTTTAAAAATACCGCGCATGTGCATGTTGGCAAAGAAGTTGAACACCACTAACGCAGCAGCAATTCCGGCGAGCACCAGCGTAAGAGGCACGTTAATAAAAGCCAGAATGACAAAAGAACCAGCAATTTCAAGCAAGCCAATAATCAGGTACTCGGGGCCGTGGTGCGCCGTCTCAGAAATGTCAAACAAGTCAGATACCAGGCGACTCATCAGATCGCCCGTCTTGTGACGGTCGTAATACGAGAAACTCATGCGCTCATACGCGTCAAACAGGTCTTCTCGCATCTTGCTTTCCATGCGGGCACCCATGATGTGTCCCCAGCTAATAACAAAGTAGCGGCACAGAAAGTGGACAAAGTACATGACCACGAGGCCAACGGCAATAAATACCAAGCTGCCAAGAATGGCATCTTTACCCTGCGTAAATAGTCCCTTTGTGAGCGCTCGCAGAATTTGAGGGAACGCCAGCTCAATGCAAGCCAAAATGATGGCGCAGATAGTGTCCAGAATGAACAGGTGCTTTTGTGGAGCGTAATAAGAAAGAAAACTGGCAAACAGCGATTTGCGGTGTTTGCCAGGGACGTTGTTACCAGGTACAGGGCGAGAAGAACGATCAAGCATGCGTAATTACTCCATAGGCAATCGGTGTGAAATTGAATCGCAGATAAGAGCTCCAATGATAGTCTTTGCGTCCTCGATTTTGCCATCGAGAACAGCGTCTACCAGCTCAGATAGTGGAACAAGATCAACGTTAATGAATTCGTCGGCATCTGGGTCTGACCCCTCAAAGGTCAGCTCAGTTGCCATGTAAAGGTGAATAAGCTCGTCGGTAAATCCATCGGAAGTAGCAGTGGTGGTGAGAAAAGCCATCTTCCCCGCCTTCATTCCTGTCTCTTCCAGCAGCTCACGATGAGCACAATCCAGAGGATCCTCACCTGGATCAAGCTTTCCTGCAGGTAGCTCAACTGTTACACGACCAAGCGCAGTTCGATACTGACGTACCAGGCAAATTCTGCCTTCATCGGTCAGCGCAACAATAGCCACAGCTCCTGGATGACGCACAACATCGCGAAGAGCAGTGCGTCCATCAGGGAGAGAAACACGAAGACGATTCACGTCAAAAATGCGACCAACCCAGACGGTATCCTCAGAGAGAGGCTTTTCTTCCAGAGAAGCGTCGCGCGCATCCTCTGTACCTGCGACAAAGCTGCGTTTTTGTGGCTCACCTGAATGATGATAGGCGGCATCGCCCACAGTAACGCGCTCCCCATCGTAAGTAAGCGAATTAACCGCTGAGTGCAAATCATTGCAAGCAGAGTCAAATACCTCTGGAGTTACCTGCATGTCAGCATCAAGAATCTCTGGCTCAGCAGGCTGCATATCATCAAACACGTCGTTGAACTGAGCGCTGCCCTGATTGCTGTTCCAAGCACCATCCTGCACGTTGGTTTTCTCGTCGTTTTGATTTGCCATAACCACTAACCTCAATTATTTTTCTGGACGACCTTGAAGAGCTTTGAGTCCAATATCGTGCCTGAGCTGCTTACCTTCAAAGTTGATCAGATCACAGGCCTCGTATGCGCGGGCGCGAGCCTCCTCAAAAGTTGGAGCAAGCGCGGTGACGTTGAGCACGCGACCACCGGCGGTAACAATCTTTCCATCTTCGGTCCGAGCAGTTCCTGCGTGATAGACAGAGACGCCTTCAAGCTGCTGAGCAGCCTCGATGCCGGTAATCTCCTTGCCCTTCTCGTAAGAGCCGGGATATCCAGCGCTTGCCAGAACAACAGAAACAGCGACTGTATCAGACCAGGAAACCTGCTGATGACGGAGGGTGCTGTTGTCACAAGCCATCAAAATTGAAACCAAATCTCCCTCAAGGCGAGGCAGAACTACCTGAGTCTCTGGATCTCCAAAGCGAGCGTTGAACTCAAGAACCTTAGGACCATCTTTGGTCAGCATAAATCCGCCGTAAAGGCAGCCGGAATAGTTAATGCCCTCTTTTTTGAGCTGGTCAACAACGCGCTGCTCAATGGCAATCATCTGAGAAAGATCTTCGTCAGTCACAAAAGGAACAGGAGAATAGACGCCCATGCCACCAGTGTTGGGACCCTTATCGTCGTCGTAAGCGCGCTTGTGATCCTGTGCTGTTGCCAGCGGAACAACGTACGTTCCATCAGTCAACGCAAGCAGCGAGCACTCTGGTCCCTCGAGGAACTCCTCGACAACAACGGTTGCTCCCGCATCACCAAAATGGCCGGAGAAGCACTCGCGAACGCCCTCAAGAGCCTGCTCAAGCTCAGTCGCAACGATAACGCCCTTACCTGCGGCAAGACCGTCTGCTTTAACAACTACAGGAGCGCCAATCTGGTTAACATACGCCTCGCAAGACGCCTGATCGGTAAAAGACTTCCATGCAGCAGTTGGAACGTTTGCTCGCTCCATAACGCCCTTAGCAAACGCCTTTGAGCCTTCCATCTGGGCTGCATTCTGGTTAGGACCAAAGCATGCAATACCGGCCTGACGAACAGCGTCTGCTACACCCACAACAAGAGGTGCCTCAGGGCCAATAACTACCAGGCCAATGCCCTTTTCTTTGGCAAACGAGACAACCTCATCAGGATTGTTTTGATCAATAGGAGCAATCTCTGCCTGAGCAGCCATGCCGCCATTACCTGGAGCAACGTAAATTTTCCCAGCGCGAGATGACTCTTGCAGCTTTATCAGGAGCGCATGCTCGCGACCGCCCGCACCAAGCAACAAAATATCAACGGTGTCATTCATAAGTACTCCAGCCTTCTGATACAACG
>CAUVID010000094.1:0-4078 GCA_963551855.1 Lancefieldella parvula | reverse complement strand
GCAACAGAAATACCGGATAGTGTTCCAAACAGCAGCGACAGCATTGCCATAGCAGCAAGAACAGCTCCAGACTGAATGACAGCGTTTAGTTCTGCCCCCGTGCGAAGCGTATCAACAAGATTAGCTGTTCTAAAAGGAATGAGAATTTCTAAGATGGTCTCAATTAACACAAAGAGAGGAGTGAGGATAGTGTCTCTTTTGAACTCGCCGATACTCTTTGAAAGCACTAAAGCAATCTCTTTAATGGAAAGATTACTGACATCTACAATACCTGTCAGGGTAGAGGGAGCCAAGGTAGTATCTGCTTCAGATGTTTCAACCATGCTTTCAAGTTCTTCAGTTGAAGTTACTTCTTCTGACATGACGTTTCTCCTTTCTCATCTCTGTTAATTGTGTCCCAATGTTCAACTAAACGATCTAGATATGCGCAGAATGTAACTTTTTCTTCATCTGAAAGAACCGACAAAGCCTGCGCTTCAAATGACTCGATGGCCTCTTGAGCTTCTTTTGCTTGTTTTCGACCTTCTTTTGTCAAAGAAAGAAGTGTTTGTCTGCGATCTTTGTCTACGCGTGTACGTTCAACAAGACCTTTTGCTTCAAGTTTGCTCACCATTTCTGAAAGAGATGCAGATGTATTTTTTGTCTTGGCGAGAAGATCTTTTTGTGTCATATCTCCATCACGATAGAGCGCAGTCAAAATAAATTGTTGACCGCCACGACATCCGCGCGTGATGTAAAGATAATGACCTAGATGGCCAAGATTGCGAATAATGCGCATTTCTTGAGTAGGTGAGGTTGATGCTTGATGCATGAGTACCTCCTGTAACAGAAATAATTCTTGTTAGGTATTTTACTCAAAAATTCTGAGATAGCAAGGTACTTAACAATTAAGTACCTAAGTTTTATTTTCTTGAAATAAAAGCAGGTAAATCAGGTTAGAGTTCCAGCTCTGTTTTTAAAGGTAGGCAAAATTTGCAAATAACCTACGAATTACCGCACCAGGAGACACCTTAGGAACGTTGTGAGGGCATCCTGGAATAAAGAGAAGTCGTGCGGTAGGGATTGCCTCAGCAATTCGAAGAGTTTCCTCTGGATAAATCTCATCGTATTCACCTGCCATGACAACAACAGGAACGGAGATGTGTTCAAGGGACGCGGGGTCAATATGAGGGTTATCTACCATGAGCTCCAGATGCTCTGCAATACGAGCCGCCTCAGCAGGCGAGGGAACGGGATAGCCATCTTCTAGAACAGCGCCTTCCCAACCTTGAGCTGCCCAACATTTATTGCCCTCGATACTTTCATAGAGCCAGGTCATATCACCTAACGTGTCAGGCTCAAGATTTGCTCCGATAGATACGAGAGAGACAACTACGTCTGGATAGTCACGTGTCAGAAGAAGACCAAGAATAGCTCCGTCAGAAAAGCCCACAATATGAGCAGATGAAACACCAAGCTGCCTCAGGACAGCATACGCATCTTCTGCCATCTGCTCGTAGGTAAAGGCGGCAGTTCCTCGGGTGCTTAAACCCTGATCTCTTGAATCAATACCAATTGCGATGTAGCCGCGGCTGCATACTTCATCAATGATGGTGCCAAAAATTCCGTGTTCTTCACCGTTTCCGTGGAGAAACACAATGGGCGCAGCATTGGTACCGTTAGCAACAGACGCCAAATAAGCCGCAGTTGAAGCGAGGTCTTCACAGGGTTTCTCGCCAGATGAAGTGCCAGGAGCGTAGACAAACGTTGCAATTTCTGCGCCGTCATCAAGCAACACCTGAAGATGACACTTCAGGTGTGCTGTTGGCTTGCTATAAGGTTTTGGACGGTAGACGGGTGGAAACTCGACCACGTATGCTCCTAGCTGCGCGTTTTAGTTCTTCTGGCTGGGATGTGCTTTGAAGAAGTCAAAGCGAGGAGGGAGCTCTTCAAGCTGGTGCTCCTCTGCGCTCTGGCCAAGCTTTGCCGCAAGCTCTTTTGGACCCATAAAGGCGTTCTCCCAAGAGAAGAACTCCTCATGTGAGAAGTTAAGAGCCTCCGCAATACGCTCGCAGCCTTCCGGAACAGCCGGGTGCATAAGCAGTGTGATGGTCTTGAGCGCATAGAATGCATCAGCAAGTGCCTGGTCGTAGGCCTCGTCATTGCCCTGAGCGGCCTTGGAAGCCTCGCCCCAACGCTTGTTTTCTGCGCGAGCGTACTCATCAACAGCGGCAAGTGCAGAGTGTGCGTCAAAGCCGTATGCAAGCTGCTCGTACTTCAGCAGAACCTCTTGAGCAGCGTCGATAACTTCCTGGTGAGGCTCACTGATAGGCAGGTGACCACCACACGCATTGGCCGCACCATACAGGCAGCTACGAGCCATGCGGTTAAAGATGTTAGTGAGAAATGCTGACTCCTTGAGCGCTGGATCAACAACGCGAGGATCATCCTTTACCAGAAGATCTGGCTCGCCGTCTTTGCCCTTCCTGGATACAGAGGTGTCAAAAGCCTTTGGCGAGAAGGACACGGCGCGCTGATCAAGGCCAAGCGAGAGCCAGTGAGCGCGGAGCTGCTCTGGAGTGTAGAACTCAAGAAGCTCTTCAGCCATTGGAGGCTTGATAGCACCAGAGCTGGAAGCCTTCTTGTTCATGAAGAGAATGTGGTAGTTAGCAACGGGAGTATCGGTGATAAGACCCCAATCAAGTGCATCCCACAGCGGGTTCTGGACAATGCAGTAGAAGAAGATGTTGTCCTGACCAATGAACTGGTAGACAGCAGCGTCATCACTGCACCACCAATCGCGCCACTCGTCAGAAGAGTAGCGAGAACCACCGTTGCTAGCGTCTTCAGAAAGAGCAGCACGTGTGAAGGTGATAGGAGCCCAGAGAGATTCAGTCCAGACCCAGATGGTAAGGTCTTTGAGATCTTCAATGTCTGGAGACTTAAGGCCCCAAGAAATATTGCCCGTCATGCGGTAAGGCAGGAGAGTCTTACTTGTTCTGAAACGAATTCCAGCCTCTTTGAGTTTCTCGCGAGCTTCATCTCTATCTTGCCAGTTTTCAAAAACAACAGAGAAGGAAGAAGCGTTCCCTTCTGGCTCAATGACATTATGAGCTGGGAGGGAAGAGGCAACGCCGTCAAAGTCTTGGCGGAAGGAATTTTGAATGTAGATAATAGGCTCGGTCAGAGTCTCTTGAACGGTAGAGGTAACAACTGAGCGAATCTGTGGGTTGTTCTTCCACTTTTCTACCAGGTTATTTAGAAACTCTTTGTATTGTGGCAGGTCAAAGTACCAGCTTGGTGCAGGACGAAGCTCTGGCGTGGTGCCGGTGAGCTGCGAAACAGGGGCAATGAGCTCCTCTGGGTTGAACTGATGACCCAGGTCGCATTCTTCCGCATAAGCCTTCTCTGACTTACAGCCCTTAATAGGGCAACGTCCATTGACCTGGCGACCATTAAGGAATGTGTGAGCCTCGGTATCGTAAAACTGTTTAGTTGAGAGCTTGGAGAGTTTACCGCGCTCGTAGAGGCGGTGCATGATGCTGTCAGCCATCTCTTCATGGATCTTTGCAGCGGGTTCTAGTGCGGAACCGCCGTAGAAATCAAGCGAGATATTGTAGGCGTTAAGAGCGCTTTTCTGCAGGTTGTGGTTTTGATTGACGTAATCAAGGATGGTGCCCTCGTAGCCCTCTTCTTCAACCTTTTTGCGATAACCCTCTGCAATAGGAGAGCCATAGCAGTCAGTTCCCGAGATAAACAGGACGTTTTTCTGGCCAATGCGATCTCTTAAGAAACGAGCAAAGAAATCTGCTGGGACAAAGACGCCCGCAATGTGTCCAAAGTGGAGATTTTTATTACCGTAGGGCATACCACCGGTAATGACAGCGCGCTTAGGAAAATGAGGGCGATTGTTCATGTCGTAGCTTTCGGCCATGGATACCTCGCAGTTGGAATTAGTAGATTACGCAAATTATCTTCTTATTCTAATCTTTTTTGATTCACTACACGAATAGATTCAGAAGTCGATACTATAGTGAGTAGAAATTATGTAAGGAGAGTTTGTGGGAAGAAAAAAGCCAAAGACAAGCCTTGAGTTTGT
>CAUVID010000093.1:0-4130 GCA_963551855.1 Lancefieldella parvula | reverse complement strand
GTAACAATCTCCACGCCATTTCTGTCCAGAATACGGCCACGAGGCGCTGCGGTTGTAACCGTTCGTGTACGGTTACGCTCTGCTTGCTCAGTATAGTCAGCTGACGATAAGAGCTGCATGGTCCAAAGACGACCAATAAGCACGGCAAACATACCACCGACGGCAATTGCAAAACCGATAAGTCTGGACGAGAGGGTTTTCTCGGCAGAACCATCAGAGCCACCGGAAGCCTTAGGAGCGCCGCCACCAATATCAAAGGTAAATGGCGAATCTTTTCTACCAAAGGTCAGGTATACGATAATCAAACCAATTGCTGCGACAGCGCAACAAGCAAGGATAACAAGGGTGAAATTCATACTATCCCCTTATTTAAGGCGCTGTGGAGCTCGGTGAGATCCGCGATAGAGCGTTGTTCCACCCAAAGAAGAGTGAGATCTTTGGGAATGCGAAAGCACATAGAAAACAGGCAGAGCAGCCAAAATTGTGAACAGCATGGTAGGGAAAGACTTAAACAGAAGTCCCTCAAAGAAGTTTCCGCCAGAGCCAATCAAAGAGTTGATGAGCTGGTACATAAAGGTAACGCCAAAGGTCTGAAGCGCCACAAAACCCATAGAGGTGCCAAAATTGCCAGAAACTCTGTCTCTGATCTCTTGGCCCATGAAATAAGAGCTCACCACAAGCAAGAGTGCCATAAGACCAATGGGATTGGCGGAAGTCAGATCATAAATTAGACCTGCAATAAAGCCGCTTATTACGCCAGTTTTGCCGCCATATCTCAGGGCAATAGCAGCCGAGAAGATCAATGCAAAATTGATGACTCCCCCACCAAAAGAAACCTGTGGTGTAAGCATAATCTGCAAAATGAAGCAAACAACAGCAAGAACGGTGATGCTGCGTGTGTTTTTATTTCTATCAGAAACCTGCATACATCCCCCTTAATCTGTTCTTCCGCTGTTATGTTGTGTATTACCCGTTGGAGCAGCAACTGTTGCATTCTGCTGGGAATTTGTTGTGTTGTTTGTAGAGCCGTTGCCAGACGAGTTGCTTGATGAAGAACTCGAAGATCCGTCTTTGGAGTCTTTATCCTTACTGTCAGAATTAGTTGCTGTTGGAGTGTTTTGCTTATCTGCCTCTGCAATATCATCTGCGGTAGCTTTTTGCTCCTCAGAAAGAGACGTGATAACCATTACTTCCTCATTGGTACTGACATTTCCAAAAGGCTCAATAACAATGGTGTAATAGAGCGATCCTGGAGCTGCCTCAACGCTGGTAACCTTACCTAGAGGAAGGCCCTTAGGGAATACGCCACCAAGACCGCTGGTAACAACTGTATCGCCTACGGCAACCTTCTGGTTGGTGTTGATGAGGTTAAGAGTAATCTGTCTTGACGCAGAACCCATAAGCATGCCTTGAGCTCGACTGCTTTGAACCATAGCAGCCACACCGCTTTTCTCGTCAGTGATAAGACGAACGGTAGAGGTTGTAGGACTACACTCAATAATCTGGCCGATAACGCCACCGCTATCAACAACAGGCATGCCAACAGCCAGCCCGGACGAAGTTCCCTTGTCGATCACGATGGTGTTATTGAACGAGTCAGTAGAACCAGAGATAACACGAGCACCTGTGGACTGCAGGTTATAGGTATTTTTGAGGTCGAGAAGACCCTGCAGACGCTGCGTGGACTGATTTGTCTCTTCTAGCTCTGCATTTCTTGAACGCAACTGCTCATTTTCTGCCTTGAGGTCAGAAAGCGTTTGTTGGTCTGCTGTTAAGTTACTAAAAATGTTACCAATGCCCTGGAAAGGCATGGCAATAGCAGAACCCGCCATTCTAAAAGGCATGGTAATAGTAGAGAACCCACCTCGAACCATCTCGAGCGGTCCTTCTGTACCCATACGAGCGCTGACCGTCAATAACACAATTGAAAGCAGCGAAAGAATAATAAAACTACGGCCACCCGTATGCTTATTATTGTTAGATCCAAGGCCTGTTGAAGCACCCTGGATCTGATGAGACAATGGCATATTTATTGGCCTGCACTCTGAACAAATCCACCGGACAATGCGTTGGCCTCAAGAACCTTTGCACAACCGGTAACAACATTTTCTAACGCGGTTGGGCTTACGTTAACGGGAACGCCAGTCTCTTCACGAAGTCTTTGATCAAGACCGCGAAGCATTCCGCCACCACCGGTAAGCAAAATACCGTAGTACATAAGATCAGATGCAAGATCTGGTGGAGTCACATCAAGCGCATCTTTGACAGCCTTGGTGACCTCGTCAAGAGGACGATCAAGAGCACGACGAATCTCTTCTGACTCAATACGAACTGTCTTTGGAAGACCACTCATGACGTCACGACCGTTTACCTCAACGTCAAGCTCTTCTGCAAGAGGAGCTGCTGAGCCAACCTTAATCTTGATGTCTTCTGCGGTACGCTCACCAATAGAGAGGTTATACGCATCACGAACATGTTCAAGAATAGTTTGATCAAACTCGTCACCTGCAGTTCTAATGGACTGCGAGACAACAATACCACCCATGGAGATAACAGCAACCTCGGTAGTACCGCCACCAATGTCTACAACCATAGAACCGGTTGGATCCTCAATTGGAAGGTCTGCGCCAATAGCTGCAGCCATAGGCTCTTCAATCAAGAATGCCTGGCGAGCGCCTGCCTGAATAGTTGCTTCAAAAACAGCGCGTTTCTCGACAGATGTAACGCCAGAAGGAACGCAAACAACTACGCGTGGACGTGGTGACCAAGGATATTTGCGCTCACGGGCCTTCTCGATGAAGTAACGAAGCATAACCTCAGTAACGTCAAAGTCTGCAATGACGCCGTCTTTAAGAGGGCGCTCAGCAATGATGGAGCCAGGGGTACGGCCAATCATGCGCTTTGCATCAGCGCCAACGGCCAGAACGCGGCTCTCGCTTTTATCGATTGCAACAACCGATGGCTCATTGATGACAATACCCTGACCACGAACTGCAACAAGGGTGTTTGCAGTTCCCAGATCGATGGCTAGGTCTCCGCCATATTCTCCGAAGAGCGAATCGAAGATAGACATGATATCCAATCAAACGTGCTACGCGTGTGCGTAATTATCCTGCAGAAAGAACGGTTAAAACAGTTTAGTACTAGTTACCAGACTTTGAAGAGCTGGAGGAACTATTAGAGGAATTTGAGGAGTTAGATCCATTAGTTCCAGAGGTAGTTCCAGAGGTAGTTCCAGAGGTAGTTCCAGAGGTAGTTCCCGAATTAGAGCCGTTAGTACCAGAAGTTGTGCCGGAGTTCTGGTTATTCTGGCTTACGTATGAAGTGGTAACGCTTGCAACCTTCCAGCCAATACCATCACGGACAAGCTCAATGGTGTAGTCAACATTACCGCCATTAGAGAGACTGACAGAAGCATTAACTGTAGAGTGAGTCATGCTCTGGTCAACACCGTTGATGGTAACAGCAGAACTTGTTGGCAGACTGTTGGAAATCTGCTGAAGCGTTGTACTAGAGACAGAGCTAGAGACATAGCGGCCAATATCGGTGCCCTGTGCCTTAGCGTTGAAAATATCCTGAACAACAGACTGCTGGGTTGGCCATCCATAGCCACGATAGTAAGCATAACCCGCGCCACCAACAGCCAAGATAAGCAAAATAAGAATAGTGATGAAGACCTTAAGGCCGGTATGGCGATGCTTACGCCTAATCTTCTTGTCCTTCTTATCCTGCTCAATAATCTCCTGCTCAGTAATCTGGAAGAAGCCAGTATCTTCTGCTGAAGGGATGAGCTCGCCGGACATACCTGTAGGATCCAGTGGATCGTAGGCACCATAGCCAGCTGCCTGAAGGAAGGCATCAGTCTCAGATGGCTTGCCAGAAGCCATTGCAGTAATAGCCTTGCGAGCTGCATCAAAAGCAGACTGCTGCTGATTAGACAGAACAAAGCTGCCGTCTGCAGTAGCGTGAGTGAAAGCATCAACTGCCTCAGACATGCGATTTGCTGCAACGTATGCAAGACCAAGATCTGCATAGATCTTATTGGAATTATCTAGAGGATTAGCAAAATCAAGAGCAGTACGATATGCCTCAACTGCATCAACAGGTCTGTTCAGACCCATAAAGCATGC
>CAUVID010000092.1:0-4242 GCA_963551855.1 Lancefieldella parvula | reverse complement strand
GACCGTGTTGCTCGTGCTTGCGTGGAGCTCTTTGGTGGTATGCAGGAAGATCCTGAAGCTCACCTGCGTAAACAGTTCCACGAAGAGGGCAATAAAGAGATGGTTATTGTCCGCGACATTCCTTTCTCGTCTACCTGCGAACATCACATTTTGCCCTTTGTGGGCAAGGCACACGTCTGCTATATCCCACAGAATGGCCGTATTACCGGCCTTTCCAAGATTGCTCGCTGCGTCAGCGGGTATTCTCGCCGTCTGCAGGTACAGGAGCGCCTCACAGGCCAGATTGCAGACGCTATGGTAGAAGAGCTTGATCCTCTGGGTGTTTTGGTGGTTATGGAGGCCGAGCACACATGCATGAGCATGCGCGGCATTAAGGCGTCGGGCGCTTTGACCACCACGTCTGCGGTTCGAGGCATTTTTAAGACTAACGAGAAAACCCGTGCAGAGGCTATGCGTCTGCTTGGTCTATAAGAGGTCTGTGCAATGAGTTATTCTGTTCCTTTTTCTGTACCTGAGCTGAACTACGAGCAGTCTTTAAAGGTGCTTCACGATACAAAAAAGTTTGGCATCCAGCCCTTGCTTGAGAGTGTGGAAGACATGCTCAAAGAGCTGGGCAACCCCGACCTCTGCTTCAAGAGTGTCCAGATTGCCGGCACTAATGGCAAAACGTCTACCTCTAGATACACTGCAGCTCTGCTTAAAGGAGAGGGCCTCAAGACCGCTCTCTATACCTCTCCTGAGCTCATCAGCTATACCGAGCGTATGGAGATCAACGGCACACCTGTTTCTGAGGAAGCTTTTGCGCACGGCGTCTCTGCAGCTCAGGTGGCAGGGGAGCGCGTTAACGCAGAGCGTCTTGCCTCAGGTGAGCGTCCCTATGACATCACCGAGTTTGACTTGCTTACCGTTGCAGCTTTGGTTGTCTTTGCTGAGGAAGAGGTTGACGCTTGCGTACTTGAGTGTGGTATGGGCGGCAGGTGGGACGCAACAAGCGCTGCTCAAAACATCATCTCCGTTGCTATTACTGGCGTTGGTCTGGATCATACGCGCATCTTAGGCGATACCCTTGAGGCCATTGCTGGCGAGAAGGCCGCCATTATCAAGCCTGGTCGCACCTGCGTGCTTGGCGTGGGAACGACAACTCCTCAGAGCGTCCAGGACGTATTTTTGTCCCAAGCAGCTTCTGCGGGCGTTGTTCCAACTCTTCTTGTAGCTGACAAGCCAGAAGACGTTGAGGGAGAGGTTTCTGCTGGTCAGTCGTCTGACCATCCAGAGCTGCCTCACGCGCATTTCTTCATTACCAAAAAGCCTAAGAGCATCGGTTTTCCGCTTGAGCTTACGGTTGTGACGCCGCGTGCAACCTACGAGGATCTTGCCGCACTTAAACCAAGCTATCAGGCAGCAAATATTGCCCTGGCAACCTGCTTAGCTGAGGATTTTCTTGGTCGTCCACTTGATGTGGAGAAAGCGTTTTTCTCCACAACTAGGTGCCCTACGCCTGGCAGGTTCCAACTGCTTCAGCCTAAGCCTTTGGTGCTTATCGACGCAGCTCACAACCCGCAGTCAATCGAGACATTCTTAACTGCTATCCGCTCAATTGAGCCAGAAGTTGCTAATCGTCCTATGCTTTTGACTGCAGTTTTTTCAGATAAAGACGTTAAGGGCATCGCAGAACTTCTCGCCAAAGAGTTCCCTGAGGTAGCGGTAACCCAGACGGACAACGAGCGCGCCATGGATGCAGATGAGCTTGCTGAGCTGTACAAAGCCTGCGGCGCCAATGTGGTAGCGGTCTACAAAAGCGTCCCTGAGGCAGTGGACGCTCTGCGCGAGAAGGGCTTTGTGGCATGTGGAACAATTTCACTTGCTGGCGAGGTTGCTGCACAATTTGGTGATGCTTTGGTAAAATAAATTTATCTGCGACATTACGCTCCATTTTGAGGCGGTTTGTCGTACGATTTAGGAGAGAACAAAAAGCCAGCAGAAGGGGCTGTCAGATGCAGGAGATTCTTGATCAGATTATTACACCTGAGGTACGTATGGTTATTTACCTCATGGTCATTTGCGTCGTAATGCTTTATATCCTTTCCATCATCTACGTTATTCGTGACGCTCAGCGCCGCGGCGCAGAGCCTTGGTGGATGTGGGCAGTCATTTCTGTTGTTCCTGTTGTTGGTCTGCTTGCATACGTTATTTTGCGTCCAAGCAGCTACCTCATTGACCGCGAGGAGCAGGACCTTGATATTGCCCTTCGTGAGCACCAGCTTTCTCACTACGGCATCTGCCCTAAGTGCTCCGCTCCAATTGACCGCGATTTTATCGTGTGCCCAATCTGCAATACGCAGGTTAGAAACGTTTGCCCAACATGCCATCGTCCTCTGAACGCAGACTGGAAGGTTTGCCCTTACTGCCGTACTCGCATTCAATAACGTTTGGTTTTGTTCTTTATGATGGCAATCTGGTGTTTTACAACAGAGACTATGTAGGCGTCTGCTCCTAAGCTCCCGTGTGAGCAGAGTAGGCGCCGTGCCTGTTTCTATGAGTAGCTACCTCTGAGGGGTTTTACATGAAGGTTTTATATAACGACGGCCATGTTGGCGAGATTAACGATGCAGCTGAAGAGCTTGAAGTTATTCGCCACGATGCAGCTCACCTGCTTGCTCAGGCTTTGAAGCGTCTGTACCCACACGCACAGTTTGCCTATGGTCCAGCAACCGAAAATGGTTTTTACTATGACGTTGATCTTGGAGACACTAAGGTTAACGAGGACGATTTCCCAGCTATCGAAGATGAGATGAAGAAGATTGTCAAAGAGAACCTCAAGATTGAGACGTTTGAGCTTCCTCGTGATGAGGCTATTGCCTACATGAAGGAGCGCGGCGAGTCTTATAAGGTTGAGCACATTGGCGATCTTGCTCCTGACGCACACATCACCTTCTACAAGCAGGGTGAATACGTTGACATGTGCGTTGGCCCTCATATGCTCTACACCAAGGGTGTTAAGGCTTTTAAGCTGACCAGCATTTCTGGTGCGTATTGGAAGGCCGATAAGAACAACAAGATGCTCACCAGAATCTATGGTGTTGCGTTTGGTTCCAAAGATGAACTTGCCCAGTACCTCAAGATGATTGAAGAGGCCGAGAAGCGCGACCACAGAAAGATTGGTCGCGAGATGGAGCTCTTCATGATGTCCGACTTTGGTCCAGGTTCTCCATTCTGGCTTCCAAACGGTATGGCTCTGCGTAACGCTCTGACCGATTACTGGCATGAGATGCAGGCTCGCTTTGGTTATCAGGAGGTTCAGACTCCACTGATCCTCTCGCGTTCCCTGTGGGAGACTTCTGGTCACTGGGATCACTACAAAGAGAATATGTACACCACCACGGTAGATGAAGAGGACTTTGCCATTAAGCCTATGAACTGCCCTGGTGCTTGCTTAATTTATAAGTCCAAGCCACGTTCTTATAGGGATCTTCCTATGAAGCTGGCTGAGGCTGGTCTTGATCACCGTTATGAGATGAAGGGTGCTCTGCACGGTCTGTTCCGTGTTCGTGAGTTTACTCAGGACGACGCACACCTCTTTATCCGCCCTGATCAGATTACTGAGCAGGTCACGGATGCATCTCACCTCATCACTGCTTACTATGCACAGTTTGGCTTCCCATACCGCGTTGAGCTTTCTACGCGCCCAGAGGATTCTATGGGTTCTGATGAGGATTGGGAGCGCGCCGAGCAGGGCCTGCGTGATGCACTTGAGTCTATGGGCATTGAGTACGTGGTCAACGAGGGCGATGGCGCTTTCTACGGTCCTAAGATTGACTTCCATCTAACCGATTGCCTTGGTCGTTCTTGGCAGTGCGGTACCATCCAGCTTGACTTCCAGCTGCCTCACAACTTCCAGCTTGAGTACATTGACTCTGACGGTACCAAGAAGCAGCCAATCATGATTCACCGCGCTGGCTTTGGTTCCTTCGAGCGCTTCATTGGTATTCTGACCGAGAATTACGAAGGTAAGTTCCCTGTCTGGCTGAGCCCATGCCAGGTCAAGGTCCTTCCTGTCTCCGAGAAGTCTCGCCCTTATGCTCATGAGGTTGCCGATAAGCTTGCTGCCGCTGGTATTCGCGTTAAGGTCGACGACCGTGACGAGAAGATTGGCTATAAGATTCGTGAGGCTCGCTCACTTGACCGTGTTCCTTACATGCTCATCCTTGGTGAGCAGGAGGTTGAGGCAGGAAACATTTCTGT
>CAUVID010000091.1:0-4274 GCA_963551855.1 Lancefieldella parvula | reverse complement strand
ATGGCACTTGCAAAAGAGCGTCGACTTGATCAGGTTCGTGTTACCGATGATCAGAATTGGGTCTATTTGGACCATGCTGACGAAGATACCTCTGCAATCACTAACTGGTTTGATGCTGGCGTTGCAAAAGTATGTGTCTATGTTGATTCTGAAGAAGCGTTGCTTGAGCTTGCTGTCGAGGGAAAAGCTCGTGGCTTTGTTGTGGCCCTTATTAGGGACGCGGGCTTTACCGAGTTTCATGGAGAGCCAACATTTACCTGCCTGGCGTTTGAGCCGCTTGCTGCAGAAGATATTGATCCGTTAACGGGCGAGCTGCCTCTGTACTAGCGAGGATACCTACATCAAGAAGGTATGGCTCATAACCTCGTCAAAGATAGTGGTAACTACAAACATACCAATTGAGGCATAAAGGATTGCTGCCTGCCAAGAAAGGTGATTGGTCTCGATTTTTGAAATACGAGGATCAAGCTTTCCTTCTTTGAGGCTGATGGGGTCATCAATATCGCGTGTAAAGCCCATCTGACGGTCCTCGTACTCTTTTCCGCTAAAGAGCAGACCAACGCCGCAAGCAATAATTCCCAAAGAAGAAATGACGTACATAACACGGCGCACCCAGTCGATGCCCGTAAACATATCCATACCGCTGGTAAAGTACGCAAATGCAAAGATAACAGCACTCATTCCAGCCGCTGCAAGACAACCATAACCAAATGCACGCAAAGCACTCAGTGCCAGCTCTTTGAACTTCTCGCTACGAGAAGGTGTTTGTGAAAACTTGCTATCCATACACAACTCCTTGGTTGTTTATTTGTTTTCTGTATAGCTTATAGCGTATAGGAAGTCTGCGCTTGATGATACAATTTCTACAGTAAATCTTGGCAGGAGGACGCATGCGTATCGGCTTTGATAACGAGAAGTACATCACTATGCAGGCGGATCGAATCCACCAGCGTATCAGTGAATTTGGCGGCAAGCTCTACCTTGAGTTTGGCGGTAAACTGCTCGACGACAACCACGCTTCTCGCATCCTCCCTGGATTTGCTCCAGATGCAAAAGCTCAGATGCTTCA
The DNA here is from genome assembly GCA_963551855.1 of Lancefieldella parvula. Lineage (GTDB taxonomy): Bacteria > Actinomycetota > Coriobacteriia > Coriobacteriales > Atopobiaceae > Lancefieldella > Lancefieldella parvula_B. The sequence continues at coordinate 3,205 of CAUVID010000091.1, read as the reverse complement.
GCAGCTTGCTCACGAGGCAGAGGTTGTCTTTGCCATCAACGCAAACGACATTGAAAACGGCAAGCGCAGAAGCGATATTGGTGTTACCTATGCCGATGACGTGCTGAGGCTTATGGATATCTTCCGTGCTCGCGGCCTTGCCATTGGTGGCGTTGTCATTACGCAGTACTCTGGTCAGCCAAAGGCAAAGGCCTATCGTGCGCGCCTAGAAAACATGGGCATTGCCGTGTACCGCCACTACCCCATTGAGGGCTACCCTTCCAATATTGACCTTATTGTCTCGGCGGAGGGCTACGGTAAAAACGAGTACGTAAAGACTACGCATCCTCTGGTAGTTGTAACAGCACCTGGTCCTGGCTCAGGCAAGCTTGCTGTCTGCCTCTCGCAGCTCTACAACGAGAACGCCCGTGGAGTCCGCGCAGGTTATGCAAAGTTTGAGACGTTCCCCGTTTGGAACCTTCCGCTCAAGCACCCCGTAAACGTTGCCTACGAGGCAGCTACAGCAGACTTGGGCGACAACAACATCATCGATCCATATCACCTTGAAGCTCACGGCAAAGTTACCGTTAACTACAACCGCGACGTTGAGGCTTTTCCTGTGCTTAAAGCCATGATGGAGAAAATCGCAGGTACCAGCCCGTATCAGTCTCCAACCGATATGGGTGTCAATATGGTTGGCAACTGCATTATTGATGATGAGGTTTGCCAGGAAGCTTCCAAGGCAGAGATTGTACGCAGGTGGTTTAGGGCTGCCGAGAAACTCGAGCGTACTGGTATGGGTGAGCGTGAACTCACAAAGATTAATCTCTTGATGAAAGACGTTAACGTTGACCAGAACTTCTCGCCAGCTCATGCTGCTTGTCTGCACAAAGCAGAAGAGACAGGAAAGCTTGCAGGCGCTATGGTTATGCCTGACGGCACCATTATTACCGGCAAAACTTCGGAGCTGTTAGGTGCGCCAGCGTCGCTTTTGCTCAACGCCCTCAAATACGTAGTTGGTATTGAGAAGAAGACGTTTATTGTCTCAGATGAGGTCCTAAGGCCTATTTGCACGCTAAAAGAGAACAACTTTAAGCTAGCTCGCACCAGCCTCTGCGCCGACGAGATGCTCATTGCGCTCTCTATCAGCTCAATTACCAACCCATTGGCCGGAAAAGCCGTTGATGCCACCCAACTACTCCATGGATGCGACGCGTATTTCTCGTCAATTATTCCAAGCGATGACGAGTCCATCTATCACAAGCTGGGCATTAACGTGTGTTGCGAGCCAATTTTTGAACAAGGACAATTCTTTCACCAGTGATTTTTAACAGCTCACATAAAAGCAAGAAAACGAGAAACTCTACGACTCGTTCTAAAACTAAACATACACCTGCTTCTGCAAACGCTTCAAAACGTAAGCAGCGGGCGATGCATACACTTGAGCAAAATTCCCAGAACAATCCTGTTGTTACATGGGGACTCATTACGCTGGCCATTGTATTTGTGCTGGCATTGTTGCAATCGTGCCAGGGACTTTTCTCCCTCTCTTTTGACAACAACCTGATTATCAAAAACGAGGTCCCCTATGAGTGGGAAAACCTCACCTATGATGCAACGGGACGTGCGCATTATGTGGTGGACGGAGAAGAGCTCACACGCACGGGCGTTGACGTCTCTTCTCACCAGGGGCTTATTGACTGGGAGGCCGTTGCTGCCGATAACATTCAGTTTGCCATGCTTCGCATTGGCTACCGCGGCTCCACCGAGGGTGGTATTCGCGCGGATGAGCTGTTTGAGACCAACCTAAAGGGTGCGCAAAGCGCTGGTCTTGATGTAGGCGTGTACTTCTTCTCGCAGGCTATTAACGTGGAAGAAGCTCGCGAGGAGGCCGCTTTTGTTCTGCAACAGTTACGGGAAGCAGGAGTTACAAAGCTTGCTCTCCCTGTTGCGTTTGACCTGGAGCCTTCTCCCGATTACAGCGGCCGCGCAGATAACCTTTCCCCTGCAGAAACTAACGCTATTGCGCGCGCGTTTTGCACCACTATTCAAGAAGCGGGATACCGCGTTATTGTGTATGGCAACAAAGTTGATTTGAATCGCTTTGACCTGGTCTCGCTTGACGAGCCTATTTGGCTGGCACAATACGTTGATCAGCCAGACGTAAACTTTAACTTTTTGATATGGCAATACACCTCAACAGGACAAGTTGACGGTATTACCGGTTCAGTTGATTTGAATTTGGACTTCTCACGCGTCTCTACAAGCAAGAGCCCAAAATAGAGCTTACACGCCAGCCACAAATGCTAAACGCGTCGCAGCCCGTAAGGCTATCCGACCTTCACGGAACCAGCCAGGGTAACGGTAGGATCAAGCGCCTGAGCATGCGCAAAAGCGCCTCCTGGACTACATGAACTTACCAGTGTAAACACTACCCACAAGATGATGGCTGCAAGCAATACCGCCAGCGCCACACGACCCAGTCTCATGCGAGAAGAACGACGTCTTCTAGCCGCATATGCTGCCTGAGCTTCATCTCTGGGGTTGAGCGTGCCATAGTGATTGCCGTAAGCAGTTCTTGCTCGACCACGTGCACGGGCGGCATCTGCACGGGCATGGTTAACGGGATTTGTTGGGCGATCTTGCGTCATCCTACGCTGCGCCTGTGCACGGCTTCCAACAGCTGCGTGACGACCTCGTACCGCACGCGGAGAGGTAGAAGACTCCCCATTACGGGAGACAGTAGGTGGAACCTGAGCTGGACGCTTTTTCTTACCAAAACCAAAGAGGTTGTTCTCTGCCATCAACAATCCTTGCTAAAAGATTCGTTTACCGAAAAAAGAATACACCGACTTTGCTTTTCTCGCCTTGAAAAGCATCTATCCCGTTACAATAAAGCGCTATACAGACTTATTTTCTGTAAAGTCTGCACAATTGGAGTTCATGGGGGACGTGTGAAGAAACTTTTACTGATGGCAACAGGAGGAACTATTGCTTCTGTTTCCACTGAATCGGGCTTGGCTCCCTCACTTTCAGGAGAAGAGCTTTTAGCCAACGTCCCTCTTGTTCATGACCTCTGCGAATTTGATTTCAAACAAGTCATGAATATCGATAGCACCAATATGCGTCCTCAAAACTGGCTCCAGATCAGAGACGCCATTATTGAGTCGTACGATGCCTACGACGGCTTTATTATCCTTCACGGCACCGATACCATGGCATATAC
>CAUVID010000090.1:0-4433 GCA_963551855.1 Lancefieldella parvula | reverse complement strand
CGGTAACAAGCTTGCCTACAAAGTGGCCCTCAGGACGCTTGAAAGTTGAACCAGCGGAAGGCAGCTCAAGTGGCTGCTTCTCCTCGCGCGCGCGTGTGAACTCTTCCATCTTTTCGCGGATCTTCTCGCCATCTGCACGATGAAGATTGAACGTGGCAGAAAGCACAATCATGCCTTCATCTGCGATTCTACTGTGACGATAACCCAGGTCAAGCTCGGATACATCCAGCGTAGCAAAGGTGCCGTCGGCGAGAAGAACGCGGACGGATTTGAGCACGTCAGCAATGCAGCCGTCGTAAGCGCCTGCGTTCATGAAGCATGCGCCACCCACAGAGCCTGGGATGCCGCACGCAAACTCCAGTCCAGAAAGGTCCAGCTCACAGGCCATCTCGGACGCCTCTTTGAGGCCAACGCCAGCCTGGCAGGTCATCTCGGTGTCGTCGATGCTTACGCCGGTGAGTCCGTCGGCAACAGCAATGATGACGCCACGATACCCCGCGTCAGAAACAAGCAGGTCAGAGCCGTATCCAAGAATAAAATAAGGAGCTTTAGCGTCTTTAACCGCAAGGAGAATCTCTTTAACCTCATCGGGATCATCAGGGATGACATAGAGATCCGCAGGTCCACCCACTTTAAAAGTGGTGTGCTCGCTCATTGGCTCGTCTACCAGGACGTTCTCTTCTCCAACAATCGAGCAAAGCTTTCCGGCCAGGCTTTGTAAGTCATAGCCACTTTCAGACATGTAACACGCTCCTTAGTAAGTTACTTTTTATAGTTTATCGCAAGCGAGAAAAACGTGGCGTTGGGGCGAGAAAATCACGGCATTAGGACGAGAAAATCACGGTTTTGGTGCAAGAAAATCACGGTACTAGGACCAAAAAACGGTTACTTTTGCAATTCTGTCAAAGAAATGTCCATCCTGTTTTACGTGTTATCAGCTGTTGACTCTGCTATAGTACTTATCGATATGTTTCAGAAATGGTTGCAATTACCTACTGGTGGTAAGGTGGCCGAGCTTCAGGGTTTATAACAGCCCAGCTCAAAGAGCCATCAAGTCCGCGACCCGCAAAGGCGGTTAACCTGGTTAAAGTCCAGGACCAACGGTACAGTCCGGATGTCAGAAACGGAGACTTTTATGGCTTCATCCCACTCAACCCACGCAACAACCGCATCTTCTAACGGCTGGTCCACCAAGAGAATTGCTATTCTCGCCATGCTTTGTGCAGCTGCTGCAATCAGCACCATGGTGCTTCAGTTCCCGCTCATCCCAGGCGTGACGTTCTTGAAGTACGATCCATCGGGCGTCTTTGCCCTGCTCGCAGGCGTAGCTTTTGGCCCTGCCGCGGGCGCGATTGTCTCGGTGCTTCCCTACCTTCTGCACCTCACCACGGAGTCCGGAATTTACGGCACTATCATGGCAATTCTGGCAACGCTTAGCTACGTTTTGCCTGTCTCGCTGATTGTGTATAACCGTTCCGAGAAGATCAAGCAGCTGGTAATTGCCCTCATTGTGGGCAGCGTTGTCAGTGTTGTTGCTTGCATTCTGGGCAACCTTGTAGTTACGCCAATCTACACCGGCATGAGCGTCGAGGCAGTGAGCGGACTAATTATCCCCGCACTTCTCCCCTTCAACGTGGTGAAGGTTGCTATTAACAGCATCATCTTTGTAGTTATCATGCGCTCAGCTACCTCACTCTTTGAGAGCATCAAAGACGGTGAGTAATCTGGGCAACAATTCCCCTGATTTATACACGTCTGAAAGCACCGCACAAACTCAGGACCTGCCTGTAGCTGCGACGCTTTCGGACGTGACCTTTGTGCACGCAAAAGGCGTAGTTGCCTTAGACCACGTCTCGTTTTCTATTCCTGCAGGTAAACGTACCTGTATTGTTGGCGCAAACGGTTCGGGCAAGTCTACCGTTGCCTCAATTCTCTCTGGCCTTACCGCCCCTGACGAGGGAACCGTTACCTTTTTGGGAGCCACCGTTGTCAATGACGGCCAGGTTGACTTTGAAGCATACAAGACCATTCGCCCGCAGCTTGGCTTGGTCTTCCAGAATCCTGAAGATCAGATTATTTGCAGCGTGGTCGCAGACGATATTGCCTTTGGTCTGGAGAACCTCCAAGTACCTAGCAATCAGATAACACCGCTGGTAGAAGAGCAGATTACCCTTGGGACTCTCACCGAGTTTGCGTCAGAAAATCCGCAGATGCTCTCGGGCGGCCAGCAGCAGCGCGTGGCCATCTCGGGCGCGCTGGTAATGAAGCCGCAAATCCTGATTCTTGACGAACCTTCCGCAGCTCTTGACGTTGTTCATAGAAATAACGTCATGGGACTTGTCGAGAAACTCCGTGCAGCTGGAAAGACTATCGTTCATGTGACGCATTTCATGGACGAAGTGGTTTCTGCTGACCACGTTATTGCCTTAGACGACGGTCGCGTTGCGTTTGAGGGAACACCTGAAGCCCTCTTTGAGCAGCACGAGCTAGTTGAATGTCTGCATCTTGAAGAGCCGTTTGCCTATCAGGTGGCGCATGCGCTCAACAACCGTGGAGTTGTCGTGTGCAAATCCCCTTCGGCTCAGCGCGTGCTCGACGAGCTGACGGGGCTTCTCGCCGCAGCGTCGCGAGGCGAGAAGGGCGGCGTGGCTGAGAGCTGCGACGCGATGGCCGCGGGTTGTGACAGTATGGCTACAGCCGACAGCATGTCCGAGCCAGCAGCGGTTTCTGTGCGCGACGTGACGTTCTCGTACCAGAAACCCGTGCTCAAAAACATCTCGGTTGACGTGCAAAAAGGCTCGCATGTTGCCGTGATTGGCTCAACCGGTTCCGGCAAGTCTACCCTGGCGCGCTTGATTTGCGCACTTGATACGCCTGACGCCGGCAGCCTCTGTGTAACTGGATTGGATACTCGACAGAAGCAAAATCGCAGAAAACTTCACGGCATTGTTGGCTACGCCATGCAGCAACCGGAGCGCCAACTTTTTGCACAAACGGTTGCAGAAGACGTGGCATTTGGCCCCACTAACCTGGGCCTTTCTGCCTGCGATGTCGCAAGTGCTGTGAATGCTGCTCTGGAACTTGTGGGACTTTCCCACAAGGCAGACGCATCCCCTTTTGAGCTTTCTGGTGGCCAGCAGAGACTTTGCGCACTTGCAGGCGTTATTGCCATGCATCCAAAGGTACTTGTGCTCGATGAGCCTACCAGCGGACTTGATCCCCACTATTGCTCTGAGCTCAGAAAAATTATCAACGCCGTTCTTGAGGACGGATGCACCGTTATTGAGCTCACACACTCGATGGAGGATGCGGCAGAAACTGACCAGATTATCGTACTTCATGAAGGTGACCTGGTGTTCTCAGGCTCACCACAACAAACATTTACTCATTTCTCAGAGGCAGAATTTCAGGAGCTTGGACTGGGCGTTCCTCATGCGCTTGTTTGGGCGCAACGTCTGTCCCACACTACGGGAATCAACCTGGGAGAACCCCTGACCTTGTCTGAGCTGGTAGACGCACTGCTTGCTGCACTGCATACCAACTCTGGCGACGCGCGAGCCAGCGCCACACAGACTGATAACGCTGGACACGCCGACGACCTCTCGCAAGGAGGCTGCTATGGCGCTTAAGATTTCTGTGGGCCAGTACTATCACGGGGACTCGCTCATCCATAGGCTTAATCCCAACGTTAAATGCCTGGCCACACTCCTTCTGATGCTTGCAACATTTTTTATCCGCAACGCGCCACAGCTTGCACTGCTGGTAGTAGGCGTGCTTTGCCTGCTGGCACTCGCAAAAATCCCTGTCAAACAAGTACTTGTATCAGTCATCCCACTTGCCTGGCTGCTCATCTTTCTCTCGCTCTTCAATCTATTGCTTACGCGAGAAGGAACTGTGCTTGTCTCCTGGTCAATCTTTACCATCACCGATATGGGAGCATGGAGTGCTTTCCTCTACCCCGTACGCATTTTAGCTGCAATTTTAATCGGTGCGCTGCTCCTGCTTACCACAACTCAAACGGATCTAGGCAATGCCTTTGAAGCAGCATGCTCGCCACTTTCTAAGATTGGTCTTCCTGGCAAAGAAATTGCCATGATTTTCTCGCTTATGCTGCGCTTTATTCCAACACTTGCGGGTGACGCCGTATCCATTTCCGAGGCTCAAACTGCTCGTGCAGGAGACGTTGCTTCAGGTTCGCTGCCCAAAAGACTCCGTGCCACCTTCTCCATTGTGGTGGCGCTTCTGGCCAGCTCGCTCAGGCATGCCAACAACCTTTCTAAGGCACTTGACGCTCGTCACTATGTAGCAGGGGCTTCTCGCACACGTTGGCATCAACCAGCCTTTGGCGCTCGCGAGGCAATTGCCCTGGGCGTAACCTTTTGTTTTATCGCCCTTATCTTTGTGCTGGCGTAAAACTTTTAACTAAATAATTT
>CAUVID010000089.1:0-4507 GCA_963551855.1 Lancefieldella parvula | reverse complement strand
TAGGCATCATTGTTTCTGATATTCGCTCGCCTTACGATTGGGAAGTTTCCAACAAACTTATTGCGTGTGCGCAGGAGGTTGTTGAGCCAGAAAAGTGGAACCAGCAGGTTGCCTTCCACTTCTCAACTGATGCTAACGCTGCATATTTCTCCGGCAACGATCTTAAGAGCGGCGCATTTGGCCCAGCATGCCTCAACACTCACGGTCGTGAGCGTTGCCACATCGATGCAATTATCGGCACCGAGAACCTGTGCCGTGCGTACGTCCTTGGATATGGCGAGAAGAACTAGTTTTTCTCGCCATGGGCACGTTTTGCCTACATGGATGTATCAAAGAGTTTGTAAGATATGCTGTATATCGTGTGAATTTTGCCGTAGACGTGATAAGGTAGCCTTAGTTAACTTTTCGAGTCAGGAGTGATTCATGGATAGACGTTCGTTTCTTAAGCTTGCAGGTCTTATTCCAGCTGCTGCACTTTTCGGCTGTTCTGGAACAGGTCAAGAGAAGCCTCAAGAAAATGCTTCAGAAGAGAAAAAAAAGTCTGAGCCTGTTGCCGTAAGAGTTGCAACACTTAAAGGGCCTACCGCCATGGGCTTAGTTAAGTTTATGAGTGAGGTTGAAGCGCAAAATATCACGGACAACAACTATTCCTTTGAGATCTTGGATGCTCCTGATCAGGTAGTTGCCAAGGTTGCTCAGGGTGATGTGGACGTTGCATCTATTCCTGCAAACCTTGCAGCTACACTCTTTAACAAGACTAAGGGTGCATACAAGGTAGCTTGTCTTAATGTACTCAATGTTCTCTACATTGTTGAGACAGGTAACGCTATCTCTAAATTTGCTGATCTTAAGGGAAAGACACTCTACGCCTCTGGTAAAGGTGCTGTTCCTGAGTACGCCTTATCCTATCTGTTAAGCAAAAACGGTATGACGCTTGGCGAGGATGTCCAGGTTGAGTGGAAGAGTGAGCACACCGAGTGTGTTGCTGCTCTAGCTCAAGATCCAGAGGGAATTGCGCTGCTCCCACAGCCTTTTGTTACGGTGGCACAAAGCAAGAACAGCCAGATTCGCATTGCAATCGACCTTGGCGCTGAATGGGAGGCTGTCAATCCTCAGAGCAAGCTGATTGCTGGCGTAACTATTATTTCTTCAAAGCTCATCTCAGATTCTCCAGATGCGGTAACAGCCCTGCTTTCTCACTACAAAGACTCTGTTGCATTTGCGGTTGATCATCCAGATGAGGCTGCTACGCTTGTAGGCAAATACGGCATTGTTCCAGAGCCTATTGCCAAGGTTGCGCTGCCTAAGTGTAATATTACGTATATTGATGGCGCAGATATGAAGAGCGCACTTTCAAGTTACTTAGGCATTCTGGCTGAGGCTAATTCTCAGGCAGTAGGCGGACAGGTTCCTGGAGACGATTTCTACTTTGGCGCATAACCCGCACATAAAAGATAGTATTTCTGCCCGAGGTGGCGCCGAGAAAGGCGCTGCCTCGGCAGATTTTTCTGTCGAGAAAAACGATCAGGCCCAAAGCGCAGGTCAGACCCAAGGTGCGGGCCGCGTGCAAGGCAAACCGACTGCGCGCAAAGTTGCTTCTAGCTGGGGAGCACGTTTAGGCGCACTGGTATTTTGGCTTGTCGTGTGGCAGATAGCTGCGGTTGTCATCAATCAGGATATTGTTTTAACTTCACCTATTCAGACCATTCAGACGCTTTTCTCGCTAGCTCAACTACGCGAGTTTTGGGTTTCTATTGGTCTTTCTCTTTTGCGTATTTTTGCTGGTGGAGCACTTGCTTTTACCGTTGGCTCCTTGCTGGCGTTTTTGAGCTTTAAGTACAAGCTGATCAAGATTCTTTTTGAGCCGCTTATTTCTACAATCAAATCAATTCCCGTAGCATCCTTTGTCATCTTGCTACTTATCTGGGTTCGCACGCCCTACCTCTCAATTTCAATTTCATTTTTGATGGCACTTCCCATCATCTACATTGCAGTACTTGAAGGGCTCCTCAGCACTGACCAGCAGCTTATTGAGATGGCTGATGTATACCAAATTCACGGTTGGCAACGCATTAAGGCGATTTATTTGTCACAGCTTATGCCTTCGCTTAAGACCGCAACCTCACTTGCTATGGGATTTTGCTGGAAGTCGGGAATTGCTGCCGAAGTCATTGGCCTTCCCGCATTCTCCATTGGCGAGCACCTCTATAACGCTAAAGTGTATTTGGATACGCCAGCCCTTTTTGCGTGGACGCTTGTGGTTATTGTGATGAGCGCGCTTGGCGAGAAGATCGTGATGCGGTTAGTTTCATGGGCTGCTGCAAGGTTAGAAAAGAGCTGCTCATGAGTATGAACACAACTAATTGTGCCTATGCAACCGAGCAGTTGCTTGAGGTAAAAAACATCACTAAATCGTTTGGTAATACGGTTGTGCTTGATGATTTTTCCTACAAATTTGAGAGGGGAGTGTACGTACTCTCTGAGCCCTCTGGAGCAGGTAAAACAACACTTCTTCGTATTCTTTGTGGTCTTGAAGTGACTGATTCAGGCACAGTGCTTAAAGCGCCTGACACTAAAACGGTCATGATGTTTCAGGAAGATAGACTGCTAGAAAACTTGAGCGTTATGGCAAATATCATGCTTGCTATACAGTTGCACTCAAAGGAGCAAAAACAAAGCGCCCGAAAGCGTATTAAAGAGGCGCTTTGTGAGGTAGGACTTGAAGGAACAGAAAACAATCCTGTTTCTGAGCTTTCCGGTGGTCAAAAGAGACGCGTTGCTCTTTTACGTACACTCTTTGCAGATGCAGACGTCTTGCTCTTTGATGAGCCGCTCAAGGGATTAGATGAAGCGCTTAAGCAGCAGGTTATTGCCTCTGTCAAACCGTTCATTGAATCAAAAGTTGTAATTTGGGTAACTCATACTCCTGAAGAAGTAAAACTGCTAGGCTCTTATACAGCACTGCAGTTATAGGAGTGAACTACATGTACAAGGTAATTCTCGCCGGCGGAATGGCGTCTGGTAAATCAACTGTTTCTAAAATGTTTGAAGCAGCAGGTGGTCTGCGCTTTGACCTTGATGAGGTTTCTCGTAGACTTCTGAGACCTGGATGCGAGTGTACGTATCGTGTGGCAGAGGCTTTTGGTAACGATTTGTTGGATCCCGTTACTCATGAGATTAATAGGCGAGAGCTTGGTCGTAGGGCTTTTGCCACTAGAGAATCTGCTGAGCTCTTAGAAGAGCTTGAGATGCCTTTTATCAGGGAATATATGCGTCAATTCCTTACAAAAGAGGCTCCTGCTGCAGATGCTCAGTTCTGCTTTGTAGAGGTTCCGCTGCTTGACCGCGTTGAAGACTTGCTTGAGCTGGTTGATGAAGTTGTCGTTGTTGTAGCGCCTTTGGAACTGAGAGCAGAACGCGCTGAACAGCGAGGATCTTCTCGCCAAGAGTTTGAGCAGCGTATTGCTCATCAACCTTCCGATACGTATTTGCGTAATCAGGCAGATACAGTGTTTGTAAACTCTGAAGGCTTCGATGATCTTAAAGCACAGGTAGAGCTTTGGTTAAACGCTCGGTTTAACCAGCATTCAGAGCAATAAGTTATAGCTTACGCGCGCGGCCTCTAGAAGGGCGTCCTCAGTGAACTCTCTACCTTGGCAGCTGCATCGTCAAAGGTAATTTCAAGGCAGTTCTTGAGCATGTTTTGGCCAACACAATAAATGCCATCGTTAACACATGCGCTGCCAATAGCAACTGCCTTGTTAAACACAGCTTTCTGGTCAAAGACAGGAACACCATTTTGCTTAAGGAACGAGAAGACTTCTTGAGGGGTATCCAGTTTCTTAACAGAAGCATCTGCCTTGAGAAGGTCTTCAAGCTCTTCTTTTGCAGGTTGGGCAACACTGCCGCCGATAATTATTGCCATTTGATAGCAAGCTGCACAAAGGTCAGAGCGTCCTAGCTTCCACTCCATATAGGCCAGGCGATAGTACACCAGAGCAACATCTGAACTAGAGAAAATGTGTGCGATAAGGTCTTTGAGCAGCTTTGCAGCCTCAAAAACTTTTGACTGATCTTCTAATGTTCTTACCAATAGCAGCGTTGCATCAATTCCCAAAGGAGAAATTCTATGGGCTTCTTGTGCATAGCGTTCTGCTTTTTCTGGCTGTTCAAGCAGGTTGTAGGCGCGAGCCATTCTTGCTAAAGACATAAAATAGGTGTCTGGAATAAGCACCAGTTTTCTTGGCTCATTGGGGAATGCAAGGTTATAAGCTACGCGCTCTGAGAGGGAATCAAAATATCTGTAGATAGAATCAGAGTCATCCAGATACAGACCCATATCAAGGGTTGGTGAAACCTGAGACTCAAGCTCTGCAAGCACCTTTTCTAGAGCGTCTGCATCTGGCTCTCCATCCATAATGTTATTTATGGATTGAAGCGTTTTTTGCAAAGGCGAACCAAAGAGGAATTTCTCGGCCATAGACCTTCTGTCCGAGAAATCAATAGT
>CAUVID010000088.1:0-4560 GCA_963551855.1 Lancefieldella parvula | reverse complement strand
CCTTATCGAGGCGCGCACCAAAGTTGCAAACTACCTCGTAATTGATGGTCTCGCGCAGGTCAGCCATCTCATCTGCGGTGATTTCTTGATCACCATCTTTGCCAATGAGGGTAACCACGTCACCATAGCGAATCTCGTGTGCAGGTTTATTAGCGTGTGTACCTGCAGTATCAACAGCAATCATAAACTGGTCCATACAGATGTTGCCCACCTGGCGAACACGGTCTCCGCGCGTCAAAACGTCCATGCGGTTAGAGAGGCAACGTGCAAGTCCGTCGGCATAGCCGATAGGCACCGTAGCTACCTGGATGTTATTGCGAGGAACACGCCACGTCATACCGTAACTAACGCCGTCGCCAACAGCTGGATAGACCACGCGCGTCACGCGACCGCGCACGCTCATAACGGGCTGCAGGTCAATGCGGGGAATGGTGAGCTTGCTTGGATGAAGTCCATACAGGCCAATGCCCACACGAACCATATCAAACTGAATATCTTTGTGCAGAACAGTGCCAGGAGTGTTATCAGCGTGAACCAAGCCCAGCTCATAGCCCGCGTTTTTGAGTGCCGTAACCGCTTCAATAAAGCGATTAACCTGCAGGTCAAAGTCCCAGTTGTCGAGCACGTCGGCCGTAGCAAAATGCGTAAACGTACCAGCGCATTCAAGACCCCTGTGGAAATCAATAGAGCCGCGCACCTCAAGAAGATCTTCTCGCCTGACGCCAATGCGGGTCATGCCAGTATCAATGGCCAGGTGATAGCGACCAACCTTGTTAGCAGCGGCAGCAGCCTCGCCGTACGCAAGCGCAAAGTCAACTGTGTAGACGGACGGCATGATGTCAAAGCGCACGAGGTCTGGAATGGAGGTAACTGGAGGCTCGGAAAGCACCAGAATAGGATTATCGATGCCAGAGCAGCGCAGTTCAACACCCTCATCGACCGTTGCAACAGCAAACTGATCGGCACCCACAGACTGCATAGCTTTAGCGCACTGAGCAGCACCGTGACCGTAGGCGTCAGCCTTAACCACGCACATCATCTTGACGCCGCGGTTAAGCTGGGCCTTAAACGCCTTTACGTTGTGGCGGACGGCAGAAAGATCAATCTCTATCCAAGCCCATCTATCCTGGGGATATGCCGACATCAGGCTCACCTACTCCGCAGCTTCTTCAAAGTCTGCCATAGGGAATGCAATTTGCTCCTCAAGTGCGTCGGAAGCAAGGCCAATAACGTCGCAGATGTCTCCAGCCATAGCTCCGCGTACACCGAACTTCTCGGCAGCTAGCTGACCCGCGTATGCGTGAACCTCGCACGCAAGTGAGCAGAAGGTTGGCAGGTCATCAACTTGACCAGCAACCTGAGCCAGGCGGCCAGCAATGGTGCCAGCAAGAACGTCGCCAGAGCCAGCGGTTGCCAGCGTAACGGGACCAGGCTTTGGCAGCACGGCTTTCTGGACGCCAACGCAGCCAGTAGCGGTTCCCTTGGCAACAATGACCAGCTCAGAGCCACCGTCTGCCCAAACAATCTTTCGAGCAGCCTCAAGCTGAGCCACCAGGCTTGCAGGAGGATTGTCTACCTGGTTGACCAGGCGACCAAGCTCACGACGATGTGGAGTCATGATAAGCGGAGCGGTACGGCGCGTAAGCTCAGGGAAATCTGGGAGGTTGTTATTGGTGAGGCGAGCAATGCAGTTGAGTGCGTCAGCGTCAACAATAACGGGCAGCTCAGAGTCAAGAAGCGCGGAGGTAACCTTGACGGTTCCACCGGATACGCGCATGCCAGGGCCAACCAGCGTAACGGTACGCATGGCGGCAAGCTGCAGCACCAGTGGAGCTGCTTCCTCGGTAAACACGCCCTCAGCGTCGCATGGAAGGCCAATAACGGGAACCTCTGGCAGCATCATTTGAACGCAGCTGACAATAGCCTCAGGAACTGCCAGAGTAACGTAGCCAGCACCTGCACGAGCAGCTGCCTTAGCAGCAAAAACAGCAGCTCCAGGGAAGCGACTTGAGCCGCCGACCACCAGGACGGAGCCACGAGAGTACTTATCACAGTCGTTAAGCTGGGCAGGAACAGAAGCCAGATAGTCTTCCAAGTCAACACGCCAGGCAACAGGATCTGCCTCAACAACCAGGCGCTCAGTCTGCTCGGCCAGAGGAGCTACGACAATGGAACCGCAGACATCGCGGCCAGCGTCAGCAATAAGGCCGGGCTTGAGCGCGATCATGGTAACGGTGACGTCGGCGACAACACACGCGCTTTCAACCTGGCCCTTCTGCGCAGAAAGACCACTGGGAACGTCAACGGAAAGCACGCGAGCGCCGGACTGATTGAGGCACTCAATCCAAATATCAAACGGAGCACGAACCTTGCCGTGGAAGCCGGTGCCCAGCATGCAATCAAGCACCACGTCAGCCGTTGCCAGCAGGTCAATCAGCTCCTGGCGAGAAGGGCCAACAAGCACGGAAACTCCCGCGCGAACGGCGCGCTGCGCCATCTGACGTGCAAGATCGCCGGAAATCTGATCAGGCTCAAGAGGAGTAACTACCTTAACGTTGCAGTTTCTAGAGCGCAGCGCTTCTGCTGCCACCCAGCCATCTCCACCGTTATTGCCAAGGCCTACAAGGATGACAACGTTAGAGATGTCTCCGCCCATGCCAAGAGCCTCTTGAGCAGCAGCGTAACCAGCGCGGTGCATAAGCTCGGAAACGCTCACGCCCACACGTGTCAGCGCAATCTCTACGCGCTTAATGTCCTCAACATTTAGTACCGGCTGCATAACTTACTCCTCGGATTTAACAACATCATCAAAGGTTGTCTCAATTATAGGTTCTTGCACGCGTTCAAGCTCATCCAACACAGAACGAGCTTCTTTGAACGAACGTGCCAGCTCTTGGGCAGCATCTTCCTTTTGATCTACCTTGGGTTTTACGGCGTTGGTCACCGCAACCGCATTGGCTACCGCAACGTCTCTGGTATACGAGATAGAAAGCGCAATCTCTTGCACGCCCTGCTCGGCCGCAATCTGCGCAGCCTTACCAGCTAGACGAGCCTGTGGCCTGCCCAGCTGATCTCTCTCAACAGATACATCCTGAAAACCAATACCAGACGAGAAACCCGTTCCTAAGGCTTTGAGCACGGCTTCTCTTGCTGCAAAGCGAGCAGCATAGTGCTCCGCAGGGCGAGCAGTGCGCTCACAATACGCACGCTCGGCATCGGTGAACATACGGCGAATAAAGTGAGGGCGCCTCTCAATTGCCTGCTGCATGCGGGCAATCTCAAGCATATCTACACCTATTCCTGCCAGTGCCATCGTATCCCCTGGATCTATCTGCGCTTAAGCGCTGAGCCTATACTCCTCAAGTGCGTCGAGCACAATCTGGTTTGCCTGCTGGCAGAGCTCATCGGTTGGAGCTTCTGCAAGAACGCGTACCAGAGGCTCTGTTCCGGAAGCGCGGACCAACACGCGACCATTGCCCTCAAGGAACTTCTCGGCAGCTGCAACTGCATCGTTGACCTTAGGAGACTGCATAGCAGCTTCTTTGTCAGTGACGCGGACGTTAACCAACTGCTGTGGATATAGTGTAACGGGACGAGTAAGCTCAGAGAGTTTCTCGCGCTCTGCTCGTAAGACCTCCATAATACGGAGGCTGGTCAAGATACCGTCGCCGGTCTTTGCCAGGTCACCAAAGATGATGTGACCACTCTGCTCGCCGCCCAAGCTGTACTCGTTCTCGTTCATGCAAGCGTAGACGTACTTATCGCCCACGTTGGTCTTCTCGTAAGAGAGGCCAGCGTCGTCAAATGCTTTGAACAGGCCAAAGTTGCTCATAACGGTGGTGACCACGGTCTGCTTAGCCAGGCGACCATACTTGTTGAGGTAGGTGCCGCAGACGTAGAGAATCAAGTCTCCGTCAACTACATGGCCACGCTCGTCAACTGCCAGGCAGCGGTCAGCGTCGCCATCGTAAGCAAAGCCCACGTCAAGGCCGTTCTGAACCACAAAGCGCTGCAGCTGGTCAATGTGGGTAGAGCCGCAATCAACGTTGATGTTGAGGCCGTTTGGAGCGTTGTTGATAACGTGGGTCTCGGCGCCCAGAGCGTCAAAAACAGGGCGAGCAACACTAGAAGCTGCACCGTTTGCGCAATCCAGGCCAATCTTCAGGCCCTGCAGGCTAAAGCCGCAGCTTGCAATAAGGCTGGAGATGTAGCGGTTGCGGCCCTGCATGTAATCAACCGTGCGGCCAATGGCATCACCCGTTGCCAGAGGTACGTCAAACTCGCCGTCAATATAGGCCTCTACCTGTTCGAGGACATCCTCATCCATCTTGTAGCCGTCTTTGTTGACCAGCTTGATGCCGTTATCGGTAAAGGGGTTGTGAGATGCGGTAATCATAACGCCGCAGTCAAAGGCACCATCAACTACCTCGTAGCTAACGCCAGGAGTAGGAATAACGTGCAGCATGTACGCGTCAGCGCCGGAAGCAACCAAACCCGAGACAAGTGCGGACTCAAACATATAGCTTGACCTGCGGGTATCCTTACCAATAATGATGCGAG
>CAUVID010000087.1:0-4626 GCA_963551855.1 Lancefieldella parvula | reverse complement strand
CAGACAGGGTTTCTCGCAGCAGATCCATCAACCTCATAGCGCGACACCTCCCGTCCCGGGTCGCAAGGTGCTGTCTGCTGGTGCGGCATGTGCGCCCGGCGCCGTATCCGCGCCCGTCGTGGCATGCGCACCCGGCTTCGTATCCGCGCCCGTCGTGGCATGTGCGCCCGCTGCAGTACGCATGCCCGATGCAGCGTCCTCAGCCGTTGCGGACTGTGTAGCGTGTTGCCTCACAAACTCCTTTTCCTGCTCGTCTGTGAGCAGGCGGCCGTCACGAATGTGTACCACGCGGTCAGCCCAAAAGGCGGTCTCAGGGTCGTGTGTAATCAGCACGATTGTTTTGCCGCGCTCCTGCATGGACTTGAACGTGTTGAGTACCATCTCACTTGTTGCGGAGTCCAGGTTGCCTGTTGGCTCATCGGCAAAAATAACCGCCGGGTCGTTTACCAGCGCACGAGCAATAGCTACGCGCTGCACCTGACCTCCAGAAAGCTCGTTGGACTTGTGCTCGTAGTACTCCTCAGGCAGGCCAACAGAACGCAGTGCCTTCCAAGCACGCAACTCTCGCTCTTTTGCGGGAATGTCCGAGTAGATGAGCGGCAGCATAACGTTTCGCAGCACCGTAGTGCGCGGTAGCAGGTTAAACGACTGGAAGACAAAGCCCAGACGCGTGGCGCGAATCTCCGCTAGATCGTCATCGGAAAGATCTGCAATCTCAAGTCCCTCTAGCTTGTACGAGCCGGAAGTAGGCGTGTCCAGACACCCCAAAATGTTCATCAGGGTTGATTTGCCTGAGCCAGACGGACCCATAATGCAGAGAAACTCGCCCTTCTCCACAGTTAGCGAAACGCCACGTAAAGCGTGTGTCAAACCCGCAGCCGTCTCGTAAATGCGATGCAGCTTATGTACCTCAATTACCTTGGACATGTGCGTCGCCTACTTGGAGTCTTTGGAGCCCGTTGTGTCGGACGTTGCGTCGGTGCCCGAACTGGACGTCGCACCAGGTGTTGCGCCTGCCGGAGCGTCCATAGCCGCGCCCTGAGATGGACCGCCGGCGCCACCGCCAATCATCACCTCAGTGCCGTCCTCAATACCGGCGCCCTCGATGACGGCCGTCGTAGAACTTTGCGCCTTTACGGTCACTGGCACGCGTTCTACCTGCGGATAGCCTTTCTCGTCACGAGAAGTAACAACATTGACGTAAGCACCATCGCCATCGTCCATGACACCAACAAGAGGCACGGTCAGAACGTTATCCATGTGCTGAATCATGATGTCCACGTTCGCAGTCATACCCGGCTTAATGGAGGCGTCGGGACTGCTAATAAGCAGGTCAACGGTATAAGAAACAATAGATCGACCGGGGTTATCGTAACTTGCACCTGCATCGGCACCGTTGGACGAAACAGCAGAAACGTGAGTAACCACTGCATCGCAATACAGATCTCTCAAAGCTGTAAAGCTGACCTGAGCCTTCTGGTCAACAGCTATGCGAGAAATGTCTACCTCGTTAATTTGAACGTTTACTTTCATCTGGGAAAGGTCCGCGATAGTAATCAGAGGACCGGCGTTGCCAGCACCTGGCGCGGACGAGCCAACCGAAGCGCCGTTCACCGCGTTCATCACAATAACCGTGCCGTCGCATGGAGCGGTGACTACACGCTTATCTGCCTGGGCAATTGCGTCGTTGTAAGCAGATCGTGCCTCCTCAAGCGCAATCTGAGCGCTCTCCAGATTTGCCTCCGCCGCTTCCACGGCAGCAGCAACGGACGCAGCATTTGCCTCTTGTCCGTCCTCGCCCGCCTCGGGGACACCGTTGCGTGCGGACGCTAGGGCTGAGCGAGCCTTACTGACCTCGTTTTCGGCTGCTTTTACCTGCTGAGATGCCTTACGAACAGCCTTATCCAGCTCATCGTTCTTGATAGTAAAGAGCTTGTCACCCTTATGGACGTACGTGCCCTCAGAAACCTGAACGTCCTGAATAATGCCATCTACTTCGGGAGTTACCACGGTGGACGACACGGGCTTGATGGATCCAGACGCGGAAACAGAATCGCTGAACTCGCCGCGCGTGACAAACGTAGTGCTTGGCATCACGGTAGTGTTCTGGTTCTGGCCGCCCTGACACATAGGCAAAATTAACAACGCAACGAGAAGAACAAAGACTCCAGCAGCTATTCCTGCCTTAATAAGCTTCTTTTTACGACGAGCTTTGCGGTGACGTGCAAGACTCTCGTACGCCTCACGTGCCTCTGCATCTTCTTCGCTCTCACCTGGAGAAATAACGCCAATCTGTGAGCCTAAGTTAGCCGTCTGATCAGCAATTGTTGGCAACGTAGAGGCAAAGGCTGCCTGCTGATATCCTTCGGGTGGCGTAGGGATATTAGGGGTTCCGGCACCTGTAGCGCCTGTAGTGCCCGGCGCACCTGTGGAGCCCGCATCGCCAGCAGCGCCCGTGCCTGCAGCACCCGTAGCGCTTGCATTTCCCTCGTTGGTTTCTTGTTTTGAACCGTGGTTGAAGTGAAGCATAGGTCCCTCCGAAATCCATGCTTAAACACACGAGCAATCCCAGAAGAAATCAGTTTGACCTTTCAGTTTATATAAAATTTTTCAGCAAAAGTTAGTTTGCTTAAACAACTACGGCGAGCGGTATAAAAGTAACGGTCTGTGTCAGCGAGCTACTCAAACACAAACGCGCAACCACCGTAACTGTCCAACGTGTTTCTCGCCCCTATTGCACCACAAGCTCAAAGTTGTCATTTGATCGATGAATGCTCCATTTTATCGACGTAGCGGAATCAACTAGCGAGAGATCATGTGAGACCAACAATAAAGCTCCTGGATATTCAGACAGTAAACGTTCAAGCGCTACTGTTGAACCAAGGTCTAAATAGTTAGTTGGCTCATCCACTACAATAAGCTCTGGTGATTCAAGCATTCCCAGCGCAAGCATAATCTTTCTCATTTCACCTGGACTGGTTGACTCACCTGCAAGAATAAAATCAGGGTCGGAATTGAGTTGTGCCACAATAGACAACACTCTTCCACGCTGGGAGTTTGATAGCCCTTTGATTTTTCTTACTATCTCTGTTTTCTGCAGTTCAGTTGGCTCCTGAGGAATATATAACATCCGCACATCGTCAGAAATACTTGAAATAATTTTCTTTATCAGCGTTGTTTTACCACAGCCATTATCGCCAACAACACCAATATGATCCGTGTTGCCAATAAATAGCGGTGGGGTTTGTAGGCAGCTCTCTCCCATGAGAATGTTATTAGGTTCCATCCTCAACAGAACTTTTCTCTTACTTCCCTCACTATCCAACCAAATATTGGAATCGTATTGTTTCTCCACCCTAATACCTGTGGCTTTACCCGTTGCCTTCTCAAGTCTATCCCACATGCGTACAGCCAATTTTCCCGCTTTACCATCTTGACCTGAAACTATATAGCCCCGCTTTTTTGCGCGCGCATCACTGTCATGCTTGTCAATAGTTCTTCCACTTTTGCGCGCCTGAACTCTAGAAGCCTCTTCTCTACGTCGCTGGGTTTCTCGCTCAAGGCGAGTCTTCTCTTTTTGCGCCGCTTCCTTTGCGTGTAATGCACTAGATCGTTCAAGTTCTACCTGTGAGGATGCCTGAGAATAATTACCAGATTTCATGTTTGCCGTACCGTTAGCTACAAACAAACATTGAGTACAGAGCTTGTCCAGCAACTCCCTATCATGTGAAATAAGCACCCCGATACCCTTGAACTGCGACAAGGCCGCAAAAAGAGCATGTTTTGTTGATACATCCACGTGATTAGTGGGCTCATCGAGCACAAGAACGTCAGGCGAGGCCCATAAAGCACACGCTACCTGGAGTCGCTTCTGCTGACCACACGAAAGTGTCTCAAAACGCCAAGGCCAATCTTCTTCTAACAAAAGCTCTCGCCTCAGCTTAATTGCCGCTTCATCATAGGCAACCGCAAAATCAAAAAGAGTAGCTGGGGCCTCCGTTGCATTTTGAGCACAATATGCCGAGAAAAGCGATGGACTTACAACTCCCCTGTCAGGTTGCAATAGACCACATACGATACGTGCGAGGGTTGTTTTACCAGATCCGTTATTACCAACAAAGCCGGTCCATCCCTGTGGGAGTGTAATAGTCACATCATGTAAGGTGGGCTCTACAGCTGATGGATAGGTATATTCAATATTTGAAAGATTAAGCTGCATGATACCTCGGTTCTGCCGAAGACCACGCGGAGTAGCATGCAATTATGCACAGGTAAATGGCGGTAAATTAAGACATGATTAAGCAATACTACACCCGCGGTAGTGTCGTCAGCGACGTTACGTAAATTCGGGCTTTATGAGTATCGCTAGTTATTCATGCACCTAATCCCTTCTCTTGCCAGTGCTTGCCAAAGGCCCCGGCAATTCAATTGAACTTATTATAGCTTTGAGAACGCACTAGTACAAGAAGGAATCACTGAGGCAAAATAGTTTTATCCTAAATCTTCAACTCAAACTTTTCTTTATCCAACATTTTGATTACCTTTGCTGGACTTTCAGCCACAACTATTCGACCGTTACTGACTTTGCAAGGTTTCTTGGCTTATCAACGTCACAACCACGTGCAA
>CAUVID010000086.1:0-4651 GCA_963551855.1 Lancefieldella parvula | reverse complement strand
TCTCCATATCCTCTGGGAACCACATAGGACCCTCAGGAAGATGCTCTGACACAAGCGCAATAAATGCCTGGATATTGAAGTCTTCTGGAGCAGAAACAACAAGCACGTCATCAAAGTGCGCAAGAGCCTGGGCGGCCTCAAGCTGCTCTGTTACTTGCTCTGGAGTTGCAATGTCAGCCTTGGTAATAACTAGCAGCTTAAAGGCGGCATGCGCCTGCTCAACATGATTGGCAACCCATTCATCTCCACGACCAACAGGCTTGGTAGCATCAATCAAAAAAGCAATGACATCAGCGTCATTAAGCTCTCCGAGCGCTGCCTTGTTGAGCTCTTTTCCAAGAGCGTCTTTGGGCTTGTGGAGGCCTGGAGTATCTACAATGACCAGCTGGGAGTTCTCACCGTTTACCACTGCCCTAAAACGACGACGCGTTGTCTGGGCAACAGGGCTTGCAATAGCTACTTTCTGGCCCATGCAAGCATTTAACAGTGTGGACTTACCAACACTTGGACGACCAACTAAAGCAACAAAACCGCTCCTAAATGGAGTGGTCTCAGATGTAGTGTTTTCAGAAACTGAATTGGCGGTCATATGTCCTCCAACTTACCAATGAAAAATTGCTCGCGAGAAAATCAAAAGTCCTATAAGAGCTGCGGTGATACTGATGCAGCAAGAGGCAGCTGCCGCAATATCTTTAGCCTTACCAGCCATGGGGTGAAACTCTGGAGAAACCAGATCTACCACGGTTTCTATTGCTGTATTGAGAAGTTCTGTGGTTAAAACCGCACCAATACAAGCAAGAACAAGTGCCCAGCTCACAGCGTCTAAACCAACAAACAATCCCACCACCACGGTTACTGCAGCAGCAACGGCCATACGACGCAAGTTTGCTTCCTGAGCAAATGCTTGGCGAGCGCCCTGTAGTGCAAAGAGAAGGCCGCGCTTAAAGCTTGGATGTCTGCCTTTAGATCCCGGAATCATTACTCGTCAATCCCCTCACGGTGGCGAGTCAATACAACTGGCTCAATAATCCTATCCGTTGAAAGCAGAGCAACAAGAGCGTCTTCACGAGCTTCCATAATCTCTGCCTCATCATCTTCAATATGGTCATATCCAAGCAGGTGAAGCATGGCGTGAACAAGCATAAGCCTAAACTCATCTGCCTCTGTAGTGCCATATTCTTTAGCCTGTCGAGCAATAAAATTGGGAGCCAGAATAATATCTCCCAGCTCACACATCTCACCAGGAGCCAAATCTGGATCATCAGGGCGCTCTACCTCAAGTGAAATAACGTCAGTGGGTGCATTTTTTTCTCGCCACTCAAGGTTTACCTGCTGAATCTCTACATCACTGACTACAGAAATGGAGACCGTGCAGGGGCGCTCCACGCCCTCTTCTAAGAGTACAAGATTGCAATCGGCTTCAATCTCTTCCACAGAAATTGGCGACTCCACGCCTTCTTCAATCACAATGTCGTACTCGTTAACCACGTTACTCCCCTAGCTGTTTTTTCTCATACGCAGTGTATGCATCAACTATCTTACCAACCAACGTGTGGCGAACAATATCATTTCTATCTAAATCAACAAAAGCAACGTCTTCAAGGTTGCCAAGCACCTGTCGAGCAACGTCCAAACCGCTTCTTCCTACAAGGTCTCGCTGTGTTGCATCACCAGTTATCACAAACTTTGACGAGAAACCCAGGCGAGTCAGAAACATTTTCATCTGCTCAGGGGTGGTATTTTGTGCCTCATCCAAAATGACAAACGCATCGTTCATAGTGCGGCCGCGCATAAATGCAAGCGGAGCAATTTCAACAATTCCCTGTTCAATGAGGTTATTTGCGTACTCCATTGAGGTCATATCAAAGAGAGCGTCGTAGAGCGGCCTAATGTAGGGATCCAGCTTTTCTTGAAGCGTGCCTGGAAGAAAACCAAGAGACTCTCCTGCTTCTACAACAGGTCTTACCAGCACAATTCTGCTGATTTGCTGAGAAGTCAAAGCGGCAAGTGCCATGGCAACTGCCAAATAAGTTTTTCCGGTACCTGCAGGACCAATACCAAAGGTTATAGAGTTGTTTGCGATTGCCTTGGTATACGCTATTTGACCTTGTGTTTTAGGCTGAATTGCTTTGCCTTTATGAGTTACAAACAGGGTACGTGTTCCCGTTTGCTCTAAGTTGGCTTTTCTTTTTGTACTATCAAGCAGCAACTTTACGTCTTCAAGCGTTGGCCTAGATCCAGACTCGACCATTTGAATGAGGTGAGAAAAAATGAGCGTTAACTGCTCAATTTCTTGAGAAGTTCCCGACAAAAAGATTGCTTTGCCTCTGACTGAAATAAGAGCTGCACATGACGCTTCAATTTCTCTGAGCAAACTATCAGCTGGACCTGTCAGATATAAAGGATCCACTGAATCAGGAATAGTTAAGCGAATCTGTGTTGGCTCCATGTTCCCCCAATTTATAAACGAGTAGCTTTTAGCGTTCCATTAGGTAAAACTTCATCAAAGCGCATAGCGATAAGTTCATCAAGTTCAATAGTAGGATCAACTTGGACATCAAAAAGACCGCCAGAAATTCCCCTACCAGGATACTGTACCACCACATTATCGCAGGTACCAACTAGCTTCTTAGCAGCATCAAAGCGCATGGTATTACCCAGATCACGCATTTTCTTTGCGCGCTCAGCCATGGTTTTTGGATCAACCTGATTTGGTGCAGTTGCCGCAGGCGTTCCAGGTCGCTTGGAATACCTAAATACATGCATCTTAGAAAAGCCCATCTGACGACAAAACTCATACGACTCGTCAAATTCTTTATCAGTTTCTCCAGGAAAACCAACGATAAGGTCTGTTCCCAAAGCAATGGTTGGCAGAACCGAACGTGCCTCCTCAACAGCCTTGCGATAAAGCTCTGTCCTATACACCCTGCCCATACGAGCAAGCGTAGCGTCACATCCGGACTGAAGGCAGATATGCAAGAAAGGTGCAATTCTTCCATTGGATGCAGCAATTACCTCTACCAAACGAGCATTTACATCTGGTGGCTCAAGAGAAGAAAGCCTCAAGCGACCAACCTCGGTTTTTTCAAGCACATACTCGAGAAGGTCTGGGAGCCTGAGGGTCTTCTTGCCCTCATCCTCAAGTTGAGCTTTATAGCTACCAAGATTAATTCCCGTAAGAACAACCTCTTGAGCTCCCCTGCTCATAGCATCTTTTACCTGCGAAACAACCTCACGAGGATCAAGGGATTTTCCCGCACCGCGTGCCTTCCAGACAATGCAGAAGGTACAACGATTATCGCAACCGTCTTGAATCTTGATACCAGGGCGTGTGCGACCTGTTGGAGTTGGCTTGGAGATAACAAGTCCGTCGTCGCTTACGGATTCTGGAGCAAAGCCTAGCTCTTCAAGAACTCTATCTGCAACTTTGTCTTTCTCGGCTTCTACCACAACGTTAGGAGCAAGAGAGGCAAGCTCGTCAGCAAAAAGACTTGCAACACAACCCGTTGCAACTACAAGAGGAGCTCCTGGCATAAGCGCTGCTTTACGAACGGCTTTTCTCGTCTTAGCCTCAGCTTCTGCAGTGACAGCGCACGTGTTGATAACAATTGCCTGAGCTTCATCTTCTTCAACAATGCGACATCCCATGCGAAGCAGAGAATCCGCCATTAAATCAAGCTCAACGCGATTTACCCTACATCCAAGATTTATGAGCGCAATTCCATGAGCCATTAGCGCCTCTTCTTGGAAGCCTTTTTGGCTTTCTTGTCTTTATGATTAGAGGAATCTTCTGCTGCAGAACGCTGATCATGCTGCTCATCTTGAGTTTCTTGAGCGCCACTTTGTTTGCGCTCATCAATAAGGGAGGTTAGCGTCTTTAACTGATCTTTAGTCAACCCAGTTGAAGTCTCAATGTGAACCAGAACGTAAAGGTTGCCACGGGCCTTAGTGTGCAAACGAGGCATACCTTTACCAGCTACACTTAGCTGCTGACCGTATTTACATCCGGCCGGAATAGCAATCTCAATAGTTTCATCTTTGATAATACCGTCAATGGTCACGGTAGTACCAACAATTGCCTCAAGGGAATCAACGCTCACTGAGGTAAAGAGGTCGTCTCCCCTGCGCTCAAAATCTTTATGCTGGGAAACTTCAATGGTTACGATAAGGTCACCAGAGGTATCACCTCTAACGCCTGCTTCACCTTTACCTGCAATGGAAATTGACTGGCCAGAATGAACACCTGCAGGAATTTCTACAGAAACACGCTCGTGATCAGGAGTTCTTCCCTGACCTCCACAGGTCTCGCAGGCATGCTCGACCTTCTTACCTGTTCCTTGGCACTCTGGACAAACTGTCTGAGACTGCATTTGACCAAAGACGGTATTTTGAACCTGGACTACCGTACCCGTTCCATGACAGTGTGGACAGTCTTCAATTTTTCCGCCCTCACCAAGACCAGTGCCGTTACAGTCATCGCAGGTAGAAAGTCTGTTATACGAGATAGTTTTAGTAACTCCGGCTGCAGCTTCTTCCAACGTAATGGACAACCTGATACCCATATCACTACCACGAGTGCGTTGAGCAGCGCCTCGACCACCATGGCTGCCACCAAAGAAGGAATCAAAGATATCTCCAAAGCCACCAAAAC
>CAUVID010000085.1:0-4659 GCA_963551855.1 Lancefieldella parvula | reverse complement strand
GACGTTAAGAGCGTTAAATCCGGCTACGAATGCGGTATTGGCCTTGAGAACTTCCAGGACATCAAGCCTGGCGACCAGCTTGAGGGCTATCGCATTGAGCAGGTGGCTCGTACCGAGTAAGAAGGGACAGCATGAAACAGAATCAGTTTTCTCGTCGTACTAATGAGATTGCTCGAGAAAAGCTCAGCTGGATCCTTTTGTTTGAAATTTCCGACCCTGATCTCCAGCTTGTGACTGTCACAAGCTGCGAGGTCTCGGTTGATAAGTCCTTTATGCGTGCCTACGTAAGCTGTGAGCCTGATCGTTACGATAAGGTCCTTGCAGCTCTTAAGCGTGCTAAGGGTAGGATTCGCTCGCTTTTGGGCCATGCGCTGAACTGGCGTGTAACCCCTGAGCTTGATTTCAAAATTGATACTACTACCGATGAGGCTGAGCGTATTGCTCAAGCCCTTGAGGTTATTCCACCAACGCTTGGTGTTGAGAAAGACGAGTTTGGATACCCTCTAGCTTCTGATGAAGAGAAATCTGACGAGGAGGCGTAAGTAAGTGACGTCACTGAATACAAAAGTCAGTCGTCCAGAGTTTGACGAGGTTATAGCTCTGATTGAGCAGGCCTCGTCAATCGTTGTATGTGCACATACATCTCCTGATGGTGATGCGATTGGCTCTGGATTAGCACTTTCTTCCATTATTCAGAGAAGATGGCCTAGCAAAACTGTCACTAATCTTTTGGCAGATGCTGATGGAGAAGTACCACGTATATACAAGTTTCTTGCTGGTACTGAGAGCTTTGTACCTGCAAATAAGTACGAGGGAACTCCAGATCTTTTTATCTGCGTAGATCTTTCTACTGCAGGTCGTTTGGCTGATGCAGAAGCGCTGATGGAGCGCTCCAAGACGGTAGCAGTGCTTGACCATCACCCTTATAACAACGTGTATTGGAATGCAGGACTTGTGCGTCCTGATGCGGCGGCAACTGGTGTCATTATCACCGAGTTTGCCTGTCATTTAGGTGCAGAACTTATTCCATCTGAGGCACAATGTCTTATGTGTGCGCTGGTAACTGATACTGGTCGTTTCCAGTACCAAAACGCTGACGGCGAGGCTTTTGAGGTAGCAAGTTTGCTGGTGGAAGCAGGTGCTTCTCCATCTCAGATTGCGCTTCATGTCTACCAGAGTGATCGCTTGGCTTACCTTCACCTTGCCGCAAAGGTTATGGGTCGTATTCGCACCTTTGGTGAGGGTCGCGTTGCCTACAGCTACGTCACCACCGCAGATCTTTCTGCATCAGGCGTTCCTCTTGCCGAGATGGATGGCCTGGTAGACATTGTGCGTTGCGTTGAGGGAACAGAAATTGCCCTCTTCCTCAAAGAGGTTGACGGCGGAAAAGTTCGTGGCAACCTGCGCTCCAAATCTCAGCTTGATATCTCTGGTGTTGCACGTCAAATGGGTGGCGGCGGTCACACTGCTGCTGCAGGCTTTACCGCTGAAGGCACCATTGACGACGTATTTACCCAGATAGTTCCTCTGCTTATTGATCTTCTCGCGCTTGACAAGGAGTCATAGGTGAAGCGAGGAGCAAGTGGAATTAACGCACTTATTGCAGTTGATAAGCCGCTTGGCTTAACCAGCCATGACGTGGTTTCTCGTGTTCGCCGTGCATTTGGCGAGAAACGCGTGGGACACGCAGGCACCTTGGATCCTAATGCAAGCGGCGTGCTGGTAGTGGGCATTGGACTTGCTACAAAGCTTTTGGGCCTTCTGACGCTTGACCGCAAGGGGTATGTAGCCGACATTTCGTTTGGGGCTCGTACCTCAACAGATGATGCAGACGGTGAGGTTGTGGCCACAGCTCCTGTACCTGCAGAGTTGCGTGAGGAAGAGTTTGCTCGTGGGGCCTGCGCAAAGTTGGTAGGCTCCATAGATCAGCTGCCACCAGCGGTTTCAGCAATCTCTGTTGATGGCAAACGTGCCTATCAGCTTGTTCGTGAAGGTAAGACACCAGAGCTTGCGGCTCGTAGAGTCTCTATTTACGACGCTACGCTTTTGGCGGTGCGCAAACCTTCTACTGCGGATGAATCACTGGTATGGACGGTTGCGTTTGACGTTTCAAAAGGCACCTACATTAGAAGTATTGCTCGAGACCTTGGTCAGTCTCTTGGAACAGAGGCTCATATTAGTGGCCTGAGAAGGACGTTCTCTGGCCCCATTACGCTTGGTAGCTGCGCTTTATTAGAAGAGCTTGAACAAAGCCCAGCTCAGGTGCTTGAAGCTAAACGCCTCAATCCAACTGAGGTTCTGGGATACCCTGTGCACAGGTTGACTGCAGCAGAATACAAGTGTGTTGAGGTTGGAAAACGTTTTGGTATTCCGGAAGATCTCTCTGAGATTGCTAATAACTCGCTGGTCAGCCTTGTGTGGAATGAAGCTCTCGTAGGAATTTGGATAAGGCAAGGCTCTTGCCTTATCTGTCAGACTAACTTCTCTCAAGGCATTTTGTGTAAGTAAGGATGCACGTTGAACAAGGTAGAACGCATAGCACAATCCGTTTTGTATGGAAGTGAGTTGCCGGCTCCACGTGAGCTTGGTGATGCCGACTTCTATACATTGCGTTCTGACTGCTACAAGCAACCTTGCGTGTGCGTGCTTGGTGTCTTTGATGGTCTTCATGAGGGCCACCAGGGGCTTCTCGCCAGCGCAAAAAAGGACGCTGAAGCACGTAATGTACCGCTTGTGGCAGTGACGTTTCTGCCAGACCCTGTTGAGGTGCTGTTTGATGGATCTCCTCGGCGGTTGCTCTCGGGAGAAGATAGACTTCGTGCACTTGCCGCATGGGGAGTGGATGGCATCTTGGTGCACCACTTTACCCGCGAGTTTGCGGCATTGAGCGCTACGCAATACGTTGAGGACAAGCTACTTCCAAGCGTTTCGGCTGTGTCCGTTCATGTGGGTTCTGACTTTGGCTTGGGCGCACAAGGAGCTGAAGGAAGTGCGTTTCTAACCTTACTTGGACGTCAGCATGGCTTTGAAGTTCACGTCCATGAGCTCTTTTGCTCAGGCGGACAGAAAATCTCTGCAACTCGCATTAGGGACTTGCTTGAGCAGGGTAAAGTTGAGGAGGCGGCAAGCCTGTTGGGCCGCTGGCACTTTGTGAGTGGCGTGGTCAAGCACGGCCGAGGCCAGGGTACTGGTTTTGGCTTTCCAACTGCAAATGTTTCGCTTGACCTGCGGGATTGCATTCCTCAAGATGGCGTGTATGCGTGCTATGTGGTTCACGACGCAACGGCATGGCCCGCTGCGGTTAATGTGGGAAAAGCTCCGTCATTTGAGTCTCAAACAGGACCTTTGCTTGAGGCTAATCTTCTAGGTTTTAGCGGCAACTTATATGATTCGCAGGTTCAAACGGTATTTGTGAAGAGACTGAGGGAATCAAAAAAATTTGATTCGCTTGAAGAGCTCAAGTGTGCCGTTCGTGGAAATATAGATTGGGTAGCCCAGAATCTGGGTACGACTTCATATAACTTAGAAAGCGGGGAGGTGGAAGATGATAACTGATGAAGATAAAGAGCGTGTACGACAGGCAACGGACTTTGTCACGCTTGTGTCAGAGACAGTTGAGCTTAAACCCCGAGGTCAGGACTATTGGGGGTGTTGCCCCTTCCACCAAGAAAAAAGCCCCTCATTTAAGATAAACCCCTCCACGGGTCTTTGGCACTGCTTTGGCGCTTGCTCCGAAGGTGGAGACGTCTTCAGTTATGTCATGAAGCGAGAAAACCTGGATTTTCCCAACGCTATTAGATATCTTGCTGATAAAGCAGGCATTACGCTTTCGGAAGAGGCTCATGTTTCTAAAGGACCTCGCAAGAATCGTTTGATTGAGTGCCTTACAGAAGCCGAGAATTACTTCCACTCCATGCTTATGCGTGGAAGGGGAGAAGGTCCTGAAGCAGCTCGTAGTTATCTCTCTGGTCGTGGATTTGGAGCAGCCGTCTGTAAGCGCTGGAAGCTGGGATATGCGCCTGGTAGAGGTGCACTTGTGGCGCACTTGCGCAAATGTGGCTTTACCACGCAAGAGATGATTGCTGCCAACCTTGCCGTTGAGCGTAATGGTCGAATTAGCGATTGGTTCTATGACCGCGTGATGTTCCCCATTCATGATGAACAGGGAAGAACTATTGCTTTTGGTGGCCGAATTACTAAAAAGGTAGAAAATGCTCCCAAGTATCTAAATACCAGGGACACTTCCGTCTTTAATAAAGGCAAGCACCTCTTTGCCTATGACGTGGCAAAAGAGACTATTGCAGCTCAGTCTGAGGCCATAATTTGTGAGGGCTACACAGATGTTATTGCCATGCACGAGGCTGGCTTTACTAATACTGTGGCAGCTCTTGGTACCGCATTTACGTCTGAGCACGTCAAACTCATTGATCGCCAGCGGACGCGCAAAATTATTTGCATGTTTGATGGCGATGCCGCAGGTCAACACGCTGCCGCACGTGCTATTAAATTTATCGATAAAACAACCGCTGCGTTTCTTTGCGTTGTTTTGCCCAATAATCAGGACCCCATGGAGTTTCTCGCCGAATCTGGTGCAGAAAAACTGCGTCCTATCTTAGACTCTGCTCGTCCACTCATGGACTTTGTCTTTGATGCCACAAC
>CAUVID010000084.1:0-4665 GCA_963551855.1 Lancefieldella parvula | reverse complement strand
TTCTTGGTCAGCCAGTTCCTGCGTCAGCCCAGTGCCATACCCATCATATAAATAGGGAGATACGTAACACCTTCGAAAGCTCCTGGAGTATCCACATTGCCGTCATGAAATACGTAGACATGTTCGAAGCTGTAGTTTTTTGTTGTTAGGAGATTGTCAAGCGCACTGTGGCGTCGATAGTTCTTACCACTCTTTATCTCACAGAGGTCGATGCCTCCTTGTTGCCCCTGAAGCACAAAATCAACCTCGCCTATCTTGGAGGAATTATAGTAGCGCAGTTCCCTTCCACACGCCCTGAATTCCTGGGCTGCCACATTCTCAAATATCGACCCAAAGTTTATGCTTGACCTTCTATTGAGGATATCGATATCGACATCCCCCATCATTTGGGCGGTAAGCAGGCCGACGTCATTTGCGTAAAGCTTCAGCATGTTTCGGTCCTCATGGGCGGCAAGGGGAAACGTCGGCTCATTGACTCGGAATGCCGGAAGAGCGACCCCTACGTGCTCAAGCCAGTCGAACGCGAACTCAAGGTTGGCAAACCTCAGACTCTTCCCCAGCCTTGCATATTTGAATCGCTTGTTCTCAGAATTCAACTGAGAAGGTATGGACTCGTATACCATTTGTACCTGGCGCGCCTCAAGCTTATCCGATACATACTTGGCCATGTCCATCTTGTACATGTTCACAATTCCCCTCTGCAGATTACGGGCTCGCAAGAGGTCGTTGTTGTCCACAAAGGCCTGCACAACGTCAGGCATACCGCCTACCAAAAGATACCGGTAAAAGGTATCCGTAAGCTTATCATGCAGATAATCAGGCACAGGGATAAGGGATTCCATACAGGCAGAAACAGCTTCCAATGCCGTCTTGCCTATCCCACTTGCCCAGCAAAACTCCTCAAAATCAAGGGGATACAAGGTTACTTCCTGCAAAAAACCAACGGGAAGGGAGGAAATATTGGATACCTCAAGCCCCAGCAGAGAGCCCGAAAGAATGTAATCGTAGTCGGTCCGTTCAAGGAGCATCTTGATCCAGGTGAGCAGGTCCGCACCACACTCCTGGATCTCGTCGAGGAAGACGAGGGTCTTTCCGGCCTCCAGTTCTTTCCCGCTGAGCACGGAAAGACGTAGAAGCAGGTCATCAGCATCAATCGCCCTCATGACCGTCTCTTTGGCAGTCTTGTTGTCGAAGAAGTTCACCTCGGCGAGGATCCCATAGTTGTCTGCGGCAAACTGCCTGACAAGGGTCGTCTTTCCTACCTGTCGGGCTCCTTTGACGAGAAGTGCCTGCTTCGTCTTGTATCGTTTCCAATCCTCCAGCCTTTGGTATGCCTTGCGTTTGAGCATGATTTCATCTCCCCATAGTAATTAACAAGTGAAATGCGTTTTTCACACTCTATGATACGCTTTCAGTTGCGTTTTTTACATCATTTTATAGTGGTTTTATTGCGTTTTTCGCACACTAGGACAGTCTCTCGGTCGCGTTTTTTACACCCTGCACCCCTAGTCCACGTCCTCCCGGTGGTCCGCGATGTTGTCTCACCACGGGGCGTAATTAGGGTCAGAGTGACCTGTATCGTTTTTTCGGACACGGGCATCCCAGATTCAAAACCCAGGAATCGTATATGCTCAGACAACCGAGAAAGCGAGGCAAGGCATGGGCAACAACAAGTACACCGACGAGTTTAGGCGCGAGAGGTCACACTATGCATCGACTAAGGCCGAGGGGACTTCCTCATAAACGGTCTCGGTCTGCGCCGTGTCGCTCGCGCCCAGAAGGTAGGTTGTGCCGCTCCTCGTCCGCACGAGGAGCCAGGGGCCGACCTCGGGGTCCAGGCACACCTTGAGCGATCCGTACGCGTCACTTGAGAAGTTACCTTCAAGGAAGGTTTCACTCGCGCCGCCAAACGTGCGCGTCATCTGGGGAAGTTGGTCAACCAGCTCCACAGACACCACGTCGGCCATGTCAATCTCATAGGTTGTGAGCAAGTGGTGTGCCCGAATCGTCTGCTCGCTCAACTCAAGCGTCACAGGAGTTCCAAATTCCTCCGCCATGAACGCTCCCGTCACGGGCAGGCAGAGCAGCGAGCAAGCGAGGGCCACTACAATCGCCTTTCCCGCTGGCCGTGCCAGGTTGATCGACGTGTTGATGCCCACGCGCTCGTTCACTATGAGCTCAGCATCGTCGGGGTTATAGTAGAAGATGCCAAAGATCCAGTGATCGTCCTCGTCCACGTAGAAGCCCTCGCCGCTGGCCTTTGTAAGACGCTCCTGCAGGCTGCGCACGCGCATCTCGGTTGCAAACGCCACGATTCCAAGGACCGTGCAGGGAAGCATCATACCGATAAAGTACAGATTGGTTGAACCCTGGAAGAGGAGCTGCGCCCAGCTCATGAATGCAAAAGACGCAGCCGCGACAAGGAACACCCTCGCCCAGGCGCGCCGGCGTATGCGCGTGAGCGTCTGCGTGAGGGCGGTGTTGTCGTCCACCACCTCGCTGCGATTGCGGTAACACCAACGGAAGATTGCCCACATCATGAGCACACATGCGGCAAACAGCAGGTAGATTACTACGTTGTCACGGTCGAGCAGGACGGGGACCAGGCTCGCCGCGCAGATGAGGACAAACCATATGCTCGAGACGCGCGGGTACGACTGCGCGGCCGCCCCAATATCGGCCACCGTCACGCGCTGGGCCGCGGCGCCTCTGGGCCGCCAGCCGCGCTCGTCCTTCAGGGCCGCGAGCCTGCGGTTGGTGAGCGCGTAGATTACCTCGGGCACGATACAGACCACAAGTATCCAGACGCTCCAGCAGAACATGCTCGACCCGGCCCACGCTCGTACCGTTCCTGTCGCCGCACCGCCAAGTGCCGCAGCCACGAGCACGATAGCGCACGCGAGCTGCAGGTGACGGTAGCTGGTAAGAAACGCCTTTACCTGCACGTCTTCCCGCGCCTCGCGCGGGAAAGTGACGCCGACGACAATGTTCTTCTTGAAGCGCGCGCTGTTCCTGAGCGTCCACCATATGAGGAGTGGAGTCCAGCTGCAGGAGAGCCATAGGATAGTCGCAGTGCTCATCATAAACTTCCTTACTTCTAGCGATACGCAATCTCATCCAGCAGGTGCTCGCAGAGCGCGAGAACCTCTTTGCCTGACATCCCACCGGCCACCAGCTCAGCCAGGCGCATCCGCAGCGCGTCCATGATGCCGGAATCGGGGTCCGAGCTGCCATCGGGCTCGCACACGAAGGTGCCACCCCTCCGGTCGCCGAGCACGTGTCCCTCCTGCTTGAGAAGCTGATAGGCCTTGCTCACCGTCATGGCGTTGACGCCGCACTCCGATGCGAGCGCCCGCACGGTCGGCAGGCGCTCGCCAGGCGCAAGCTCGCCTTCGGCGATGCCACGCACGATCTGATCGCGGATCTGCTGGTAGATGGGTGTTGCGGTTGAGAAGTCCAGCTGCAGAAGCATGGTGTGAGCCTCCAACGATGTCTGTATCGTATGTATTACTCACAATAATACATAATAGACAAAGCTACAAGCGCAGAGGAAAGCACAGTCCAAGCCGCTTCCATCATCGCATCATTTTCCATTGTATGATCTGTACCTACAGCAGATCTGCCTTGGCAGAATCGGGGTCCGGCCATGTCCTCCCATTAAGAGCTCGTCTTCGACACGAGCGCTCAACTCCTCGGCGCAGAAATTGACCGGATAGCGAGAAGCAAGAGATCGCCGAGAAGGGCGGCTACTCCTGGGTGGCGGACATCCGCGCCCGCATCCGCGTTGCGCGCTCCGTCACGAAACTCTAAACAAACAAAATGAAAAACGTTACCTCAAGCTACTCATAGATCTCGCTTTAGGCAAAGTCTGATTACGCACAAATGCAAGTAAGCGTATAAGTACAACAATGCAAAGCCCTGCTGCAAGAACCGTTTCAACAGTAGCTATTCCGTCAAGCCACTGAAGTGGCTGACCAAGATCAGCTAGACACGCTGATGTTTGCCTATATGCAATTGCACTAATTACAAAAGGAAAAGTGAACGCGGCATGGCTGGGAAAGAACGGTTTTGTAAGACACCTGATACACCATACAAAAGAAACTACGTAAATAATCGAAGCGATTGCCAGCATAATCAAAAGAAACGGTACAGACTTTGGCGAAATAGATTGAATATATCCCGCAATACAGAGACTTGTTGGGGCTGCATAAATACAAGCGAGCGACTCAGCAGAATCAGGCACTGGTCCATACTTTATGTACTTTATGCTTACTACTATAAAAAGCACTACAAGACAGATAAATCCAAACCAAAATGCAGCCGTACCAACACTTGTTTCAAAGTTGAACGCCGGCGCCGTAACACTAGCAACAACAATTCCCACATACACAATGAACCAGCTAGCGTGCACATTCTCCCAATTAAATTTTGCAATATAGCGAGAAGTAAATAGAGCTATGCACAGAATGTGTAACGCAATTCCTGCAAACCAAAATAATTGTGCTGCATCACCAATATCGGCCTTCATATACACCGAAATCAGCATAACTGCCATCGGATATGTTGCGGCAACTGAAAGTCCAATCGGATCAGAGAGCTCTCGTAACACAACTTTTGTAGACACCATAAATTTGAGGGTATAGAGAGCTAAAAGAGCAATAGAGA
>CAUVID010000083.1:0-4717 GCA_963551855.1 Lancefieldella parvula | reverse complement strand
AACAAAAGTGGTAGGGGCGGCGGGACTCGAACCCGCAAGACCGAAGTCGAGGGATTTTAAGTCCCCTGCGTCTGCCAATTCCGCCACGCCCCCGGATATGTCTAGCTATTATGCCACTACTTTTTATCCAGCGGGCGCAAAATTGGCTGCCAAATCACAGGCGACTGCTTTCCCTGGTGAACGGCAGCAGCAGTTATCACCAGGCCAAAGAGCAGGTCACTCTCGCTTACTACCAGGTGTTTAAAGCCCGAATTCTTCATCAATTCTGCAAGCAAAATAGTGCCCGCGAGCATGACAGGCGCGCGCTTTGCCTGCAATCCCGTTATGTCTTCTCGCTCCTTTAATGTTTTGTTGGCGAGAAGAACCTCTATCTGCGACACCTCATCAATCGAGATGTGATTGAGGTGCACTTTTGACGGGTCGTACGGGTCAAGGCGGTCCCTAATAGCAATGAGGCTGGTTGCGGTTCCGCCGACGCCAACCAAAAGCTCTGGAGCTGCACATTGCTGCTGAGCTCGACCGATAGCCTCAGACATCATCTGTGCTGCCATTTTGTGAGCTCCATCAATGTCCTCGGCCGAAGGGTGATCTGCCGACAGGTTAAAACGCTCGGTCAGGCGCCTGCAACCAAGGTCAACGGACTCGACAAAGTTGATGTCGAGCTGCTGGCTCGCCAACGTGCCAACGACCAGCTCAGTTGAGCCGCCGCCACTGTCGGCAACAAGAATGCGGTGATTCTCAAAATCATGAGAGACGCCCAAAAATGTGAGCGCACCTTCAATCTCACCTGGGATAATCATGGGCTCAAGTCCCAGTGAGGCTAGACCCATTCCCAGGTCAGGAGCATTTTCTGCATCTCGAGCGGCGCTTGTGAGCGTGCAAACAACCGCCTCAGCTCCCTCTTTTTTCGCATGATCAACATAGGAAGAGACGCAACCAACACAGCGACGAATTGCCTCGGGTAGCAGGCGCTTTGTCTTATCGACTCCATCGCCCAAATTGACAATCTCGGTGTATTTAGCCATACGAATGACACGACCGTCCTCGACCTGCGCAAGCGCAAGTCGAGCGGTTACGGTTCCAATATCAATTGCAGCTAGAAGCATTAGTGTGAGTTCCCACTGTCAGACTTTGAGTTGTTGGCGTCTGATCCCTCAGAAGAGCCGCCCTCTCCAGAGTTTTTCTGCTCATGAGATTCTCCTGGAGCAGGTGCAGATGTAGGATCGTCAGAATTTGCGCTTTTAGGAGCCTCAGTATTACCGGAATCACCTGGCGTAAATCCAAAAACAAAGTCTCCCACCTTGATGTACCAAGGATAATCAGGGCGCTGAACGGTATTCTCGTCCTTCTTTTTATCAAGACCCTCTACACGCGCAGATTCCTCGCCGCCAGAAACCAAGCCCTGCTTATGGGCCTCATCTATGATGCCCTCTTTTGTCTGCAGGCCCTGAACCTCTGACTCAAGACGTTTCTGATCTTCCTCGAGCTTCTGCTGATTTAGCAGCAACTCGTCATGCTCACGAACCGCATGGTAGTAGCCACGAATTGGTGGATACAGGCCCACAAGCAAAAAGATTACAACACCGAGAAAAACGACAAGCTTGGTGTGGTTACGCGCAAAATCAAGCGCGTTGTCTTTAAGCTCTACCAAAGAAGCTACGCTGAACTGCGGTTTATTTGTTCTTTCAGACTTCTGACCGCGCTCGGAACTTTGGCCTCGCTCAGGCCTCTGTCCGTGCTCGGACCTCTGACCTCGCTCAGGCCTCTGCGTCCTATCAATTTTTTGAACAGGAGCAGTTCTTTTAGGCTTTGTGTCCCTGGAACTTTTCTGAGAAGAGGTGTCTTTTGAAGCCGTGGCGTCTTCTGGGGCCGCCGCAGACTTTTCGGACTCAATTGCCTTTGAGTCAGATTGAGACTTCTTATCTACCTGGGGTTTCTCGACCTTTTTAGATGAAAATATTTTCAGAGCACCAGAGGCGTGCTCCGCGGTAGTCTCTTTAAGAGGCTCGACGGAACGCTTGGTGGGCGTTGTTTTTCTTTTTGTACCACTCTTTTTAGTGGTGTCTTGACTCATCACGGATCTCATTTCTGGTTTGTTTGGTGATGCGTCGCAACAAATTGCAACATCTTTATTATGGCAGAGGCAGCGCCGCTAGCCCTGCCTCAGTTTGGAATTTCATCGTTTCACCGAATAGAAGTTGTCGCTCCACGGCAAGTCGCAAGCTTTGCGGCACGTCGCACGTCTTCGCTACAATCTGTGCAGCTTGCTTACGCATCAAGATGACGTTTTGCTTCTTGCCACAGATCTTCTTGAAGCTCGGGTTTCTCGTCAAGAGAAAAGCCTCTCTTAGCAGCGGCTTTCTCCATGTACGACCAGCGAGCTCGGAACTTCCTGCAAGCGCTCATCAGCGCTTCTTCTGCATCAACGCCCTCCCAGCGAGCAACGTTTATCAGCGCAAACAAGATGTCGCCAAACTCGTCCGTTTTCTGCTGCGTACCTGGAGCTTCGGCGTCAAACTCCGCGCGCTCCTCGGCAACTTTGTCCCACACGTCATCGACAGACGCCCACTCAAAGCCCATCTTTGCGGCGCGCTTTGAAATCTTCTGCGCCTGCATGAGCGCAGGTAGAGACTGTGGAACCGAGTCGAGAAGACCCTCGGTGTGCACGGTATCTTCTGCACTGGCGCGCTCCTCAGCCTTGACGCTCTCCCACACGTCCAAGACGGCCGCGGCCGACGATGTAGAACCCGCTTCTGGCCCAAATACGTGCGGATGCCTGCGTACCAGCTTCTGGTTAAGCGCTCGACATACGTCGTCGATGTCGAAGCCCGCTGCGCGGTCGCGCACCCCACTGCCCGCACTGGCACCGCTGTCAGCCTCAATCTGCGAGTGAAGAACTACCTGTTCAAGTACGTCGCCAAGCTCTTCTTCAAGGTGTTCAGGAGAGCCCTCAGCAATCGCTTCGACCGCCTCGTAGGCCTCCTCAATCATGTTCTTTGAGATGGACTGGTGCGTCTGCTCCTTGTCCCAAGGGCAACCGTCCTCCTGACGAAGACGCCAGATGGTTCTAACCAGACGGTCAAACTCCGGATGTGTCTGCGGTGCTCCGGGACGAGCTTTTGTTTCTTCATCAACTGCGACAGCTAGCTGGGAGATCTTCTCGTCAGATGTCATAGAACTTACTGCTCCTCAGGGTACAGGAAATTCCAGTCGTTACGCAGGCCGGTCATGAGCTCCATAACGTCCTTTGAGACCTCAAGCTGCGCCTGAGCAGAAGCGTCTCCTGCAACAGCGGACTCCAGATCTGCCAGTACGTACGCCAGAGCGTCAGCCATGCGTCCTACCTGGACTTTCTCCTGTTTGCCGTCGTCAGTCCACGTAATTGTGGCAACGTCTGCGCGTGGGTACTCCATAATCTCGATGAAGGCTTTATCAGCGGAAATCATAGCGCGTTTTGGCTGCTTGGAATGAAGCGTCAACGCCAGAACAACCATCTGACCCTCGGCGTTTCTGAGCAAAATGCCGTCCGTCTGATCAACGCCGGTAGGGGCCGGATTCATCATGGAGAGCACGTCATGAGGCTGGCTCTTCAAGAAAAGACGCGCTAGTGTCAGCGAATAGACGCCAATGTCCAGAAGCGCGCCGCCCGCAAGTTTGGGATTGAAGAAGCGATTCTCCATGTCAAACTCTTTGTAGCTGCCAAAATTCTCCTGAATCAGGTTGACTGGACCAAACTCGCCCGCCTCCACGCGGCTAACCAGCTCTTTGTAGAGTGGCATGTGTAAAATGGTGCAGGCGTCCATAAGCTGAACACCGTTTTGACGTGCAAGTTCTTCGGCTTCAAGCAGCTCGGCAGAGTTGAGCGTAATGGACTTCTCGCACAGCACGTGCTTGCCCGCCTGAAGCGCTTTACGCAGGTAGATGATGTGTGTGTTGTGGGGCGTGGTCAGATACACCGCGTCAATCTCATCGCTGGCGAGAAGATCGTCGATGCTGTCATACACACGTTTGACGTGGTGTTTTTGAGCAAACGCGACGGCCTTTTCCTGCGTCCTGTTAGCTACGCCGTCGATAGTTCTGCCAACCGAGGCCAGCGCCTCTGCCATCTGGTTTGCAATAACTCCGCAGCCAATAACACCCCACCTGAGGTGTGGTGCGTTGAAGATTGCGTCAACGGCACCCGTGGCGTCCTGCGCGGAGCTTGAGGCGTCCTGCGCGGCACCCGCGGCGTTCTGTGACGTCTGACCTGCTGTTTGGCTCATGTTTACTCCTCAACCTCGTCGTCGCCACCAAGCTCTTCCAGAACTCCCAAGGCGGCGGGCATCAGCTGTTCTTCATTTCGATGGAACGGATACGCCAGCTTATGTGTCTTTGGATACACAATAGCACCGCGGCCCTTCAACTTGAGGGCTTGTTCGCGAGGAATTTCTACACCCAGATATACCAGGCGTCCATTTGTTAGACTCACTGACGTTGCACCCAAACGTTGCGCGCGGATGCGCACACGAGCACGATCAAACAAGTTCTTGCCCGCAAGCGGCAGGGCGCCAAAGCTATTCTCGGTATCTTGCTGAAGCGCATCAACATCGGAAAGCTCTGTAGCTGCGGCAAGACGACGGTACACCAGAACGCGTCGGTCAACCTCTGGCAGATAGTCCTCATCAAGATAGAAATCTGCAGGTAGATTGATGGTAACTTCAGCTTGTTCCAACTCAGC
>CAUVID010000082.1:0-4838 GCA_963551855.1 Lancefieldella parvula | reverse complement strand
TACAGCAGATGATTTAGCAAGTTGCATTGACTCGCTCTACAACACAGAAAAGCTTACCCGTGAGCTTGCTGCTAAACACTCATATTTCTATTTTGTTGAGGTAGAAGGTCAAGTAGCTGGTTACCTGAAGCTCAATACGCGTTATGAGCAAACCGAGGGTCAGCGCGATGACTCACTTGAAATTGAACGCCTGTATATCCTTCCGCGTTTCAAAGGCCTACACCTTGGATCAAAGCTCATGAAATTTGCCCTTGATTTAGCAAAAGAGAAGGGTAAGAAGCGCGTGTGGTTGGGTGTTTGGGAACACAATGAGCCTGCTAAGGCATTTTATTCACATTGGGGATTCAAGCGTTTTAGTCAGCATACCTTCCCAGTAGGAAGCGATCCTCAAACGGATGAATTGTGGGAACTTCTAATATAGAACTAGCACAATTGCTGTTAAAAGGCTCAAAACCAAAAGTGCATAGGTAATTATTTTTCTTTCCCTAAATTTGACTATCCTAAAAATTTGCAAGAGGAAGATAGAGAAAAAAATGCATGCACTTATCTGCTGTGGATAAGGGAATACTTCTGGATAAAAATGAATTGCTGTATTCAGTACGAGCAAAGCAGCTACGATGTAGTCTGCTTTGCTCGTACTTTCATTATTAATTAGTTTCATTGTAAATCCGTAAAAGACTGGTTGAACGTAATAGAAAAGGTGGAGCCTTTACCAATTGTACTGCTCACAGCCAGCTTAAGACCCATCTTATTACAGAGTTCATAGCAGAGATAGAGACCCATACCGGTAGATTTGGCGTACTTGCGACCATTTTGACCGGTAAATCCCTTATCAAAAATACGGGCAAGATCTTCTTCAGGAATACCAATGCCATTATCTTTAATGAAGAGAGTGGTTGAAGTAGTTCCTTCACGTGGCTCTGAGACAGAGGCAGAAATCCAAACGTTCTTCTCGCCAGGTGAAAGCTCTGGATTTGAATACTTTGCAGCGTTAATGAGGAGCTGTCGCAAAATAAACTCAAGCCACTTTGGGTCAGCCTTGACCACGTGGGCCAAGTCATCAAAATGCGGAGAAACGCCAGCGTCAATGAAGACGCGTGCGTTGTTTTTAAGAGCATCTTTTACGATGGACTGCAGATTAACGTCTCGAATAGAAAAATCTCGAT
The DNA here is from genome assembly GCA_963551855.1 of Lancefieldella parvula. Lineage (GTDB taxonomy): Bacteria > Actinomycetota > Coriobacteriia > Coriobacteriales > Atopobiaceae > Lancefieldella > Lancefieldella parvula_B. Next base: position 3,672 of record CAUVID010000082.1, on the reverse strand, counting down.
CTACAGATGCGCTGCGAGCATAAAAGAGCGCCTGTTCTACCAGCGATTCAATCTTAGTGAGCTGTGTTTGCACGTCATCCATGGGAAGCGATGGATTGTTTTGAGCAACCAAATGAGCTGCAGCAATGGGAGTCTTAATCTCATGCACCCACATCTCAATGTACTCACGATATTCCTTTGATCGCATGTGCTCATCGGCAAGCTGGTCCATCATAGACTTTGACATACTTGAAAGTGCATCTTTAAAAAGCCGTTCTTCCAGCGTTGAGGGCGTGTCCAGCATGGTAGGAACCAGATAGCTCTCTTTATCAGTTGCTGCTAAATTCTCAGCAAGCTGCTGGTAAAACCAACGACGATGAAAATAATCGGCTAGAAGCGCAGCTGCTCCCACTACCCATAAAACCAGAATACAGTAGGCAATAGCAAACACGTTAAGTCCAACACCTTTAAGCATAAAGCCAATTAACGTGCTGCTAGCTATAAGCGCAAGAAAGAAGATAGTTCGATTTTTTAGATACTTGAGAAACGACATAACAGCCTACTCAATAACGTAGCCAAGTCCGCGGCGTGTCATAACAAAATCCTCAACGCCAATGCTTGCAAGAGTATTTCTGAGGTGGCTAATGTTTACCGTCAACGTATTGTCATCAACAAACTCGTCCGACTGCCACAGTTCTTCTTGAATACGCTGGCGAGAAACAACCGTTCCCGCGTTTTGCATCAAAAGTGAAAGTATTCTGAGCTCGTTTTTGGTCAGCTCGACGCTCTTCTGATTTGCAGAAACCTTGCAGGAAGAAGAATCAAGTGTCACACCTGCATGTGAAAGCTTTGTTCCTGTTGTGACATCGCTATTTGCGCGCCTCAAAACCGAGGTTATATGCATAAGCAAAATCTGGGTGTTGTATGGCTTGGCGATAAAATCGTCTGCTCCTAACGAAAGCACCATAAGCTCATCAAGGTCAGTGTTTCTGCTGGTAACTACAATGATGGGCACGTTTGAGAGCTGTCGTACTTCTCGACAAATCTGTTGTCCGTCAATGCCAGGAAGGTTAAGGTCAAGCAAAACCAAGTCTGGATGAGCAGCAACAATCTGTTGAGGTACTGACTCAAAAGACGTAAGAGCCTGGGCCTCAAAGCCGTTTCTTTGTAGCAGGAGCACCAACTCCTGCTGAATCTGATGGTCATCTTCTACAACCAGAATTTTTGTCATGCGTGCTCACCTCCCGCTACGCTACGCAAGTCCCACAAAGCGCTGGGCGTTTTCCCAGAGTATGGTATACGTCTTCTCTTTAGGGATATCAAGTCGCTGCCAACGAAGCTCCGCCAAGCGCTCAACCGTGTGCACCACCATTGCTGGCGTGCACTCCCCTCCACGTAAAGGCTCTGGCGCCATGTAGGGGAAGTCCGTCTCAGAGAGCAGTTGTGCGTCTGGACAGGAAATCATTGCAGCTCGGATATCATCTGAGCGCTTAAACGTTGCTGCACCACCAAAGGCAACAAAGCAACCAAGGTCTGCAAAAGGCTTCATGACCTCAGGACCATCGGTGTAGCAATGCAGGTCACAACCAGCCTTAGGCACACCTAGACGGTTCAAAATTTCAAGCGCCAAATCATGTGCGTGCGCATTATCAGCACCATCACGTAAGTGCAACTCAACGCGTTGATTGAGCTCGTGTGCAATGGAGAGCTGACGCTCAAATGCTTGACGCTGGACCTCTTCTGGGACCTCGCAATACGGTCCAAAATCAAGACCAATCTCTCCCACACCAACACAAAGAGGATGCTCAAGCAACTCAAACAAGCGCTGTTCAGCATATTGGTTATAGTCTGGCGCGCTGTATGGATGAGCACCAACCACAAAATACGTGTGCTCAAACAAATACTCTGCAGGTAAATCGCAGGGTACGCAGAGATTTGCCTCAGCCAGCTTTGTATAAGCAGCGCGAGCCTGGCTCAGAGTATCCTCAAACCATGCAATAAAAGCGCTGGTATCTGACCACTTACGAGGAAACTCCGTAGCAATATCTACGGGAACAATAAGCATGCGAACGCCCGCTGCTGCTGCTCGTGCAAGAGATTCTGCAGCGCTGTGCTCATGGAGGCTGCCCAAATGACCATGGGTATCGGCAACAGGCGCCAAAACACGCGGCGCTGGGCGAGGCGTACCGTAAATATCATGGAATAGCTGACCGTCAGAAAACGAGAGTGCTTCCACTTCTTCTGCTGGTAGATGATGCTTTTTCTTACTCACTCAAAGGCTCCAAAGCAGCTGCAAGACAAATAAAGTCTTGGCTGGTCAAAACTTCTGCACGCACGGTAGGCACAATTCCTGTGGCGAGAAACGCCTGATCTAGCTTGTCTTTATCAAAACCAGAAGCACTCATTGAATTACGAATGGTCTTTCTACGCTGTGCAAAGGCAGCGTCAATAACCCTCATGGTATGCAAGAGCTCTTCTTCGGAAAGAAGCTTGGAGGTCACCGGGTTTCTCGCCTGGGTGCGATCAAGACGAACCACGGCAGAGTTGACGCGTGGTGGAGGCATAAAGTTGCCAGGACCCACTTCAAATCTACCGGTAACCTGGGCAAACAAAGACAGCTTTGCGGTGTAAGCGCCATATGCCTTGGTAGAAGGCTTAGCGGAAATTCTATCAGCCACCTCAGCCTGCACCATGACTACCGCTCGCTCAAGCGAAGGAAGCTCCTGGAAGAACTTGAGAATCAGCGTAGCTGCCACCTGATACGGCAGATTGGATACAAACTTAGTTGGCATCGGAGCAACCGGGATCGCGCTCTGAGCAACGGCAGGAAGTGCACTGTAGGCCTCAGCAAGCTTCTGCGGCGTAATTGCCAGAGCATCTCCCATAACCAGCGCAAACGAGTCTGGATGAGGTTCCTTGCAGGTTACCGCCAAGACTTGCTCCAGTTCAGAGTCTGCTTCAAGTGAACAAACCGCACGGGCGCGGTCGAGCAAGGCAACTGTAAGGGTACCCAAACCGGGCCCAACCTCAACAATCACATCGGTAGGCTGAACCTCTGCAAGCTGGACGATCTTCTCGATAACGTGATCTTGTACCAGGAAGTTTTGGCCCAGCCTGTATTTGGTGGCAAGGCCAAAACGTTCCAGCGTTTCTTTAGTGGCGCGCTGATTAGCAAGCCACGATGTCTGATGCGATGTGTGCTCCGACACGATTACTTGTTTGCAAGACGTGGGAACAGAGCGTCTCCCTTAGAGACAGCCAGGCCGCCCTGAAGCTTGCCCCATACGCACTCGCTGCGAGTATCGGTAGAGGTAATCTCTGCCTCGTCAAGGCTCATACGGCGCAGGACCTCTGCAGACGTAGTAGGCATGAACGGCATAAAGAGATGTGCGCAAATGCGGATAGACTCAAGCAGCGTATAGATAATCTCTGCGAGCTCTGATGAGCGCTCAGGGTCTTTTGCCACTGTCCAAGGAGCAGCATCCTCAATGTAGTGGTTAGCTGCGTGGACAAGCTCCATAATGATGTTCTTAGCGCCTACGTAGTCCATCTTCTCCATGCATGCGGCGTAGCGGTCATAGATACCCTCGGCCAGCTTACGCAGTGGGTGGTCTGCAGCAACAGAAGATCCATCAAAAGTTGGAGTGACACCCTCAAAGTACTTATCGCTCATGTTAAGGGCGCGAGAAACCA
>CAUVID010000081.1:0-4985 GCA_963551855.1 Lancefieldella parvula | reverse complement strand
GCCTCCCATTTCTTAGACACGAGAAATAGGAGGCAGTTCAAAACACACCTAAGTCGGATAATCTGTTAAAAAGACGTATACATGACGCAGAAATTACCTTAATCATGCAGATTATCGTCATTAGATGTGTAAAATGCCCGCATCTGAGCAGAATATCCGACTTAGGTGTGTTCCGTAGATACAGAATTTATCGATAATTAAATTTCTTATATAAGTCTATTCATTTTTAAGTATATTAGATGAAGTTTATTCATAGAGATGCATATCAGGTAGTGCGACCGCCTAGCTGCCTAGCTATCTTGATTAAGAACATGTCGATTCTTCGGCAGAACCTACCAAAGCTGCGCTATTTTGTGCGCCAGGCCTAAAAGCCGGCGCTAACACGCTGCAGAATCATAATCACCTGCATTTGAACTGCCTGTGCAGAAGAGGGTTTTTCATATGCATTATATAAGGCTTACTTAATTACTCAGTAGCAGATACTTCTTCTGAAGCCTGTACTTCACCGGCATCATTTTTCTTAGCCAGTTTCTTATCAAGCCAACCCGTAAACGCAGGAGCTACCAGTGCAGTAATAACTACCGCAGCTGCAAGCTGAGCATTTGCGTTTGCAACAACCTGAGCCGTATACGTTGGATCAACAGAAGCAACTGCAGCAGGAGTGGTTGTTGCGGTGCCTGCAATAGTTGCGCTTGCAAGACTTGCCTTACCAGAGCCGCCAAGAAGACGCTCGACAAGCATGGTAAGAATACCGGTAATGATGCAAAGTACTGCTAAGAGAATACCTGATGGACCACCAGTAATGAGATTCTCAACACTCATGCCACAACCAAGAGCAAAGCCAACAACAGCAATACAGGGGTTAATACCAGGAACCAAAAGCCCCCTGATAAAAGGACTAAGGTTACCAAGAACAACACCAAGGACCAGAGGAAGAAGGGTACCCGCAAGTGCGGTAGGAGAAATTGCTGCAACGCCTGCTGCACCAAGAGCAATCATGGTAACTGCAGGACCAGCAACAAGGGACAAAACTGCAGCCGCTCCCTGTTCATCAGGAGTTCCGTACTCAGCAGTAATACCAATGTACAAAGCAACATTGCAGAAGGTAATGCCCCCAATGATGGAAAGTGCATTAAGACCAAAGAAGTTATCGCCCATGAATTTAGCAACAAACAGACCAAAGGCAATAGCAATAGCGAGCTTAGGAATAAGAATGGTCAGGCCAGTCTTCAAAACCTTGGGAACCGTCTTAAGATCAATAGAAGCACCAACAAACAGCAAAACAATGCCAACAATTGCAGGAGCTCCCTTAGCAACAGCAGTGGTGAAGCTACCAATTTCTAGAACCTGAGGAACAAATGAATGAAGAAGTAGGCCCACAGAAAGTGGATACAGCATAATATCGCCGGGGAACCTGGGAACGCCAATTTTACGAGTTGCTTTTTGCTGTTCAGCTGCCATTATCAGCTCCTTTGCCCTAGTCGGTCAAAAAATAGTTGACCTACTTTATCAGCAGGAAGAAACATTTTTAAAAAGTACTGTACAAATTAACAATTTGGCTACAAACGCGAGAAGACCTTACAAACTGCAAGGTCTTCTCGCGAAATGGGTGTATTGAGCTGTAAAGACGGACTAAGCCCAGAACTTAGATTTTGCCGCCCTCGACGACCATAGTATTTGGATCTACCTCGTCGCCGTAAATTGGAGCAAGTGTCTCTTCATAAGCCTTGTGGAAGAAGTTCTCCTCTGCAAGAGGACCGGTAATCTCGTTGTTGATAAACTCCAACAGCGAAGAGTTGCCCTTGTGAACTGCAGCGGCAATAGTATCGGAGTCGCCCAGGTCATCAATGCCAACAACAAAGCCAGGGTTAGACTTGATCCATGCAAGTACCTCGGTATTATCGGTTGAGAAAGCATCGCCGCGGCCGTCGAGCAGTGCGTTATACGCATCAGCATAGCTATCAAATTTGACCAGCTCAACCTTAGGTGCGTTCTTAGCAAACCAAACCTCAGCCGTGGTTCCCTTAGAAACAATAAGCTTCTTGCCGTCAAGCTGCGAAACATCTGTGATTGGCGCAGAGGATGGAGAAACAACGCCCAGCTTAATCTTCATGTATGGCAGAGAGAAATCAACCTTCTCTTTACGGTCATCAGTTACCGTAAAGTTTGCCAACATGATGTCTGCCTTATTAGACTGCAAGAAAGGCACGCGATTTTGTCCGTCAGTGGCAATGTAGTTGATCTTGACGCCCATATCCTTTGCAAGGCGCTCAGCAAAAACAATGTCGTAACCAGCGTAATTGCCGTTTGCATCAACATAACCAAAAGGAGCCTTGTCGCTAAAGACGCCGATATTTACTGTGCCTGCCTTCTTGATGTCATCAAGAGTTCTAAACTTTGAGTCTGTATCAGAAGATCCACCCTGAGCTCCGTCGGAATCCTTTTTCTTGCAAGCAGCCAAAAGAGCTGCAGCAGAAAGTGCGCTTGCACCAAGGAAAGCACGGCGAGAAAGAGAAGCGGAAGTATTTTCAAAGAAGTTCATTTCAAATCCTAACAAGTTGTATCAATTACTACATCATCTACGTGCAAAAACACGTTGTTTACTTATGTACACGTTCAAATTCAAAGGTACGCAAAAACTCTTGTGCCCTCTCTGTTTTAGGTGCCGAGAAAAACTCTTGTGCATCGGACGACTCTTCTACGATGTGTCCCTGATCAATCAAGATGACTCGATCAGCAACTGCTTGAGCAAAGCGCATCTCGTGAGTTACCACCAGCATGGTCATTCCTTGCTCTGCTAGCTCCATAACTACCTGCAAAACCTCGTGAACCATCTCAGGGTCAAGAGCTGCAGTAATCTCGTCCAGCAAAAGAACTTCAGGGTTAGTCATAAGAGCACGAACAATTGCCACGCGCTGCTTTTGACCACCGGAAAGAGCTGATGGGTAGGAGTCTTTCTTCTCCCACAGTCCCACACGACGCAACAGTTCTTCTGCCTGTGCCAAAACCTCATCCTCTGAGCGCTTCTGCACTACCAGAGGAGCCAGGGTTACGTTTTTCAAAACCGTCATGTTTGGGAATAAGTCATAGCTCTGAAAAACCATACCAATGCCTGCTGCGGCGCTTTCCCTCTTCTGACCAGAAATAACCTGATCGTGGAGAAGCACTTCTCCCCCTTGGATATCTTCCAAGCCAACAATGGCACGAAGCAGCGTAGACTTACCGCAACCGGAAGGTCCCAACACCACGACTACCTCGCCTTTATTGATGGAGAGCGAGATCTTATCAAGCACGGGTTTCTGGCTTGAGGGATATACCTTAGTGAGGTCCTTAACTGCTAAAACGGTGTTACTCATGTGAGGCGCTCCTCTCAAGCCTGCGTGAAAGATACGAAAGTGGGAAGCAGGCGGCAAAATACAGGAAGAAAATAGCTCCATAGATCCAAAGTGCTCCGTCGGTTGGGAACTTGAAGCGATAAAAATCGGTGATCTGACTACCAACTCTGAGCAGCTCAACCACGCCAATCAGATTACAAAGTGACGTTGTCTTAATCATGCGCGTAATCAGATTAATGGCTGGTGGTAAAAGACGCTTGAAAGCCTGAGGTAGGATGACCTTAAAGAACGTCTGCTGGCGAGAAAGGCCAAGCACAAATGCACCGTCATACTGAGATGCTGGAATTGACTCCAACGACCCTCGTACCAAGTCTCCAAGCTCGGCGGCTCCCCAGAAGGTAAAGACCACAATTGAAGCTTCAATGCCATCAAAGTTGACATCAAACCATTCAGAAGTACCAAAGAACACCACAAAGAGCAGCACCAGCTGAGGCATAACACGAACAATCTCAAGGTAAAAGCGAAGAATTGCACGAACAACCTTGTTGTTGGATGTCATAAAAAGTCCAACAAGAATACCAAGAGGAATGGAAAGCGCCACAGAGATAAGGCCAATGTGCACCGTTGTTGCAAGACCTCCAAGAAGGCGCGTTATCACTCCTTCCTGCAGCAAAATGTTATCGACGGGCATAGTCAAGCCTCCTCTCCAGCCAGCTGCCAAGCAAAGAAATAGGAACAAGGATAATCACATAGGCAATTACCAGCATAAAGAGGGCTTCTGTAGTGTCGTACTGCATGCCAATAATGTCTTTGGTTACGTACATCAAATCTGCAAGAGCAATGCCGGAAACAACGGAAGATTCCTTGATTAAGAAAATGATGTTAGCAACGAGGCCTGGAATTGCTACAGAAAGTGCCTGTGGAAGAATAACGTGCTGGAGAGCTTGAATCTTTGAGAGGCCCAAAACCTTTGCAGACTCAAACTGAATAGCTGCAACTGATTCAAAGCCTGCGCGAAACACCTCTGCCATATAGGAGCCACCAAGAAACGTTAAACCCACAACAGCAGCTACTTCTGCATCCATTTTGAGACCAATTTTAGTTAGGCCAAAGTAGATAAGAAACAGCTGAATAAGCAGGGGTGTTCCTCTGGAAAGCTCAACATAAACAGCATTAAGCTGACTTAAAACAGGAATTTTTGTCAGCGAAATCTGAGCACTTATCAAACCAACGATAAGCGAGAAGAGAACTCCAAAGAAAGAGATAGTAAGCGTTATTTTTGCAGCTTCTGCATACAGTGGGAGGTGTTCCCCTATGAAGCTCCAGTCCATGCGAATAAATCCTCTCGGGATGTGCGAATACTCACACAAGAGTTACAAAATAGCTTTACGCCCGAGTCTGTACCAGGAAAATTTTGCTCAGCGACAATTACACCCTGGTCGTATGTGACCCGGGCACCAGACACATCGCGGTGCATGCACAAAGTGCAGTGTATGTCGTAGCCATAATTCGCATGCGTATAATCCTAGCCGCAACTAGGATATTGTCAACTCACAATTGGTAAATTTTTTGATAATGGAAAATTCCTCCACCAAATCCTCAACTGACATACGTGCGTTAGCGGGACTTGTAGAAGGTAATTGACGTGCA
>CAUVID010000080.1:0-5038 GCA_963551855.1 Lancefieldella parvula | reverse complement strand
ATGTTGCCATGCTTTTAAACATTACGCCTGACCACCTTGAGTGGCATGGTTCGCTCGAGGCATACGCTGCAGCTAAAGAGAAGATTTTTGCCAATCTTGATGCAAACGACCTGGCAATTGTTTCTGATTTGGACGAGTTCTGCCTGGCCGTGTCTTCTCGCCTTGAGGCTCGCGGTATTCCTGTATGTCATCTTGCTCAGACAGATCCTGGCACGCAAAATGCCGCTTTTGTACGCAACGGCGCGCTGGTAGTCAGGCTATCTGGTAAAGAGATGGAGCTTGTAGCAGCTGATGCGCTCCACATTAGGGGAGCGCACAATGCACTCAACGCTCTTGCTGCAGCTGCTTGTGGACTGTTTTTGGGACTTGATATCGTCTCTATCAGGCATGCCCTGTTGGACTTTATGCCGCTTGAGCACAGGATTGAGCCTGTTGATACGGTTAATGGCGTGTTGTACGTCAACGATTCCAAGGCAACTAATACCGATTCAGTTGAAAAATCATTAACTTCGTTCCCAGGTAAAGACGTTATTTTGCTACTTGGCGGTCACGATAAGGGCACAGAGCTTGATGAGTTTGCTCGGAAGGTGTCCGCTACCTGTGCATACGCAATCTGCTTTGGAGAGGCAGGTCCTCGCTTTGCAGAGGCGCTTCGCCGCGTTTCAGACGGACGTGCAGAAGTGGTAGAAGAGCCTCATCTGCGTGAGGCTTTTGACCGTGCCGTAGAGCTTGCTCGTCCAGGTTCTGTAGTACTTCTCTCACCAGCATGCTCATCATTTGATGAGTTCACGGGCATGGCTCAGCGTGGTCGTGTCTTTAAACAGATGGTGGCAGATCTTGCTCAAAAAGAGAGCGGTCGATAATGGCTACCAGTAGAAACAGGACAGGGGAGCGCGCGCAGCAATCACGTACTTCTCGCCAGAGGTCTCCTGAACACTCACAGACTAAAGGTCGCTTTGGAGCTATTCCAGAGCGTTTTATGCAGCCTAGGCTAGTACTTCTGGTGTCAACGGCAATTCTTGTTTGCTTTGGCCTGGTAATGATTTACTCTGCGTCCTCGATTTCTGCGATGACTTCTGAGGATATGGGCTACAACCCCTTCTATTACGTGCAACGTCAGCTTGGCTTTGCTGCGGCAGGAGTTGCGTTAGCGTTTATTGTTTCTCGCATTGATTACCGAGCAGTAGTAAGAAACTTCCAGGTACCTATCTGGATTGTGACCATCGGAATGCTGGCAATTATTTTTACTCCTATTGCTGGCGCTGATGCATATGGTGCAACCCGTTGGATTTCAATCGGACCGTTTTCTTTCCAGCCGTCTGAGTTTGCAAAGATTACCATCTTAATTTCTGTCTCGTATTTGGCTCAGCAGTACTTTATTGATCAGACCATAGATCAGATGGAGTTCTTTAAAAAGTTTGCTATTGCCGCAGTTGTTCCGCTTGCTTTAATTTTGGCTCAGCCAGATAAGGGTTCCACGCTGATTATTGTGGGGACGCTTCTGGTCATTGGCTATCTTTCTGACTTTGATCGAAGAGTTCTGGTAACTATTGCTGTTGTGGGTTTTATTGGCTTTGCCTTCTTATCTCTTAAAGATGATTATTCTCGTGCTCGCGTTGTGACTATGTTCAACCCTTGGGCTGATTATTACGGTGCAGGTTATCAGCTTGCACAGGGCTTTTATGCTTTTGGCTCTGGCGGTATTTTTGGTGTTGGCTTTGGTTTTTCTCGCCAGAAATATTCCTATCTGCCTATGGCTCACAACGATTTTATTTTTGCGGTCATTGGAGAAGAGCTGGGCTTTATTGGCGTTTTGGGTCTTTTGGCTGTATTTGGCGCCCTGGTATGGGCAGGCTTTAAGATTGCTCGCTATGCGCCAGATTTGACCGGCAGGCTTATTGCTGCAGGTTGTACCTCTATGTTTATCATTCAGGCCTTTGTTAACATCGGTGGTGTTTTGGGCCTTTTGCCTCTTTCTGGTAAGCCTCTGCCGTTTATCTCATACGGCGGTTCAACCATCATGTCTAGTATCTTGATGGTTGGTCTTTTGATGTCTGTTTCAAGGCAGTCAAGGCTTCCAGAAACCGAGTACGATAGGCAGCGCGCTTCTTGGAGCATAGCTGAAGAGCAGGATACCTTTGATGCTCCAGGTTTTGCTGGTCTTACCATGGTTGACGGTGGGGTAGGAGTAGGCATGCCACTCCCACGTTCTTCTCGCCCTAAGAGCAGCGCACAAAGCTCCGCGCGCCCATCACGAGGCGTTTTGCGCTCAAGAGATGACGACGCCCCTCAAGGCCGTATTACGACAGACGCCTCCGGAAGGCGCAGAATTGATTTAGGACCTTCTGCATCGGACAGGCTTCGTGGAAACAACGCCAGGCCTCGCCGATAGCTGATTTCTAGGAGATGGATTGCATGGCAGAACAGAAGAAACTCTCTGTTGCAATTGCTGCAGGTGGAACCGCTGGTCACATTAACCCAGCTCTGGCTCTAGCTGAGGAGCTTCGTGAGCGCAGCCATCAGGTTACGTTTTACGGTCAGCCCAACAAGCTTGAAGGTACGCTGGTACCTGAGGCGGGTTTTGAGCTGGTATCTATCCATGTAAATGGCTTTGATCGCAGACGTCCTTGGACGCTCATCAGCGCGGCATACAATCTTGAGCGCGCAAAGATGCAGCTGCACAAGCGCTTCAAAGAGCAGGGTGCACCTGATGTTGCTATTGGTTTTGGCGCTTATGTTGAGCTGCCTTTGCTTCAGCTTTGTGCAAAGCTACACATCCCCTATTTAATCCATGAGCAAAACTCAGTAACTGGTCTTGCTAACCGTGTATCTGCTGGTAAAGCAGATAAGGTGTGCATTGCGTTCCCAGAGGCTCGCAAGGCTTTTGAGGGCCACGTAAAGGCTCAAGACACCATTGTGGTTACTGGCAATCCTGTACGTAAGAGTGTTCTTTCTGCTGACAGAGCCGCCTCGAGGCAAGAGCTGGGCATTGCAGACAACCAGACATTGCTGCTTATCTTTGGTGGTAGCTTGGGCGCACGTAGCATCAACGAGACGTTTGCTGCGCTTAAGCAGGAGCTTCTTGCCCGTCCTAACCTTCGCATCATTCAGTCAACAGGCCAGAAGCTCTACGACGAGGTTGTCTCGCTTATGAAGCTTTCTGACGAGGAGGCTGCTCGCTGGGAGGTTAAGCCCTACATCTCCAACATGGGCGCCACCCTTGCTGCGGCTGACCTGGTGGTTTCTCGCTCCGGAGCATCTTCTGTGGCCGAGATTGCAGCGCTTGAGCTCCCCAGCATTTTGGTGCCGTACCCTCTGGCAACAGCAGATCATCAGACTACTAACGCACACCTGTTGTCGGATGCGGGAGCAGCTATTCTGGTGCCAGATGACCAGGTGGGCACCACGACCTTCTCGACAGCTCTGTTTGAGCTGGTAGATAACGCGGACCAGCGCAAAAAGCTCTCCGAGGCAGCCGCTACACTTGACCAGCGCAGCGCCGCATCTCTTGTGGCTGACGCTGTGGAAAGTGCCGTTTGTGGCGCATAAAACATTCGGTTTTGCGTTAGAGTAAACATGTCTTGAAATGTCCAAGACTCAAACGATAACAATACTTGGAAAGGCTCTCTTATGGCAGATTCCATGGGCGAGAAGACCATCTCGCGTGCACATTTTATTGGAATTGGTGGCGCAGGTATGAGCGGAATTGCGCTTGTTCTGCACGAGCGCGGCTGCACCGTTACCGGCTCCGATCTAAAGAGCTCGCATTATGTTAGAGAGCTTGAAGATGCAGGTATTCAGGTAAGCATCGGCCACACCGCAGCCACTATTGACGCTGTGATGCCTGATGTCATTGTTACCTCTACCGCAATCCCAGAGACAAACCCAGAGGTCATTCGCGCACGTGAGCTTTCCATTCCTATTTGGCCTCGCGCTAAGATGCTCTCGTATTTGTCGCGCGGCCGCAAGACCATTGCTGTTGCGGGCACTCACGGCAAGACCACCACATCTTCTATGGTTGCTACCATGCTGGACAAGCTTGGCGCTGATCCATCATTTTTGATAGGTGGCGTTGTTGAGGGCTACGACACCAACGGTAAAAACGGTAATGGCCAGTATTTTGTCTGCGAAGCGGACGAGTCTGACGGTTCGTTTATGTTCCTTAACCCTAACGTGGTTGTTGTCACCAATATTGAGGCAGATCACCTTGACCACTACGGCTCTCTAGAGAATATCGAGAAGACCTTCTGTGAGTTTATGAGCTTGCTTGATAAGGAAGAAACTGTTGTTATCAACGGCGATAATCCTCATTACGTTGAACTTGCTCAGTCAACTGGTAGGCACGTAGTAACCTACGGCTTTGATTCAAGCTGCGATTTTGTTTGCACACAGGAGGAGAGAAAAGCTGGTATTGAGAATCCTCTTACCATCAAGACTCCTTCTGGTCAGACTATCTCTGTGGTACTTCCAGCTAATCCTGGTAAGCACAATGTTGCAAACGCAACCGCTGCAATTGCTGTTGCTGATGCTCTTGGCTTTGATCTTGACCAGGCCGCAGCAGCGCTTTCCCAGTTCAAGGGCGCACGCCGTCGCTTTACGCACGTAGGCGACATCAACGGTATTACCGTCGTAGACGATTACGGCCATCATCCAACCGAGATTGCAGCAACCATGTCTGCAGCTCTTCCTCTTGGCTTTAAGCGTGTTGTTGTTGTTTTCCAGCCACACCGCTACAGCAGAACGCAGGATTTGGCGGATTCGTTTGCCCATGCGTTTGACGGCATTGACGTTTTGCGCGTCATGGATGTCTTCTCAGCAGGTGAGCTGCCTATTCCAGGTGTCTCGGGCAAGACTGTCTCTTCAAGGGTTGAGGCTGCTCATACTGTTTCTGACGTGCGCTACATTCCTTCTCGCCGCGATCTTATCGCAGACCTTCTTGATACGGTTAAACCAGGAGATCTGTTGATTACTCAAGGCGCAGGTGACGTCACTCAGATTGGACCAATGTTTATCCGCGCACTCAAAGAGCGTCTTCAGA
>CAUVID010000079.1:0-5040 GCA_963551855.1 Lancefieldella parvula | reverse complement strand
TAGGCAAAGTGGACGTATAAGCCGGGTTCTGTCGCGGACAACCATTTATCTACTACCAGCATTGCTACTGGTCTCTAGCGCGCAACCCGAGCGCAGTGCGGGCCACACCATAGCGCTCCTATTTGCGTTTGCTCCGGATGGGGTTTACCAAGCCACACTGTTGCCAGCATGCTGGTAGTCTCTTACACTACCGTTTCAGCTTTTCTCTTTACGCGAATGCGCAGGTGAGAGTCTTCTTTTCTGCGGCACTTTCCGTCGGGTCACCCCGCCTGGCCGTTAGCCAGCATCCTGCCCTGTGGAGCCCGGACTTTCCTCATAGCACCCTTCCACTTAGCTGGACGGGCACTCCGCGGTTGTCTGGTCCACTTTGCATGGGCGATTGTATCACGTTCATAAGGCCAGAAGCTTCGAAGTCAAACAATCTCCAAGTAAATGAGATGTTGCGAGGACGCGGGTTTCTCGCCGTATGTTCAGCAAGGCGAGGCGGATAAGGGCGGAGAAGAGCGCAAATTGGTACGCTGTGTTCATGAAAAGTAACGGTAGCCACTTTGAATGCTGCTATGATAAAGAGGCTTAAACACGAAAGGACTACCATGGGACTCTTTGATCTTTTCAAGAAATCTTCCAAGACAACTGCGCCAGAGGCTCTTGTTGTTTCTGATTACACTGCTAAAACAATTTATGCACCAGCAAGCGGAAAAGTTGTTGCACTAGAGAACGTTCCTGATCCTGTTTTTGCAGGTGGCATGCTTGGTCAGGGTCTGGGTATCTGGCCATCTGAGGGCGTTGTGTACGCGCCAGTCTCGGGCACTATTACCGCAACTACTCCAACTGTTCACGCATTTGGAATCACGGCCGATTCTGGAGAAGAGGTTTTGATTCATGTGGGCGTTGATACCGTTGAGATGAAGGGCGACGGCTTCACTGCTCTTGTCGAGCAGGATCAGCGCGTTGAGGTTGGTCAGCCATTGATGACGTTTGACCTGGATAAAGTTAAGGACGCGAGCCATCCTGAGGTAGTTATTCTCGCCATCACTAACTCTAGCGAGTACAGCAGCGTAGAAGTTCTTGCTTCTGCAGACCAGATGGTTTCTGCTGGCGAGAAGGTCTGTATACTCGCATAACTGCGGTACTGCAGTTGCTCCATGTCTGACACATCCTACAAGACACTCAAGCTGGACTTTGTTGCGGAAGGTCTTTTTGAAGACAGAAAAAGCCGCTTCATAGCTCAGCTTTGTCATGTAGAGACAGAGACAGAAGCGCAAGAGTTTCTCGCCAGGGTAAGGGCAAAGCACTATAACGCTCGCCATAACGTGCCTGCATGGATCTTGGAGGACGGAACAGAGCGTGCCTCCGATGACGGAGAGCCTTCCAGAACGGCGGGAATGCCGGTGCTGGAGGTACTGCGCGGAGCGGGGCTTAAGAACGTCTGCTGTGTTGTCACGCGCTACTTTGGCGGAACGCTTTTGGGACCTGGCGGACTTGTTCGTGCGTATACAGCAGCAACTCAGGAGGCTTTGGCTGCTGCTGAGGAAGCATCTGCTGTTCAGGAAATGCTGCAGGTTGTGAGGGTGGAGTTGTCGGCCCCGTATAACCTGTATGAGCAGATTCAGCGCTTGGTCTCAGATACCGGCGGCAAGGTTATAACGGCAGAGTTTGGAGCGGACGTTTTTCTCGCCATAGACTTTAGGTGCGGAGAAGAAGCGGCGTTTACGGATGCGCTGACAGAGCTCAGCGCTGGAAAGATTACAGCCGAGGTCTTCGCGGCACGTTTTGATCTGTTTTAGTTGGTTTAATAAACTTATTCGATGCTTGTAAGAAATTGTTTTCCTAGTTAGATGTCATATTTTTCTTGACATTTATTCGGGGGGGGGGTATTTTCAATGCATGAGATGAAGAACTAATTAATGTAATTTAAGTAGGAGGTATGATGAAAAACAGCTCTAAAAATACTGGTAATAAAAGTAAAGTATTTGTATATCGATATTATTTAATTGCAGCAATATTATTCATTACTGCAATTAGTTGGACAATGATTCAAAGTAGTGGCTGTTCAAAAGCTTCTTCTTATCAATCAAAGTCTGATAGTACTAGACATACATCTGTCGTTAATAATACACAGTCAAACAAACAGCAGGAAACAAATACAAATTCAAAATCAAATAAAGAAGAAAATACTGAACAAAAATCAGATGAAACAACAGACGTTTTCAATCCTCAAGATGTATCGGATCAGACTATCCAATCAATTCAGACGTATGATGATTATCTAAAAATGTATTACAAAATTATTGAGAATTATTTTTCTGATTATGAGACAGTGGTAAAAGGTACAGTTTTGTACGATGAGACTACTTTTCAAAAAATGAAGGAATCAATTGAACAAGCGTACGATAGTCAAGTGAATCAGTACGATGCTATTAGAAATAAAAAAATTATCGGAAAAGATAAACTTGTTAAATATTTAATTGAATATAGAGATAGTCTCCAAGAGACAATTGATACATTGAAAAAATCTCTTCAATAAAAAGATATTTAAGTTTTAGTTTAACAATAAAGAGGATATAACCAAGGGTTATATCCTCTTTATAATAAAGGTCACACTATATGGACGTACCTTACTTGCGGTTGCGACCACCAAGGGAGTAGCCAAGGTTCTCCCAGAAATCAATCTGGACATCTTCGCCCTCGTCCCAAACCTTGAGCAGGTCCTCTGGAACGTACTGACGACGAACATCAGCCTCGCCACCGTAGAGGCGGAACCAATCTGCGCTCATGATGAGGTAGCCGTCCTTACCGGAGTCCTTACCCCAGCTGTTCTCAATGCGCCACTGCTTAGCCTTACCGTCCTTATCCAGCTCAACGCCCTGGAAGGTCATTGCGTGGGTAAGGGAAGTTTCATAGTTCTCAATCATTGAGGCGCGATCCATGTCAAAATCAACGCCAAAGAGGCCGTTGTAATCCATGGTGTCGGTTGAGAGAACGTAGTTAAAGTCCTCGTTGTGGCGAGGGAACTCCTGCATAACGTCGCAGGCCATGCAGACAGGGTTGCCGTCCTTCAAAGAAGCAATGGTAGCTGCCTCAAGAACCTCTGGCTCAACGTTTAAGAAGCGAGTCTTAATGCCACCCAAAACGGTATCAATGAAGGTTGGGTGATACACCTTGCCGTAAGGATATTTCTTGCTTGGAACAGAGATGAGCTGGACAAAGCCACGAGGATCAACGCCACAATAGCGCTCAGCAAACTCAAGAGGGGTAATGCCAAAGTCGCGAAGAATCTGAGTGCCTTCCTCGTCCTTCTCGCCGTCCTTCTTGTCAGAAGCCTTACTTGGCTCGACAGGAGAGAGCTTTGCCTTATCTACCTGTGCATTTTTGCCAACCTTGCACTCAAAATCAAAGGTCAGAGGTGGCTCACCAAGGCAGACGGAAAGGATCTGGTGGAAGCCCTTGAGTTGCTCCTGCTTAAGCGCACGAAGCTCGTCTTGAGACTTGCCAGCTGCGTATGCTGCGCGAAGCTCGCCAGCGCTCTTTCTGAACAGGCGGTCAATGCGCTCGTCCATCTGAGTGGAGTTCTTGGAGCAAGCAGTCTCTGGCATGGCATCCTTAGGAACCAGGCCGTACTTCTCAACCAAGCTCATAGCAAATGAGTAGTAGCCGCCGTCGCCAATGCCCTCGGTCAGAAGCGTGTGGACAACACGAGAATCGGTTGGCTGGTCAGCGGTCTGAATGATGTACTCAAGTGCGGAGTTAGCCTTCTCAAGCTTGTCGTAGAACATGCCATATGCCTGGCTGAACTCAAAGGTATCAACGTCAAGCTTCTTGATTGCCTCCTGACGAAGCACGTTGAAAGAAGAGAACATCCAGCAGCGGCCGCTCTGACGCTGGTTGGTGACGTCGCCGGTCTTTGCAACGGCAACACCGTAGGTATCAGCGTAAGTGCGCATGGTGGTGATGTCGCGAGCAGCTGCGGAAACGCCCATAGAAGTTACGGAGTTGCGGGCAACGCGGTTAGCGCGGTCTGCGCTAAAAGCAGCAGTTTCCTCGTTTGCCCACTGTGGATTTACAGTCTGATCAGCCATTACGGCTCCTTTTGTTAGTAGCGTTTAGAAAAACCTGGCGAGAGACCGATCTTCTCGCCAGATGGTTTGTACCTTAGCGAAGTGTTGCGAGAGAGCCCATTGGGTCCCATGGCTCGAGGACAGTTGCTTCCTCGGTCTCAAAGGTCTTGAGCTGCTCAGGAGTGAGGTACTTCTTGTCAACAACAATCTGGTAGACGTACTCGTCAAACCAAGGGTCAGAGATGGTGTCAAAGCCATCGCGGCCGTGGTCTTTACCCCAGCTGTTCTCAACCTTCCAGAGGGTGGTGTTGCCCTCGGCGTCAAAGTTAACGCCCTCAAGAACCATTGCGTGTGTCATCAGAGACTCGCCGTAGTCAAGGCGCTCTGCGCGGTCAAGTGCACCCTCAATAGGGAAGCCAAAGAGGCCATCAACATCGAGTGCGCGGGTATCCATGATGCCCTCTTCACGAAGGTAAGACTGAGCAACGTCGCAACCAAACCAGACAGGCAGGTTGTCCTTGAGCTGAGCCACAGCAAGGCGCTTAAGCTCAGGAATCTCAAGGTTGAGGTAACGAACGCCGCCACCCTCAACAACGTTGCCCAGGCGGGAAACGGTGTAGGTGTGGTTGAAAGGCTTATCTGCGGTTGGTGCAGAGATGATTGAGATGTAATCGTCAAGGTTCATATCAACAGTCTCGGCGAAGAACTCCTGAGGGGTAAAAGTGCCGGAAAGAACGAGGTTATCGTCCTTATCGCGCAGGCGGGCCTCAAAAGATACAGGAGGCTGACCCAGGCAAGTTACCAGCAGAGTGTAGACATCCTCCATCATCTCTTTCTTCATTTCACGCAAAGACTCAAGTGACTCACCAGCTGTTGCAGTCTCGCGAAGACGCTTTGCAGCGCTACGAAGATAACGTGTGAGATACGCGTCCATCTCGTGGGTGTTGCAAGAGTTAGCAGTCTCTGGCATAGCGCTCTTTGG
>CAUVID010000078.1:0-5047 GCA_963551855.1 Lancefieldella parvula | reverse complement strand
TATGTACAGTAGCGATTTACGCAACAAAGGAACTAATAAGCGTTCTGGTTATGAGCCAGGGCGCTTTTTTGTTAGGCAGGTGAGCAAATGAGTTACAACATCAGACGCTCATACGCTAGAGACCAGTTGCGAAAGCAGATGATTGCACGAGAAGATGCGTGTCACATTTGCGGTATGCCAATTGATTACTCGCTTCCCGCTGGTGACCCGATGAGCTTTGAGATGGATGAGGTCGTACCTGTCTCAAGGCTGCCTCTTGAACAAAGACGAGCTGCCGCATGCGACCCAGAGAATGTCAAAGCGGCGCACCGTATATGCAATCAGAAGCGCGGTAATCGAATGATGGACGAGCTTAAGGGTAATGCACTACCTATTGTGAGAACGCGTCTGTGGTAGGGGGGTATACCCTCCCACGGCCCCAAAAAGACGCCCCTTGGCATAGTCAGAATATAGCGAACCATCAAATTTTCCACAGTGAAGTGAGCCTGAAAGGAGGTCTTAATGGCCAAGAAACTAGTTACTATTTGCAGAGAGGGCGGTCGGTATGACATCTATAAAGCACTGCAGATAACTATGGCAAAGAAGCTAGATGATTGTGAATCTGGCCGCGACTTTGCAGCCATTGTAAAGACATTCGTCCAGGTAGTTGACGAAGTCGACGCAATGGAAAAAGAGAAGTTGCTTGCAGCTAAAAAACCGAGCCCTGCTAAACGAGCCAGAAAGACATATCTCAAAGAGGTCTCGTAATGCCAAGGCGTAAAAAACGTGTTGGAAATCAAAAACCGACCTTTGAACGCATTGGAAAATATCATCATTCTGATGCAAAAGCTTGCATAAATATGTTTTCGCATTACGGGTTTAAGCTTGATGAGGCTCAAAAATACGAACTTGAGCTGTATATGGCTAAAGACGCTAAAGGTATGCCAGCGTCTGAAACTATTGGTGCAGCTAAGCCACGACAAAATGGTAAATCGTTTGCCGCACGACTCTACGGTATTTGGTGTGCGGCCATTTGTGGAATGGACGTTGTCTATTCAGCTCACAATGCAGATACCGTTGATGAGTTCTTTGATATGATCGTGAACCTTTTTACGGACGACGAGACGTATCCAGACTTAGCTGAACTTCTTCTTAAGGCGTATAGGCAGCCAGGCAAGCAGTACTTGCTCTTTGATTGCGGACATTATAAAAGTGGCAAACGCGCAATCGGAAGGCTTAAGTTTTCGACTCGCACGACCTCAAAGGCACGAGGAGGTACACGCTCGCTCATCATTATTGATGAGGCACAGGAGCTTACAGACGCTCAGTTAAATGCTATTTTGCCAACTGTTTCTGCATCTAAAGATGGTTCTCCTCAAGTCATTTACATTGGAACTCCGCCAGACCCAACCTGTAGAGGAACGGTATTCAAACGAATGCACGATACAGCTCATTCCGACAGTCCTGGCGAGGCTTGGTGGCTTGAATGGGCCGCAGAATCTGTTCCGAGAGAGGGTACCAGCGATGAAGAAGCACTTGACCTTGCTTATGAGACTAATCCGGCTCTCGGCTCTCGTATCACAGAAAGAGCAGTGCTCAACGAATGGCATCAGATGACAAAAGATGGATTTGCTCGTGAGCGTCTCGGCTGGTGGTCAACGCTCGATACTTCAGTTGAGTATATCGTTAATGCAAATGACTGGAATGAGTGCATAACAGAAGAGCCTTATGACGATGGGCTTCTGGCTTTTGGAATTAAGTACTCCCTTGATGGAAAGAAAGTAGCAATTTCAGCAGCTCTAACTCAGCAAGATAACCCAACAGCTTATGTTGAGCTCGTGGATATCGCAGACGCTTATGGTGCTGGTCAAAACCTCGCTCAATGGATCAAGGAACGTGAGAGTCGCATTGCATGCGTGGTTATTGATGGCCGTTCTGGCGCAACTCAGCTGGCCGAACGCTTGCAGGAGCTACATTTTCCAAAGCGGGGCGTTGTTCTTTGCGATACAAAACAGGCTGTAGCGGCAGCTTCAAGATTTGTTGATGAAGTTGGAGCACATAGCATATGTCACGTCCCCTCTCCAGCACTGGACGAGTCTGTTACAGGCTCGTCCAGGCGTGCAATTGGAAATAACGGCGGCTTTGGATTTGGAGATTCTCCAAAAGCAACGTGTACCGCTGCTGAGTCTGCGGCGCTTGCACTTTATGGAGTTAGGACCACTAAAAGAAACCCAGCTAGAAAGCAGGTAGTCTGGTGACAATTGGAATTATTCCTGTTGCAATTGCAACAGCGGCTGGACTGAGAAAAGAAGATAGGCAGACAGTTTTAAATCTCTGTGCAGTTTACTCAAAGACCCTTGCACGTAATCGTTTGCGTGATGGCTACTATCTCATGCATATAAAGCCTCAGCAGCTCGGTATTTCGGTACCTGACGGCTTAAGAAACTTGGAACAGGCTATTTCATGGCCAGCAAAGGCTGTAGACGCTCTTGCTGACCGTTCTCAGTTCGATGGTTTTACTTGCACGGATGAGGATACTGCCAAGGAATTACAGGCTATTGTTCGTGAAAATGCCCTCAAGCGACGCTATCGTAAGGCCGTTAAAGGCCAACTTAGAAATTCCTGTGCGTTTCTTACTGTTACCGCTGGAAATGTTGATGCGGGAGAGCCTGCGGTTATTATCTCAGCATATTCTGCAGTGTCCGCCGCCGCTCTTTGGGATGAACGGTTACATCGTATTCAGGCTGGCATTGTCGTAGTTGATCGTGACAATCGACCGAATCACAGAAATGCCCCAACGTGGATTAATGTCTTTACCGATATCGATATTATCCGCATCCGTAGACCACTCGACTCGACTCGCTGGGTTGCTGAATATATTCCACATGGAATGGGTCGCTGTCTCATGGAGCCTTTGGTCTACGAGGCAACGCTTGACCGCCCGTTTGGTAAGTCGCGCATCACTCGAGCTGTTATGGATCTGACGGATGACGCCATGCGCTCAAGTGTACGCGCTGAAGTTGCAGCGGAGTTTATGACGGCACCTCAAAAGTATCTTGTCGGTGCTGACCCAGATGCTCTCAACAAGCTCTCAAAATGGGACGCTTATATTGGCTCTATTTTTGCAGTCTCAAAAGACGCTGATGGTGATACCCCAACGTTTGGACAGCTGCAGCAGGGGTCAATGCAGCCGCATATTGACTACATGCGCTCGCTTGCAGCTCGTTTTTCTGCTGAGACAAATGTTCCAATATCAGAGCTCGGAATTGTATCTGATAACCCAAGCTCAGCTGAAGCAATCTACGCCGCAAAAGAGCCTTTGGTCGTTGACGCTCAAAACCTTAATGCCGACAACGGCGAAGCTCTTCGAGATATTGCTCTTATGGCGTTAGCAGTTAAGAGAAACATATCATTTGCTGAGGTGCTTACAACAGAGCCTAATATCACGGCTAAATGGCGCAATCCTGCGATGCCGTCAATTGTTTCCCAGGCTGACTCCATGCTTAAGATCGCCCAAGCTGTTCCATGGATTGTCAATTCTGAGATTCTTCTTGAGGAACTTGGCTTTACAGATGACCAAGTTCAAAGGCTTGAAAGTGATAAGGAAAGAGCTTTAGCACAGGAGCTTCTTAGGGCACGCTTTGCCGCAAAGGCTGCAAAGACTCCAGTTGACAATCAAGATTTACTGGATGGTGTAATTGATGCAGGTAAGCAAGGATAGAATTTCGCAGTATAGAAAAGAGCTTGATTCAGCCGCAAACGATGCGGCTGAATTTATGTCTGACTATTATGATGCGCTTAGAACTGCTAATCCTAACTCTTCGGTAGCAGAGCTTCGAAACATGGCTATTAAGTCAATTAAACAAGCTCTCAACGCTTTTTCTTCTCAAGCAGGGGAGCTTGCAGGAGAGCTGTTTGATGAGATAGTAAAAGCAGAAGGTGTTAAGGCAAGGTTTCGTTATCATAAAACTATTGAACAGGGTTTAGTCGAGAAAAAAGTTCATTACCTTGCAAAAGACTTAGTTGATGGTAACAACCAGAAGTTTATTGACGCTTGTGCAACGCTTACTCGTTTTTATGTACATCGTGAAGCCAATACTAATATGTACAGAAACGTTGCTCGCTCGAATATTCGCTGGGCAAGAGTTCCATCCGGTACAGAGACCTGCGGCTGGTGCTTTATGCTGTCATCACGTGGTTTTGACTACACGTCAGAATTAAAGGCGGGAGGTCTTGGACATAAGTTCCATCTCCACTGTGACTGCATCATTGTTCCAGGAACAAAAGAAACTACCATTGATGGATACAAGCCAGAAGAGATGTATGCTCGCTGGGTTGAATGCGCCAACACGCTTGGACTCGAGCCTACGTGGGAGAATCGTTTTGCAATCATTGCCGAATGTGAGACAAGAGATTTCAAGTGGCTCTATAACGGCACTCCGCCCGAAGTGACTTATGCAACACCGGAAATAGAGCGCTCAGTAACAATAAAAAACCCATGGGAAGACAGAACGGCTCATAGGCTTGCGGCTGTAGGTATTGAGCCACATTTTCAGATTGATTACTACTGGGTTATAACGGATGGCATAAAACATAAAGTTGGATTACCTGATTTTGAAAATGGCGTTGAAATAAAGACTCCTCAAGACTCTGAAAATGCCTTTGGAGCAGTGAAAAACTATGTCCTAAAGACTAATAAAAGAAAAAAAGGAGTTGTAAGGATGGTGATAGATAACTCTGAATCTAATTTCAGTGACGCAGAGCTTATTAAAGCAATACAAGATGTTACAAATGAATTCGGTGCCAATTACACGATTGCCTGTTTTACAAAAACAGGGAAATTAGTAAATGTGCACAAATAAAGAGCGAGTGCAAATTCGCGCAGTTGTACGCGGGCTGCTCGCTCTTTGGGTTAATTATACCCAATTCCGTTAGTTTATGCCACTTAAAGAACTATGTGGTTTGGGATACTAGTAGACAAGACATATTAAAAAATGCACCCACTCTCGCAGATGCATTTCATTCACCAACAAACCCGACTCAGTCCAGCCGTTGGCTCGTCCTTTAA
>CAUVID010000077.1:0-5116 GCA_963551855.1 Lancefieldella parvula | reverse complement strand
CCAAGCTGCTTCAGATTAATGAGGTGCTTGATAAGTTCCCTTACGAGATGTCCGGTGGCCAGCGTCAACGCGTTGCTGCAGCTCGAGCAATTGTCACTAATCCTTCGCTGGTCCTTGCAGACGAGCCAACCGGCGCACTTGACTCAAAGAACGCCCGCACACTTCTTGAGAGCTTTGAGAACCTCAACCGTAATGGCGCAACTATTGCCATGGTTACTCACGATTCATATGCAGCTTCTTACGCTCATCGCGTCATTTTCATTAAAGATGGTCGCATCTTTAACGAGATAGTTCGTGGCGAGAAACCCCGTAAGCAGTTCTTTGACCAGATCATGGACGTTGTTTCATTCCTGGGAGGAGAGGGTGCTGATGTACAGTAAAATCGCGCTTGGTAACGTCAAGAAATCACTGCGCGATTTCAGCATTTACTTTCTGACATTGGCAGTAGGCGTTGCACTGTTTTATTCCTTCAATTCAATCACTCAGCAGTCCATGGTGTTGGATCTTTCTGAAGACCAGAGACGCATTGTTCAGCTCTTAAGTAATACCATCTCTGGAGTAAGCGTTTTTCTCGCCGTTATTATGGGATTTCTTGTTGTCTACGCTAATCAATTTCTGATTCGCCGTAGAAAAAAAGAATTTGGTATGTACCAGATACTGGGTATGACCAAGAGAAATGTCTCTAAGATTATGAGTATTGAGACACTGTTTGTTGGTTTTCTCGCTCTGGTAGTTGGACTTGTTGCAGGTATTTTTATCTCTCAATTTATGATGTTTGCAACGGCCCACATGTTCAATACGACTCTTGATTCATTTAAATTTGTCTTCTCGCAAGCTGCGTTGATTCAAACGGTTATTTACTTTGTGGTCATGTTTGTGGTTGCGCTGATTTTTAACGTCACCACGGTGTCCCGCTATAAGCTTATTGACCTTCTTAACGCAGACAAAGTAACTCAGACCGTCAAGGTAAGAAACCTTACCGTTTCAGTACTGCTCTTCTTGGCCTCTCTTGGAATCATTGCTTATTCCTATATCCTGCTTCAGCACAATGGTTTAAAACAGATAGATGACGAGTTTGCCATAGCTACTGCTTTGGTATCTGTGGGCACAGCACTCTTTTTCTTCTCAATCTCTGGTTTTTTGCTCAGATTCATGCAGATGCAGAAGGGCTTCTACTACAAGGGTCTTCACTCATTTATCCTGCGTCAGTTTAATGCCCGCGTAAATACTGCTTGGGTTTCTATCTCTCTAGTCTGCGCCATGCTCTTTGTGGCAGTCTGTGGACTTGGTACGGGTTTCTCGCTTGTTGACTCTTTGAACGTCAGTTTCTCCAAGCTTAAAACGTACGATGTTTCTGTATCGATCAATCCAGGCTCAGAGCGCAGTTATACCCCTGGTCCAGCGGATTCATATGACTATCTCTCTGTAGTGCAGAAGCTAGATCCAGAGTGGGATAAAACTATCAAAAATGCCTTCCAGGTAGATACATACTTTGCTCAAAGTGATCCAACAACGCCTAGTTTTACGTATAGTTCTATTGACGCTGTAACAGGCAAGCGCTTTAGTGATTACTTTACCGGCTATAGTGGCCAGGAAGATCCTGCGCAGAAAAACGTAACTCTGATGCGAGCTTCTCAGTACAACAAACTGCGTGTTGCATCTGGTCTTGAGCCTGTTGACTTTGGTACTGACGGCTATATGGTTTGGACGCTTGATACTAATCTCACAAAATACTGGCAGGATTCTCTTGCTAATAATCCTGAACTCACCATTGAGGGTCACAAACTTCATGCTGTTGGTGGAACGCTTGATATTGCCCAAACACAAGGTGGACCTGCACTTATGCCAGCATTTGGAATTGTGGTTGTTGCTGATCAAAGCTTCCCTTCAAGCGTTGTTTTGACCAACTCATATATCTTAGGCAACTATCAAACCCCAGGCGATGCTTCTGAAACGCAGTTCCAGGGTCAAATTAAGCAGTACTTTGGTGATGGCGCCGTAACTGGTAGCGATTCCGATCCTTATTCTTTAATGCTTGTGGTCACCGCTTCCGAGTACATTCAATCGACTGCTGGATTCTCTGGTATTGTGACGTATCTGGCGCTGTACATTGGCCTGGTACTCTTCATTGCGTGCGCCGCTATTCTGGCACTTCAGCAGCTCTCCGAGGCATCGGACAACGCTCGTGCGTATCAAGTTCTTGCAGAACTTGGTGCCGAGAAGGGCCTTGCAAGTCGCGCACTCTTTGTTCAGATTGGTGTGTACTTCCTGTTCCCACTGCTTATGGCAGCTGCGCACGCTACTTGTGCGATGTCCATTATGGTTTCTGTCATTAAGTCGATTGGCAACTTTGATGTAGCTAGCAGCATTGGTGGAGTGGTTGCAGTAGTAGCTGCTTTGTATGGCGGATACTTCCTGGTTACCTATTTTGCTGCACGTTCGATCATCTTTAGAGGTGCAAAGAGAATGCAGTAAGTTGCGTCGTCGTGTTGTAAATTCGTGAAAGAAGGACGGATGTTTCTCTGTGGAGCATTCGTCCTTCTCGCTTAGGTAAAATAGAAACGTTATGTCAGATGGTATCTGTGCAGAGCACATACTCAAGGAGGCATCATGGGTCTTTGGTCAAAGGTTAAAAATGTGTTTGTTCCTTCTAACGGAACAGAGCAGCCTCAGAAGGCTACATTTGCTACCAGGGAAGACACTATCTATGCACCAGTTTCTGGTGTTCTGGTAAGCGTACAAGAGGTTCACGACGAGGTAATCTCAAGCGGTCTCTTTGGCCAAGGCTATGGCATTTTGCCTGTTGGCCTTGATTGCGTCTATGCTCCTTGCAATGCTCGCGTTACCGCAACTAACGTAACAAATCACTCAATTGGCCTTACCACAGACACTGGTATTGAGATTTTGATTCACATTGGTGTTGGCACCATCGAGATGAACGGCAAGGGCTTTACCCGTTACGTTCACGCTAACGATGAGGTCAAGGCCGGTACTCCACTGATTTCATTTGATGCTGCTGCTATTGAAGAAGCAGGATATGAGAACGTTGTGGTTGTTACCGTTGTTAATGCAGATCAGTATGAGCGCATTGATCTTATTGGTGAGTCCGGAACGCTGATTGGTGGTCGTCCACTGGTTAAGATTGGCGATCCTCTGATGTGCGTCAAGCACTAGGGTTTCTCGCCAGCAAAGCATCTGCAATAAACGAGGTTTTACATGCTTAGAGTTACTAAGGCAATTCTTCACGTCTTTGATTTTGAGACGGGAACTAAATACTTCTCTCAATCTACCTTGGATTTAGAGGACCGTCAGACAAAGTCATATGTGCAGCGTAGACTGCGTAAAATTACAGCAAACCCAGAATCCAGGCACGGAGAGTTTGCTCCTACCAGCAATTTTGCAGGAGGTCTTCAGGAGTATGCTCACGGAGACGTTGAGTTTGTAGAGTTTTCTCACCAGATTGCTCAGTGGTTCTGGGAAGAGCTCCGTCGTGCAGATGATGTTGAGCAGTGCGATCTTCTTGTGGCGGACTATATTGATACTGATGCAGGTCAGGCGCTTGCCAGTGCTGCTGCAGATGACGAAGATGCTCAGGCTGAGGCATTTGAGGGTGAGGGAAGACGTCTTTTTGCTATTGTGCTTCTCCCACGCAAGCAGGCCTTTATCCATGATGTAAACGGATCGGTAAATGAGATTTTGCGCCAAGACGCAACGCTGCCTTCTCCTACGCAAAAGGTTGATTCATATGCAGTCATTGACCTGGATACAGGCGCCATTGACTTCCACGACCATGACCGCTCTGTAGCAGGAGAGGGAAAGTTCATCATCCCAGAGCTTTTCCTTGAGTGCACATCAGAGGCGTCTAGTCATGAGGTTATTGGTGAGGTAACCGTTATTGTTCAAGACCTGGCTGAAGAATATGGACTTGAGCCTGCTGTTGAGGTGTCTCGTGCAAAAGCGGCTGTTGCAGAAGCAGCAGAGGTAGAAGAGGTAGTAGACCCTATTAAGGTCGGTAAGCGTATCTTTGAGGAGCGTCCTGAGATTCAGGAAAAGTACGAGGCTCAGGTGGCAAGCAGAGAGCTCCCCGAAGAAGTTCCTGTTAAACGCGGTGTTGCTAACAGAATTGCAAAGAATCATAAAATCCGCACCGATACGGGAATTGAGATTTCATTTCCCTCAAACCTAACGGATCGTCCAGGTTACCTAGAATTTTCTCACGAGTCTGACGGTAGGATTACCATATCAATAAAAAATGTTGCACATATTGAAAACCGCTAAATCCTATCTCTGACCTCACAATTTAGAGCCAAAACTCCCCGAAATTCGTTTTGGGAAGTTTGTAAATTACGTATCTTTTTGAATATCATCGTGTATCTCGGGTAGAATAGTCTCTCAAAGGTCACACCGTACTACTAAACGTTCTAGGAGACCCTTATGAGTTTAAAGAAACAGCAAAGTACAACCATTGAGGAGCAGTGCGCTGCTCTTTTCAATCGTCGTGATGCTCTAAAGATTTTTGCCGGCATGGGCATTGCTGCCGCTGCCGTTACTGCATCTCTGATCAATACCCGCCCTGCTTTTGGTGTTACCCAGGCTCAGATTGATGCTGCTCGTAGCGATTACGATGCTGCTCAGAAACTGCTTGATGAGATTTCTAATGAGGTCTCCAACATGCAGACTAGCCTTAATGACACTAACTCTCAGATTGGCGCTATTTCTGATCAGATTGCAGATAAGCAGAATCAGATTGACGCTAAGCAGAAAGAGATTTCTGAAAAAGAGACTCAGATTGCCGAGAAGAGAAAAGCACTTGGCGCACGTATGTCCAGCAACTATAAGGCTGGTCCAGCTGGCGCTCTAGAGATGATTCTTTCTTCCGCAAGCTTTGAGGAGCTCACTTCTAATATTTACTACCTTGATAAGATTTCTGAGTCTGATCAGAAGATGATTGAGGAAGTTAAGAACTTGAAGGCTGCTCTTGAGTCTGATAAGGCTGCTCTTCAGTCCGAGAAGACCGAGCTTGAGAATAAGAAGGCTGAGCTTGAGAATCTCCGCGCTTCCCAGGAGTCTCAGCTTAATGATATTTCTGCTCGTCAGGCGGACGCTGCAAACGTTG
>CAUVID010000076.1:0-5117 GCA_963551855.1 Lancefieldella parvula | reverse complement strand
TTCTGATACACAATCTGAGGCACAGACCTTTATCGTTAAAGGAAATACCAATCTGCTATATCGAGCACTTTACAACCTGGTTGAAAATGCCATTCGTTATAACTATGAAGAAGGTTCAGTCAACATTACTCTAGAAACCATGGGTCAAGAAGGCGTGATTATAATTGCCGATACAGGAGTAGGCATAGCTCCTGAGCAAAGAGAACTTGTATTTGAGCCGTTTTACAGGGTGAATAAGTCACGCTCCAGAGAGTTTGGCGGCGCAGGCATTGGCCTTTCACTGGTCAAGACTATCTTGAAGCGACATGGAGCTTCCATTACAGTCTCCGAAAACAACCCTCAGGGTTCTGTATTTACCATTAGGATTCCACTGGTAGACGCTGTAGATTCCGATTAGCACTTCACATACGCCGCCGTTTGGAGATAAGACGAAATATCAGCTTATGGCGAGAAGTACAACGGCTAGAATAGTGCTCAGCACATAGATGCTCTAGTGATAAAGGGGAGCCAAGCATGGAGTTTATTCTAGACACAGCTGATCTTGAGGCAGTTAAGCAGCTTGATGAGCTTTTGACCATTGATGGAGTTACCACTAACCCTTCAATCATCACTAGAAGCGGCAAGCAGCCCGAACAGGTAATCAAGGAGTTCGTAGAGTACCTGTTGCCTGAGCAAAAGTTCTTTGTGCAGGTTGTTTCAACTGACTATCAGAAGATGCTGGAAGAGGCTCGTTATATATGCGGCCTTCGTCCCGAGAATACCTACGTGAAGATTCCTGTGACTCGCAACGGATACAAGGCAATTAAGCAGCTCAAGTCCGAGGGTCTTGGTGTTCTTGCAACCGCTATTTATTCTGCGGACGAGGCATTCCTTGCAGCTATGAACGGTGCAGATTACCTGGCTCCTTATGTTAACCGTATGTGCAACTATGGTGATGGTATTGGCCAAGTTTTTGATCTTATGCAGATGCTTGAGACTCATGGACTGAATTCTAAGATTCTTGCTGCATCATTTAAGAATACTGAGCAGGTCCATGCGCTTATCTCTGGTGGCATCGACGCAGTCACCCTTCCGCCTGATATTGTTTACACTATGATGGATCATCCAGGCACAAAGATTGCTGTTGAAGAGTTCTCCGCCGCATGGCGTGAGGCTTACGGTAGAGATACTCTACTGGGGTAAAGAATTTAAAAAATCTACTACAAACTGACTTAGATTATGTATATAAGTCAGACATAGGGGTATAAGCAAAACCGTAAAGCAGAAACATGGTATGTGTTCACGGTTAGCTTGTGCCCCTTTTCAGGTCATCTACCTGTGGGGTTTCTCGCCAAACGGAACACGTACATAGGAAAGGATGATTCATAATGGGTAAGATTCTTGGAATTGACCTGGGTACTACAAACTCAGCTATGGCTGTCCTCGAGGGTGGAGAGCCAACTATTATCGTAAACGCAGAGGGAGACCGCACAACTCCTTCCGTCGTCGGCTTCCGTGCTGACGGTGACCGCATTGTTGGTAAGGCAGCAAAGAACCAGGCTGTCACCAATCCTGTAAACACCGTCTTCTCCATCAAGCGTTTCATGGGCCGCAAGTTTGACGAGGTCCAGTCTGAGATCAAGACTGTCCCTTACAAGGTTAAGGCTGGCACTGACGGTCGCGCAGTCGTTGAGATTGACGGCGTCGACTACACTCCAGAGCAAATCAGCGCTATGACCCTTGCAAAGATGAAGGCAGACGCCGAGAAGTACCTCGGTGAGCCTGTAACCGACGCTGTCATCACTGTCCCAGCATACTTCAACGACGCACAGCGTCAGGCAACCAAGGACGCAGGTAAGATTGCTGGCCTCAACGTTCAGCGCATTGTCAACGAGCCAACCGCAGCAGCTCTTGCTTACGGCCTGGACAAGAAGGATCAGGACCACAAGGTTCTCGTTTTCGACCTCGGCGGCGGCACCTTCGACGTCTCCCTGCTTGACCTTGCAGACGGCGTTGTTGAGGTTCTTGCAACCAACGGCGACAACCACCTGGGCGGCGACGACTGGGATCAGCGCGTTATCGACTGGCTTGCAGACAAGTTCAACTCCGACAACGGCATTGACCTCCGCAAGGATCCAATGGCACTTCAGCGCCTCAAGGAGGCTGCAGAGAACGCCAAGAAGGAGCTCTCCAGCGCTCAGCAGGCACAGATCAACCTGCCATTCATCACCGCAGACGCATCTGGTCCTAAGCACCTTGACTACACCCTGACTCGTGCAGAGTTTGAGCGCATTACCCGCGATCTTCTCGACCGCTGCAAGGCTCCTGTAACCAAGGCACTCCAGGACGCAGGCCTTCAGCTCTCCGATGTCAGCGAGGTCATTCTGGTTGGCGGCTCCACTCGTATGCCAGCTGTTCAGGATCTGGTCAAGAGCATGACCGGCAAGCAGCCTAACATGTCCGTCAACCCAGACGAGGTTGTTGCAGACGGCGCAGCTGTTCAGGGCGGCGTTCTTACCGGCGACGTTTCCGGCATCCTGCTTCTGGACGTGACCCCACTGTCCCTGGGCGTTGAGACCCTCGGCGGCGTTGTTGACAAGGTCATCGACCGCAACACCACCATCCCAACTTCCAGCACAAAGGTTTACTCCACCGCAGCTGACAACCAGACCTCCGTTGAGATCCACGTCCTCCAGGGCGAGCGCGAGATGGCTTCTGACAACAAGAGCCTTGGTAAGTTCAACCTTACTGGCATTCCTGCTGCTCAGCGCGGTATCCCTCAGATTGAGGTTACCTTTGACATCGACGCAAACGGCATCCTGAAGGTCACTGCTAAGGACAAGGCAACTGACAAGTCCCAGGAGATCACCATTTCTGGCTCCACCGCTCTGTCCGACGATGAAGTTGACCGCATGGTCAAGGACGCAGAGTCCCACGCTGAGGAAGACAAGAAGCGCAAGGACGAGATCGAGGTTCGCAACCAGGTAGACTCCCTGGCATACAGCACCGAGCAGACCGTCAAAGACCTTGGCGATAAGGTTCCTGAGGATCAGAAGAAGGCTGTTGAAGAGGCAGTTGCTGAGGCAAAGACCGCACTTGATGGCTCTGACATTGAGGCAATCAAGAAGGCTGGCGAGAAGCTCACCGAGGTTGGTCAGAAGCTCGCAGAGATTGTCTACGCAGATGCTCAGGCTCAGACCGCTGGCAACAACGGCGCAGCAAGTAACCCTTCTGAGCCAGATGTTGTTGATGCAGACTACGAGGTTGTCGACGACGACAAGAACCAGAACTAATCTGAGTTTCTCGGCATATGCGCTTGGGTAACTTGGTGCAGCAGCTGGTAGACAATGTGATATGACTCGGAGGCGGCTGGCGGAAACGTTTGGCCGCCTTCTACACATAGGGAGGTGATGGCAGTGACAACAGCAGATCAGAACAAGGTTGGCACTTCCTTTGATAACGAGAATAACGGTGATGAAACCGTAGGCGCCGTCGGCGTTGTGGGGGATGATTCCGCAAGTCAGACGCTTGACGGCAACGCGGCCGCTGCCAATGGCGCAGCTGGCTCAGGTCGTCCGATGACCGAAGAAGAGATGGTTGCTGAGGCAATTCGTCGCGGAGAAGAGACGGCTGAGGCAGAGATTGCTGCTGACGCTCAGCGTGCAGCTCAGGAGCGCGACCGCCTACAGAACGAGCTGGACTCGGTCTCTGACCAGATTGAGGCAGCAAAGCAGCAGGCAGCTGAGGCAAATGATCGCTTCTTGCGCCTGCAGGCTGACTGGGATAACTACCGTCGTCGTACCGCTCAGGAGCGTCTTGATGAGCGCCAGCGCGCAACAGAGAGGCTGGTAGTTGACCTTCTCCCTGTTATTGATGACTTGGAGCGCGCTATTGAGCACGCGGACAACTTGACCGACCCTGCAGCTCAGCAGTTTGTTGAGGGCGTCTCCGCAGTGTGTAATAAGCTCGTAAACGTCTTGAACAAAGAGGGTGTTGAGGTAGTCAATCCTGTGGGCGAAGCCTTTGATCCTCTATCTCACCAGGCAGTGAGCCAGATTGAGGATACCCAGGCGTATGATGAGACCGTCGCCCAGGTGTACCAAAAGGGCTATCGTATGGGCGGCAAGGATATTCGCACTGCAATGGTTGTTGTTACCCACGGCGGCCCAAAGCGCCCAGCTGAGCCAGAAGCTGCTGACGGCGCAGAGGCAGAAGGCACAGACGGTGCTGCCGCAAATGGCGCAACCAAGTAAGGCAGAGCAGTTTAGAGAGGAGGCCGTGCTGAATGGCAGGTAGTAAGACTTTTTATGATGTTCTTGGCGTGAAGCGCGACGCCTCGAAGTCTGATATTCAAAAAGCGTTTAGAAAACTTGCAGCTAAATACCACCCTGATAGGGGTGGCGATGAGGCTAAGTTCAAAGAAATCTCGGAAGCGTACAACACGCTCTCTGACGATAAGAAACGCCAAGAGTATGACCAAATGCTCGCATTTGGCGGTATTCCTGGAGGTGGATTTGGTGGTCGCCAGGGTGGGTTCACCTATACCACCAACGTAAACGGCGCCAACTTTGCCGATTTCTTTAACGGCTTTGGTGGCGGTGCAGGCGCAGGAGCTGGCGGCTTTGACTTTGCCGACATCTTTGGTGGGCGAGCAAACCGTCCAGTTGCAGGCAGTGACCTTACTATGTCCGTAAACGTATCGTTTGACGAGGCGTTTAAGGGAACTTCTCGCAAGGCAACGTATCGCGTGCCTTCAACTGGTGAGGAACAGTCGCTGACCATTAAGGTGCCAGCCGGCGCTTACGACGGTATGAAGCTGCGCTACAAGAAGCACGGCGAGTACGGTGTTAACGGCGGCCCACGAGGCAACCTTGTGGTTACCATTAATGTTGCAGCTCATTCGGTCTTCTCGCGAGATGGTGCTGACGTGCGCATGAAGCTGCCAGTAAGCATCTACGAAGCAGCTTTGGGCACCTCGGTTGACGTGCCAACGCCTGATGGAACTACGGTGAGACTCAAGGTTCCCGCAGGTACACAGAGCGGAAAGACGTTCAGGTTCAAGAACCTGGGCGCTCCTCGCGTGAAGGATCCTGCAACTCGCGGCGCGCTGTATGTTTCGGTGGACGTTAAAGTTCCAA
>CAUVID010000075.1:0-5140 GCA_963551855.1 Lancefieldella parvula | reverse complement strand
GCGTATTCCGCGGAGGCGCTATTTCACCAGGTATTATGATCTCTGCAAACGCTCTATTTGCGCGCGCAGCTAAGCTTTCTAGCATTCCTATCAAGGCTCCCGAGACTGTCTTGGGTAACACTACAGAAAGCGCTGTTCAGGCAGGTATTGTAGTGGGCGCAGCTGCTCAGGCAGAGGGCCTGGTTGCCAGAACGCTCAAAGAGCCTGGTATTGAGGGCGCGACTGTTATTGCAACGGGTGGCCTGGCAAACACCGTTAGCGAAGCAACAGATGTCTTTGATGTGGTTGATCCGCAGCTTACTATGCGTGGCATTTATCTGATTTGGAAGCAGTCTGCTCAAGCCGCCGAGTAACTGACTCCGCAGCTGCATTGCAGCAGTTAGATTGACAGCTAGAGCAGCGGTTAAACCGCTGGCACAACAGAAGCTTCTTCCTCGCTTACAAGGATTTCTTTACCGTCCTGGTCAACAAGGATGGCATGACCCCACACGTCAATGCCGCCAAATCGAGCGGTCAGCGCAACGTTACCACTGGGGTATACCTTATTGACCTGCTGTCCAAGCAGAGGAACCATATCAAAGTAGTCGCTCAGAATCAGTGCGATTGGTCCCGCAAAACTCCTTGCGCGTTTAACCTGCTGCTCCCACACGCTTACGCTCTGAACCGCCAGCGCAGAGACCTTATTAGCGAGAAGTTCTGTGTTGTCCGCAACGTCAAACGCTGAGCAAAGCACCTTGGGGTCTGCTGCGATACTCACCACAGCAAACATGCCCTCTTGATAGCCTGCGGTTGCCTTGATTGAGGCAACAACCTGGTCTTTATAGCAGATATCGTAAGGCCAGCGGATACCAAAGTCCTCATCTGCGGCTCGCAAGAACTGACAGAGCCCCAGCGCCACAACGTATGGAACCGCTGGTACATAGGGCATCGAGACCCCTAAGCGCACAACAGTTGCAACCTCAAAGGGTTTCTCGCCAGATGATGGGGATACTGAT
Source organism: Lancefieldella parvula (assembly GCA_963551855.1). Lineage (GTDB taxonomy): Bacteria > Actinomycetota > Coriobacteriia > Coriobacteriales > Atopobiaceae > Lancefieldella > Lancefieldella parvula_B. Next base: position 4,145 of record CAUVID010000075.1, on the reverse strand, counting down.
GCGGACGCTGGATCGAAGGTCAGTTCAGAGCGCTCGTCTTGGCTCTGGTCAGTGCATTCCTGCACGTCAGAGATGCGATACACAAACTCGCCCGTTTGGGCACCGTCGCGTGCTAGCTCCAGAGCTTCTTGTGCTACTCCCACGTAATAGCTCCCAAGTCCTCAGTTACGTGACCAACACGCTGGTCAGGAGGGGCAATCTCTACGCCACCGTGCGAGAAGAAGCGCACCGGATCATGCATCAGGTCCTCCATAGGAACAAGTACGTAATCGCGCTCACCCATGCGTGGATGAGGCAGAGTGAGGTGTTTACCTGCGTGTTGTTCGCCCTCAACCCACAGAAGGTCACAGTCGATAGTGCGAGGTCCATGGCCCTCCTCGCCTTTCTTGCGTGTGCGGTTGAGAGCGTTCTCAACCTCAAGCAGCTTATCCATCAGCACCAGAGGATGGAGCTCAGTTCTAATCTCGGCAACAGCATTTACCACGGGTGTAGCAATACCGTATGCAGGCTCAGTTTCGTAGGCGTGGCTGAGAGAAACAACGCAGGTCAGCGGAATCTCATCGATGAGCTGCGTTGCGCGAGCCAGATAACCCACGCGGTCACCCACGTTAGAGCCAAGCGCCACAAATCCCTGACGAGGATCACGCTCGGTCATAGCCCAGTAAGCGTTGATAGCCTGAGCGGTTCCCGCAACATCGTGAACGCGCAGGATACGGGCACCGTTGGTGATTGCGGCAATGCAAATTGCATGCGTAGCTGCGTCGCGCTGCGTAGCCTCAGTTACGCCAGAAACAGCGCCGACAAAGCGCTTTCTGGACACGGCACAGAGCAGCGGATATCCCATAGAAGCCATCGAACGAGTGGCACGCTGAATAACAACGTCCTCGTCGGCAAACTTGTCAAAGCCCGGACCTGGGTCAATGCAGATGCGGTCCTTGGAAACGCCAGCACGCATCAGACCGCGAGCTTGGTCGCCCAAAAAGCCCATAATCTGGCGCATAATAGGCGCCTCTTCTGGCAGGGTAAAACGACGCTGCGAGCTCAGCGTGCGTGTCTCAGCTCCTGTAGCTGCGGCTCGAGCAGCTGCGCTACCAGTAGGGCGAGAAGGGCGCATGTCGTCCAGCTGCACCTGCTTGCGCTCAACACGAGCTCCAAGGCCGTCCTTATTCCAGTGCATCACAATGCAGCCGCAGTCAGACTCCGCAGCTACGGCAACCATCTCTGGATCGGTGAAGCCGGAAACGTCGTTGATGATGGATGCTCCAAGACGGACGCACATCTTTGCTACCTCGGCATGGCGCGTGTCGATGGAGACAATTGCTCCAGCAGCCACCAGCGCACGCACCACAGGCACTACACGCTCAGCCTCTTCTGTAGGCAGAACAGGCGTGTGACCTGGGCGAGTAGACTCTCCCCCAACGTCAATGATGTCAGCGCCCTCATCCAGCATCTGTAGACCGCGTGCAATTGCAGCCTCTGGATCAAAGTTCTTTCCGCCATCAGAGAACGAGTCTGGAGTGACGTTGAGAACGCCCATAATCCTAGGACGCGCCAACGAGATAGTGTGAGTTCCACATTGCCAGGTGTTGTAGCTTTGACGAAGCATGAATCCTCCTTGCCAGCTATGAATGTTTCTATTGTAGCGGTATTGGTGGCTACTAGTCGTATACCATGGATTTATTGAAAGTTTATTGCCGCAAACGCACCGCTTGGCGCCGTAACTGGAGCGTGGAACGCGCGCCACTCGCGGCTACTGTGATATATATCCACTGTGGTCTAAACCACCAGGTCACAGTATGAAAGAGGAGTTATGAGCGATACTCGAGAGTACAAGCTGATTTCCTGGAACGTTAACGGTCTGCGCGCCGTGCTCAAGAAAGAGCCTTCGTTCACGGAAATTTTTGAAACCATAAATGCTGATGTATTTGCCCTTCAAGAAACTAAGCTGCAAGAAGGCCAGGTTGAGCTGGATCTTCCCGGCTACGTTCAAACCTGGAACTACGCAGAAAGAAAAGGCTATTCGGGTACAGCGGTTTTCTCGCGAGAAACCCCTTTGCAGGTGATTCGCCAGATTGGATGCCCTGTTGCTGACGACGAGGGTCGCGTTTGTGCGCTGGAGTTTGAGAAGTTCTGGTTTGTGTGCGTATACACGCCAAACTCAAAAGACCAGCTTGCACGCCTGGATGAGCGTCTTGAGTGGGATCAGCGCTATCGTGAGTTCTTGGCAGAGCTGTCTGAGCAAAAACCAGTGATTACCTGCGGTGATTTTAACGTTGCACACAACGAGATTGACCTTAAGAACCCCTCATCCAACAGGCAAAATGCAGGTTTCTCTGACGAGGAACGCGAGAGCTTTACCAAGCTTTTGGACGCGGGTTTTACCGATACATTTAGGTATCGCCATCCCGACATGACCGGCGCTTACAGCTGGTGGAGCTACCGCTTCAACGCCCGCAAGAACAACGCCGGCTGGCGCATCGACTACTTCCTGGTCTCCGATCGCATTGCTGAGCAGATCAAAAGCGCATCCATCTTGAGCGAGGTCTACGGCAGCGACCACTGTCCCGTCGAGCTGAGTATTGAGCTGTAGATCGTGCGGATGGCGAGAAGACCGGTCTTCTCGCCAGGGTTGCCTCATGATGGCGGTCATGATTAACTAGAGTTGTCGATTGAGATTCAAAGGAGCACGTCATGCGCATTACTTGCGACGTTCATACTCACAGTCTGTACTCGAGGCACGCCTATTCAACCGTTGAGGAGAACGTTCGCGCAGCTTCTGAGCGTGGCTATGAGCTGCTTGGAATCACCGACCACTTCTCGTCCATGCTGTATGACCAGCAGACAATTAAGAATTTCCAGTTCTTTATGAACACCGCTATTTGGCCAGAAACCTGGTACGGCGTCAGGCTGCTTCACGGCGCCGAGGTTGATATTGTTGACCTTGAGGGCAACCTGTTTGCCTACGATATTACGTTTGACCAGGGTATTAATGGCGATAAACTCCGCCAGCCTCATATTCTTGGCGAGCACATCCTAGGTACCTGCGATTATGCAGTTGCAAGCATTCATAGCAAACAGTGGGCAGCTGGCGCCTCGCAGAAGCAGATTACCCAGATGTACGTAAATGCGCTGGATAATCCACATGTTTTGATTCTTGGTCACCTTGGTCGCAGTGGTTTAGATTTTGATGTTCCCGCACTTGTCAGAGAGTGTCGTGATCGCGGTAAGCTCATCGAGATGAACGAGGCCACGCATGACGAAGGTCAGCGTGAGGTTGCTATTGAGCGTTGTCGTGTGATTGCAGAGACTTGCGCTGAACTGGGATGCAAGATTTCTTTTGGCTCAGACGCTCACATTGCAACCCGTATTGCTGATGCACATTCTGTTATTAAGCTGCTTGAAGAGGTTGATTTTCCTGAGGAGCTTATGGCTTGCCGTGATGCCCAAACGTTTTTGGACACCATCGCTGAAGCAAAGATTCCAGCCTCTAAGCAGGGATACTAAGTCAGACACGAGCACCGCAACTAAGGCGTCGCGCTATTCGAACGGCTGCAGCTCACAACAACATCGCACAAAGAAACAAAGCCGCGTTTTCACGCAGCTTTGAACTGCCTCCTATTTCTTGGATACGAGAAATAGGAGGCAGTTCAAAACACACCTAAGTCGGATAATCTGTTAAAAAGACGTATACATTACGCTGAAAATACCTCAATCATGCAGATTATCGTCATTAGGTGTGTAAAATGCCCACATCTGAGCAGATTATCCGACTTAGGTGTGTTCCGTAGATACAGAATTTATCGATAGTTAAATTTCTTATATAAGTCTATTCATGTTTAAGCATATTAGATGAAGTTTATGCATAGAAATGTATGTCAAGCAGGGAGACCACCTGGCTGTTTGGCTATCTTGATTAAGAACATGTCGATTCTTCAGCAGAACCTACCAAAGCTGCGCTCTTTTGCACGCCAGGCCTAAAAGCCGACGCTAACACGCTGCAGAATCATAATCACCCGCACATGAACTGCCTCCCATTTCTTATATCCAAGAAATGGGAGGCAGTTCACTTTGTCGTTTGTAGTCGATTGATTTTCTCGCCCGTTGGTTTTCTCGCCGTTTGATCGCTGAGCTCCGCTGCAGCGCTT
>CAUVID010000074.1:0-5150 GCA_963551855.1 Lancefieldella parvula | reverse complement strand
AGCATATGAAAGGCAAGATTACTGTGGAAGAAATGCCCAAGAATTATGATCCTCAGGCAGCTGAGCCTGAGCTCATTGAAAAGTGGATAAAGGCAGATTGCTATGGTCGTAGTAAGGGAACTGAAGACCGTACGGTAGTTATCCCTCCACCAAACGTTACTGGCATCCTTCACATGGGTCATGCCATGGATGACACCATCCAGGACACCTACATTCGTTATTCTCGCATGCGCGGTTATTCAACTCGTTGGATTCTTGGAACTGACCATGCGGGTATTGCAACTCAGACTAAGGTTGATAAGAAGCTTAAGTCAGAGGGTATTTCTCGCCTAGAGATTGGTCGCGAGAAGTTCCTGGATGCTTGCTGGGATTGGACGCGTGAGTACGGCGGAACCATTGTGTCTCAGATTAAGCGTATGGGCTGCTCCATTGATTTTAATGACGAGAAGTTCACTATGTCTCCTGAGTACACTCAGGCTGTTCGTAAGGTCTTTGTTGACTGGTATCATGACCAGCTCATTTATCGTGGTAAGCGCATCGTAAACTGGTGTCCTCATTGCGAGACTTCTATTTCTGACGATGAGGCAGAGTACGCTGACGAGAAGGGCCATCTTTGGTACCTGCGTTACCCGCTCAAAGAGCCTGTTAATGGCGTTGAGTACATTACTGTAGCAACTACTCGTCCAGAGACTATGCTGGGCGATACTGGCGTAGCTGTTTCTCCTCAGGATCCAGAAAAGGCCGATCTTGTTGGAAAGACCGTTATTCTGCCCATTGTTGACCGAGAGATTCCAATTTTCTCTGACTGGCATGTTGACGCAGGCTTTGGTACCGGTTTTGTTAAGGTAACTCCAGCTCATGACCCTAATGACTTTGCTATGGGTCAGACTCATAACCTTGAGCAGATCAACATCTTTGATGAGCATGCTGTTGTTGTTGACGGTTATGGTGAGTTCTCTGGTCTTGACAGAGATCAGGCTCGTGAGGCTATTGTTGCTTGGTTTGAAGAGCATGGTCTGCTTGATCACGTCGAAGACCTTGATCACTCCGTTATGCATTGCTACCGCTGCGGCACAACTCTTGAGCCATGGCTCTCTGAGCAGTGGTTTGTTGCCGTTGATAAGCTCAAAGAGCCTGCAGCACAGGTAGTTAAAGACGGTCAGGTTACCTTCCACCCAGAGCGTTGGACTCAGACCTACCTCACTTGGATGGAGAATCTCCGTGACTGGAACATCTCCAGGCAGCTTTGGTGGGGACACCGCATTCCTGTGTTCTACTGCGATGATTGTGGCTGGCAGGATGCGCTTATGGAAGACACTGACGTCTGTCCAAAGTGCGGCGGTCATCATGTTCACCAGGATGAGGATGTTTTGGATACCTGGTTCTCTTCTCAGCTGTGGACTTTTGCTACACAGGGTTGGCCAGATCATCCTGAACAGCTTGAGGGTCACCACCCAACACAGGTCCTGGTAACCGCTCGAGACATCATTGCTCTTTGGGTTGCTCGCATGATTATGAGTTCGCTTTACTTCACCAAAGAGATTCCATTCCACGATGTCTACATATACGCAACCATTTTGGCTAAGGACGGCAGTCGTATGTCCAAGTCAAAGGGTAACGGCGTAGATCCTATGGACTTGATTGCTAAGTACGGTGCAGACGCAATGCGTTATAACCTGCTTACGCTTATTACCAACAACCAGGACGTCAAGTTTGATGCTGTTCTTGATAAGAAGACTCGTGAGCTTATTGAGTCTCCAAGAACTGATCAGGCACGTTCTTTTGTTACTAAGATTTGGAATGCAAGTCGCTTTGTTCAGATGAACCTTGACGGCTACACTGCCGGCATGCCAAAGGCAGAGACACCAGAAGATGCATGGATGTTCTCGCGCCTTGCAAAGGTTGTTGCAGAGACAACTGAGCAGCTTGAGACCTACGGCTTTGGTGAGTATGCTCGCAATATTCAGTCCTTCTTCTGGAATGATGTTTGCGACTGGTACATTGAGCTCTGCAAGGGCCGCCTTCTGGATGGAACTCCTGAGGAGCGCCTGCAGGTTCAGCGCAACCTTGTCTTTGTCCTGGATGTCAGCATGAGGCTTTTGCATCCAGCCATGCCATTTGTTACCGAGAGCGTTTGGGATGCCCTTCCTGCATCTGGTCTTTTGAGCCATGATGCAGAGTTCTTGATGGTCTCTGAGTGGCCAGATCCAGAGAAGCTTGCAAGCTTTGTTGACGAGGCAGCTGAGCATAACTTCTCGCTTGCTAAGACTGTTGTTTCTGCTGTTCGTTCTTCTCGCGCTCGTTACAGGCTGTCGCCAAAGACAGACCTTACTGTTGTGGTTAAAGCTCCAGCACAGGATGTTGCAGCACTGAAGGAGCAGGCAGTCTTCATCCAGAACGTTGGTCGCGTAAGCTCGCTTGAGGTTGCTGAGGCTCCTCAGAAGCCCGCTGGTTCTGTTTCTGTCACCGATGCTGGCCTTGAAATGTACGTTGTTCTTGGTGAGCTTGTTGACCTGGCCGCTGAGGCCAAGCGTCTTCAGAAAGACCTTGAGTCTGCAAAGAAGGAACTCTCTGGCGTGGAGCGTACCCTTGCTAACCAGGGCTTTGTTGCTAAGGCAGCGCCTGAAGTTATCGAGAAGAAACGTGCGCGCGCAGAAGAACTTACTACGCTTGTTGCTCAGCTAGAGCAGCAGATTGCCGACTTCTCATAAGTAAAGCTTGATGCGGTGTAACAGCCGCATCTTGTGTTTAGTACGTGCATGCAGCCCACTTTAGGTTAGGAACAACATGTCTGAGGTTAAATCCGATATCGAGATTGCTCAATCATCCGAGATGCTTCCCATCTTTGAGGTGGCAAAGCGTGCGGGTATTCCAGAGGACCTTCTGGAGCCTTATGGTCGCTATAAGGCAAAGCTTGATGCACGTGCCTTGGCAGATAAGCCTCTTCGCGGAAAGCTTGTGCTGGTTACTGCTATTAATCCAACGCCAGCGGGCGAGGGAAAGACCACTACCTCGGTAGGTCTGGCAGATGCTTTGACCAGCTTGGGACAATCTGCCATGTTGGCCCTTAGAGAGCCTTCTTTGGGTCCCGTCTTTGGCGTTAAGGGTGGTGCTGCGGGCGGCGGATATGCCCAGGTAGTTCCTATGGAGGACATTAACCTTCACTTTACTGGTGACTTCCACGCTATTGGTGCTGCAAACAACCTTTGTGCAGCCATGCTGGATAACCATATCAAGCAGGGCAATAGCCTCAACATTGACCCACGCCGTGTGGTGTGGAAGCGTTGCGTTGACATGAATGATCGCCAGCTCAGAAACGTTGTTGACGGCCTTGGCGGCATTGCTGACGGAATGCCAAGACAAGACGGCTTTGATATTACCGTTGCCTCCGAGGTCATGGCTGTATTCTGCCTTGCTTCCGGCATCAAAGATCTTAAAGAGCGCCTGGGCAAAATGGTTATTGCCTACACCTATGATCGCAAGCCTGTAACCGTTAGCGATATCCATGCCGAGGGCGCTATGACAGCGCTCCTCAAAGACGCTATTCAGCCTAACTTGGTACAGACGCTTGAGCACACGCCTGCTCTAGTTCACGGTGGACCTTTTGCCAATATTGCTCACGGTTGCAATACCGTTGAGGCAACAAAGACTGCTCTGCGTCTTGCAGATTACGTTGTTACCGAGGCAGGCTTTGGCGCAGACCTTGGTGCCGAGAAGTTCTTGGACATCAAGTGCAGAGCTACTGGCCTTGCTCCATCGGCTGTTGTTCTGGTGGCAACCGTTCGTGCACTTAAGTACAACGGAGGCGTTGCCAAAGCAGACCTTAACCAGCAAAACGTTGAGGCGCTTAAAAAAGGCATTCCTAACCTGCTTCGCCACGTTGACAACATCCAGACGGTCTACGGTCTTCCTGTAGTTGTTGCCATCAATGCATTCCCAACCGATACCGCTGAAGAGCTTGCTCTGGTAGAGGAGGAGTGCAAGAAGCGTGGCGTAAACGTAGTGCTCTCTGAGGTTTGGGCAAAAGGTGGAAAGGGCGGCCAGGCTCTAGCAGAAGAGGTTATGCGCCTTTGCCAGACTGAATCTAAGCTCACCTTTGCTTACGATGTCAAAGAGTCTTTGAAGCAGAAAATTACTGACATTGCTACCAAGATTTACCACGCCGATGGTGTTGAATTTGCTCCAAGTGCCGCTAAGCAACTTCAGCAGCTTGAAGAGCTTGGCTTTGGTGAACTTCCTATTTGTATGGCTAAAACTCAGTACTCTTTTACTGACGATCAGACTAAATTGGGTGCTCCAGAAAACTTTAAGATTACCGTGCGAGAAGTTCGTGTTTCTGCAGGTGCTGGCTTTGTAGTCTGCCTTACGGGCTCTATTATGACCATGCCAGGACTTCCAAAGGTTCCTGCTGCAGAGCATATTGATGTTCTTGATGATGGAAGAATTGTGGGTCTTTTCTAATGTCTTATCCCTCTTCACCTGAAGAAGTTGCGTTTACAACCTATAGCGCTGACTCTTATGCTCAACACCTTGCTGCTAAAGAGCCTATTCCTGGTGGCGGTAGTGCTGCCGCTTATGTAGGGGCACTTGCAGTGTCTTTGGCTTCAATGGCTGGTGTGTACGCACAAGGAAAACCTGCCTATGCTCAGCATGAAGATGATCTTGCAAAATACATCGCTCGAGCTGGAGCTCTTCGCCAAGACTTCATGGAGCTTATGGATGAGGACTCTCGCCAGTTTTTGCTGGTTTCCAGCGCGTTTAGTGTGTCTAAAGATGATCCAAAGCGCGTAGAGATTGTTGAGGATGCTCTTAAAGAAGCAGCTCAACCTCCGCTGAAGGTTATGAGAAAAGTGTGCGAGTCCATTGAACTTCTCGAAGAGATGCTTATCAAGGGATCTCGTATGCTTTTATCCGACGTAGGTTGTGGTGCCGCTCTTGCGCGCGGTGCTTTGATTGCAGCTTCTCACACGTTGTTTGTAAACACGCGCTCCATGCATGATACGGCCTATGCTCAAACATTGCTTGATGAGGCAGATAAGCTTCTGGACACCTACGTATCACGAGCTGATGCCGTAAGTGATGCGGTGAGCGCACAGCTGAGACAGGAGGCATAACATGAGCTCAGAGACTACTTCACAGGAGCTTCGTGG
>CAUVID010000073.1:0-5307 GCA_963551855.1 Lancefieldella parvula | reverse complement strand
TCATCAACGGAGATCTCAACATAATCAAAGCCAGACTCTCCTGCTACGCTGAGGCGCTCTTCCCAAGAAAGATCAGTTGGAGTGGCCTTCTCGTAAAGTCCTAGCTGATACTTGGACATATCTTCTCCTTTTAAAAACAGGCGGCCTTAAAAAGACCGCCTGACTGAAACAGATTCTACTCACTGAACAGGCTTTAGTGATTACCCTGTCCGTAGTAGGCATTTGGACCATGCTTGCGCATGTAGTGCTTGTCCTGAAGGTACTGTGGTGCCTCCTGAACCTTAGGGTTATTGAGCTCGGTGAGTGTTGCCATCTTAGCAACCTCCTCAATAACTACTGCGTGATACACAGCAGCCATTGCGTCTTTACCCCAAGAGAAAGGACCGTGGTTGTGAAGGAGCGTTCCTGGAACCGCAATGGGGTCCAAGTTAGCAAAGCCCTCAACAATAACGTTTCCGGTCTCAAGCTCATAGGCACTTTCTACCTCGTCCTTGGTAAGGCTGCGCACGCAAGGAATATCTCCGTAGAAATAATCTGCGTGTGTGGTGCCATAGCAAGGAATAGAGCGTCCTGCCTGTGCCCAAGAAACAGCGTGGGTTGAGTGAGTGTGAACAATTCCGCCGATCTTATCGCCCCATGCACGATACAAGCATGCATGAGTTGGAGTATCGGAAGATGGGTTCATCTCACCTTCAACAACGTTACCGTCTAGGTCGCAGATGACCAGATTCTCTGGGCTGAGCTCCTCATAGGAAACGCCCGATGGCTTGATAACAAACAGGCCGCGCTCGCGGTCAAGTCCAGAAGCATTGCCCCAGGTAAAGACTACCAGGCCATGCTTTGGCAGGTCCATGTTTGCTTCATACACTTCATCGCGAAGCTCTTTAAGCATCATAAAGACTGCTCCTTAGAGAACGCTACGGAATGGAACGTTTGGCTCGTGATCGAAGCAATCATGGAAGCCACGGTCGTGATGGTAAGCAAAGCGATCCTTATCCTGTGGATAGGTGTAGTGGCCGCCGACCTCCCAGAAGAATGGGTGGAACTTGTAGTCAAGGCGATCCTTACGCATATCCCAAAGAACCTTAATCTCCTGGACGTCTGCCTGGAAGTTAGTCCAAACATCGTGGTGAATTGGGATAACAACCTTGGACTGAAGAGCCTCAGCCATGCGGAGCATATCGGTTGCTTCCATCTTGTCCTGGATACCAATTGGGTTGCAGCCAAAAGCACCAAAGCAGACGTCTACGCCGCCAAACTCCTGAGCGATGTCTTTGCCGTGCTTAGCAAAGTAAATGGAGTAGTGAGAGTCACCGGAGTGATAGATGTTTCCACCAGGGGTGACAAAGAGGTAGTTAACTGCCTTCTCGTCCATGTCCATTGGGCACTTACCCCAGAGGTCAGGACGGTTCTCGGAAGTTTCGGTAGTGGTAACGATGATGGTGCGGTCAAAGGAATCGTATGCAACGATCTCCATGTCCTTAACCTTGATACGGTCGCCAGGCTTAACAACAATGCACTGCTCGCGTGGAACGCCCCAGCCAACCCAAATGTCAACTGCATCCTTAGGACCAATAAAGGGAACAGGAATCTCTTTGCCATTCTCGTCAGTAGTGGTCATGTTGTTGTTAACAACGTGAGCTGCAAGCTCCTTGGACATGTGGTCCTGGTGAATGTGAGTTACTACAACTGCGTCAAGGTTCTTGATAGCAAATGGATCAATAACAAAGGGGACGTTGCGCAGGTTTGGCTGCATCTTACGAACGCCAGCCATGTTTGCCATCTGGTGACCAGGCTTCATGAGGCCGTCACCGTGGGTGCGCTTACCATTGCCTGCCCAGAAGTCGACAGCAACGTTTGCTCCACCAGGAGTCTTAAACCAAATACCAACGCAGCCGAGCCACCACATCTCAACCTGGCCTGGCTCTACTACGGCATTGTCAATCTCTTCGTTGAGCCAAGTTCCCCACTCAGGGAAGGTGCTCATAATCCAACTGTCGCGTGTGACGTCTTTCAAACCTGCCATTACGCGCTCCTTTCTAAAACATAGGACTAGTACTTTGATGTATACGCAGGTAATTTGAGCGGCGCTCAGGACTTTGCCTGCATGCTCAGAAGCTCATCCTGAGCGCTCGCTACAAAACGCAGCCCTACTCCACTACTTTGTAGAGAGCCAGCTGGTCTGTCTCACGATATGCAGCAACAATGTAATCGCTGCCGTCATGCCTATACACCATGCAGTTTGCTGGTCCGAGGTCGTGGTCGATAACGTCTACGGTGTACTCACCGTCAACGTATCTAACAAGCAACAAATCGCGACCATCTTTACGGTTGCCAATGACTGCGCACTTCTCGCCATTAAGGTCTGCTGCCCAAAGCGCGTGAAGGAAGCTGCGCTTCTGTGGGTCGCACCAAACCTGCTCGTAGCGATCGCGAGTCTGGCCTTCGTGCCAAATTGCCAGCGTGTCACCGTGGAACTTGGAGAAGGTAAGAATCTCCAGCTTGCCGTCGCCGTCAAAGTCTGTTGCAACAATATCGCTTGTTGGCTGGACTAGAAGGCAGGTGACATCCCAAGCACCTTCAGGGGTGGTTGGTGGCACATATCTAAACACGCCTGCGGCGGTTGAGATCAAAGCATACGATTTATCAGGTGCAGTCCAGAAACCGTGGTTCTGAACTTGATAATTAGCAACACAAGTCAGCTTAAGCTGGTTGTCTGCCGTGTACTGCTCAAGGTTATCGCTCAGAGGAGCGGCCCAAACAGCACCTGGGGTGCGCCAATCATCCTTGACGCCGGTCTCAGCTCCACCCTTGATAGAGCAAGCAAGAACCCAAAGCTGACCGTCAGCAGCCTTCAAGATGCCAAAACGGTGAACATAAGGGAGGTCACAGAGAATCTGCTCAGACCAAGAACCGTCTGCCTGCTTGGTATAGGATGCAATTGCCGCGTCGTCTCCACCAAAGTTTGGCGAGAAGAACTTGCGGGTTGCGAGGAACTGATCTTTCCTGCCAGGGACCTGTGTAATGGTCATGACGCCGCCAGGGCCTGGAGCAACAGTCTCCAGAGGCTCACCATCAAGCGTAAAGCGACGGATTGGACCGTCCTTCTCGACAGCAGCTAAAAAGCTTGGTGTGTCTTCTCCCTCAAACATGCCAAGTGCATAGCACTTGGGCATCTCGGCAAGAATTTTCTTTTCAAAAGTCATTAAAGTGCTCGATTCTTTAGAAACCTAAACTATGCGGAAAACTTCTCTGCAGCGCCGGTTTCCTTGAGCTTCTCTTCCATCTCTGCGTCAGAAAGAACGTTGCGCAGACCAATGACGGTAACGCCAGCCTTAGCAGCATCCTCGTACATATTCAGGAAGTTAAGTGGTGCAAAAACAATGTCATACTGACGAGCGGAGCTTACGCCCTCGGAAAGTGCACAGTGGTGAATCTTATCGACGCCCATGTTGAGCTTCTGAGTGACGCGCTCAGCGGTCATCTTCATCATCAGGGAGGTACCTGCGCCGTTTGCACATGCGACCAAAATCTTTGCGTTCATGTTGACTCCTTCGATCAAACAAACTGATTACGGACACATTGTGTTTGTACCCATTTGGGCGCTACAACGCTCGCATTTAAAGCAAATACCGCATCAAACAATGTGCCGAGTATTACTAATAACCCTGAGCAGATGGGGGTCTGCTCAGGGTAGGAAGAAAGAGGGCTACTTGCTTTCCGCACTAGCTGCGGCGGCCTTCTGTGCACGGATTTCCTTGCACTTCTGGTAATCCTCAACCTCCATGAAGTACGTGTCTTTGTTTGCACGGTACTGGAGCTGTGGGATTGCAATAAGAGCAATAACAACAATTGCAAGGCCTGCGTAGGACAGGAACTTCATGATGCCGGTCATGATTGGCCAGACAACTGCCCAGTCCCACATGCCAAGGTATCCACCGTATGCAGCCATGCCAACCCAGCCAGCGATAAGAGCTGAACCGAAGACCTGGAGAAGGCCAGAGATGAAAGGCATGATAAGAACTGCGCGGAGACCGCCCTTGTTGTTTGCGTAAACGCCGATAGTAGCGTTATCGAAGAACAGTGGAACAAAGCCTGCGATAACAATAACTGGGGACTTCAGAAGCAGCAGAGCTGCGATTGCCAGGAACTGGCCAGCTGCGCCCATGAGGAAGCCAAGGGTAACTGCGTTTGGAGAACCAAAGCCGTAGGTAACTGCGCAGTCAACGCCTGGGACGGAGCCCTTGAGGAGCTTGTTGGAAATGCCCTGGAAGGAGTTGGTGAGCTCGGTAACGAAGGTACGAACGCCAAGCTGCAGGATAGAGAGGTAAACAGCAAACTGGAAGGAAGTGGTCATGATGTAGAAGAAGAAATCCTGACCTGGCTTCATGAACTTGTTCTCAAGCAGGAAGTCCTGGCCAAGAACAGCAAGGATGACACCAAAGAATGCTGTCATGAGAATTGCAGTTGCAACGAGGTTCTCGTTGAAGATCTTAAGGAAGCCTGGAAGCTCGATGTCCTCAATACGCTTGGACTCCTTCTTGGAGTGCTTGGCGAGCCACTCAGAAGCCTTGGATGCGCAGTAGACGCCAAACATCTGCTGGTGAGCAACGGTAAGACCAGCGCCATCAGTGAGGTCCTGGGTAGGTCCAATACAAAGGTTGGAACCAACTGCCCAGTAAAGGCCGAGGAGAACGGTCATAACTGCAAGGATGGTAACGTCGTTAAGCTGTGGGAAGCAGAAGAGGATAAGCCAAAATGCAGTTGCTGCCTGCTGAACCTGGACGTGACCAGTAGTAAAGATTGCGCGAAGCTTAGTCTGCTTCTTAAAAGCAACCAGAACAATGTTCAGAATGAAAGCGAAGAGCAGAAGAAGCATAACGGAGGAGAAGGAACGACCTGCGATAAATGCAGGAGCGTCAGCTGCCTCCATGCCTGCCTGTACTGCGTTCTGGCCAAAGTATGGGTCAATGACCATTGCAGAAAGGTTGAAGCGAGCCTGAAGTCCAACAAGAACTGGACGGAATGCAGTTACCAGGCCGCCGGAACCAACCAGGAGGATCTGATAACCAATGACTGCCTTAAGGAAGCCAGCGAGTACGTCGTACCACTTCTTCTTAAGAAGAATGTAGCCGATAGCAACAATCAAACCGATGAAATAGGCTGGCTGAGTCAAGAAGTTGCTCGCAAACCATTTCCAAATACCAAGAACAATATCCATTGATACCCCTTTCAAAGGGTCCTACATACGTACCTTCTGCAGCCCACACTACAAAAGGAAATCCTCAATTACGTGCCCAAACGGGC
>CAUVID010000072.1:0-5308 GCA_963551855.1 Lancefieldella parvula | reverse complement strand
TTGAATACGTTGGCAATGTCTCGCCTGGAAGCACCAATGGAGCGCAGAATACCAATTTCCTTTTTACGTTCAAGGACCGAGATAAACGTAATGATGCCAATCATGATGCTAGAAACAACAAGAGAGATGGATACAAATGCAATCAGCATCGCAGAAATCATATCCACAATCAGCGTAACAGAGCTCATCAGCGCACCGACAATGTCGGTATAGGTAATTACCTTAGACTCTTCGCCAGCAGCCTTTGCGTCAGCGTTGTACGTATTAAGAATTTCAACAATCTTTTCTTTACTTGCAAAGTCTTTCGGATAAATGTTGATTGACGTGGGCTTATTAAGGTCCGCATATCCCATCTTAGAAAGATTTGACTCATACGTTGCTGGCGTTGCCCTTAGCATTGACGCAGCAATAGCTGCTAGCTGCGATGGGTCAGCATTGAGCTTAAAGGCACTTGCGAGCGTTGCTTGGTCTACCTGCATTGCATTGGACATATTTGCCACAACGCCCTGCATAGCTGTATTGAGTGCGCCTGCAATCTGATTTTGCATTCTTGAAGCAACCTGCGTCATCACGCTTGTCAACGCAGACTGTACATATACGCTCATAGCACGCGTAATAGCTGCAGAAAGTACACTTGCAATCTGTGATTGATAAGCACTCATAAGCCTCTGAGAAACCTCGGCCTGGACGCTTGGAAGGTCTGGATTGGTGCCCAGTTTATTTGCCAAAGCAGTAACCAACTGTTGCTGCAAGTCATCGGTATCAACCGCAGAAGAAACCGTAGTTACAATCTGCGTACGTACCTGATCTGTTGCAAGGTAGTCTGCCATGGTCTTACCGGGATTAGCGGCGCTCCAAGAGTTCCATCCCAGAGCAATATTGCCCATAAGCGAAGAAATAGCAGCTTGTCCTCCTGGTTTGAAATTAACGGTAATGCCAGAAAGAATCTGCTGAATGTCTGCTGCAGAGAGCTCTGGGAAAGCCGCCGCCAGCGCAGCTGGATCAAGCGAAGACGTAACAGAAGACAGAACATCGCTATCAGACAAATTAAGCTGTGACGGATCAAAAGCAGGTAACTGCACGTCAGAAAGGTCAAGCGAGGACATATCCAAACCAGACAGATTAATTGACGAGAAGTTCAGCGCCTGTGAATTAAAGTTAAACGCCGAAGACAGCACGTTAGAATCAACGGAAATGAGAGAGCCGATAGAAAGTCCCTCAGAAGTCTGACCGTTCTTCTCGTCCTCAAAGGTTTTACCAGTGAAAACGTCAACATCTGGACGATTCATCTGATCCTGGACAATAGGAGATGTCTCTGCATCAGAAATCATCTTCTGAGTCAGTTGTGGTGTGTAGTAAATGCCCTCAGAAAGCGCTCCCGTGGTAGTTGGGTCTTTTGCCTGAACAACACCAACAATATGCAGGTCAGGTGCATTGGCAATGAGGTTATTCATATATGACTGATCATCGGATTTGTCTGTCCAGACACCAAGATTACTATCCCAAACATAACGTTGATTAGGCATAACCAGCTTAAACGTTGGAGACATCAACTGCTCGTAGGTGTATGTACTATGAGACTCTTCGATAGTGCTGGATTCTCCACTTGCAATTTTATCAACGGTAGAGCGCAGACCAGCGTAATCACGTAGGCCAAGCGTATACTCCAAAAAATCATCCATGGTGCCGTTTGGACGCAACACCAAAACAGCCTCGTTCCAAGCAGTAGGCCATCTACCAGCTCGAACAGTATAGCGATCCTCGTAAATAGAAGGATTGCCAGGAAGCTCACCAAAAAGCGATGTACTTGCAAAAGAAGCCAGTGGACTATATGACGGAATCTTAGGCGATACCTTAGAGAAAGTAACGTCTGGCTGCACCTGAATAGGATCAGAAGAGCCAGAGTCCGCGCCTGCCGGCAGGTAGATGAAGGGGCTTACAGAATAGCCATACGTAATAGCGCTAGCATACGTGTTAATGCCGCCGCCATTATTGTCGAGAAAAGCCTTCAAGCTGGTCAGGTCATTAGAACCAATACTTTCAGCCTGCATACCTAGCCTGTTGTTAGTAGGAATAGCACCTTCAGCAGGTTGATTTTCTAGCTTTGCAGCTTCTGCATTTTTCTGATTTTGCGTCATCTCGCTTTGTGCATCTTGCGTTTGAGAATCAGCCGAGTCAGAGCTGCTTCCACTTCCAGAAATAAAGGAAGAAATATTAACGGACTGCTCAGAGATGGTGAGTGGATACATTGAAAGCGTATCCTCCTCAACCTTTTTGATGTAACCGTTTGCACCATTTGCCAGCGCCAGAATTGCTGCAATACCAATAATGCCAATTGAGCCCGCAAATGCGGTCATGAGCGTGCGACCCTTTTTGGTCATGAGGTTATTAAACGAGAGGCCCAGTGCAGTCAAAAGCGACATAGAGGTCTTACGAGAAGGCTTGGCTTCTCGACGAGAAACACTAGCAACATCAAATGGATCTGAATCTGCAGTTACCTGGCCATCTGCCAATTCAACAATACGCGTTGCATACTGATGAGCCAGCTCAGGATTATGCGTAACCATAATGACCAAACGGTCCTTAGCCACCTCTTTGAGCAAATCCATAACTTGCACAGAGGTTGAAGAGTCAAGTGCTCCTGTTGGCTCATCTGCCAGCAAAATCTCTGGATCGTTTACCAGCGCACGAGCAATAGCCACGCGCTGCATCTGTCCACCAGAAAGCTGATTTGGACGCTTATTTGCGTGTGCTTTAAGGCCAACCTTATCAAGGGCTTCAAGCGCACGTTCATGACGTTCTGTCTTGGAGACACCAGAAAGCGTCAACGCAAGCTCAACGTTACTTACCACGCTTTGATGAGGAATAAGGTTATAAGCCTGGAATACAAAACCAATGCGGTTGTTTCTATAGGTATCCCAGTCACGCTCTTTGAACTTCTTGGTAGAAATACCATCTACCAGCAAGTCTCCAGAATCAAAGCGATCAAGACCACCAATGACATTGAGCATAGTAGTCTTACCCGAGCCCGAAGGACCAAGGATTGCTACAAACTCGTTATCCCTAAACGCAACGGAAATGTGGTCCATTGCGGTTTGTTCAAATCCGCCGGTGTTATAACGCTTTGAAATACCTTTGAGCTCAAGCACGCGTTGCTTCTTTCTTGTTGGACTGTGTGGAGCGCGAGACTTTCCTGTTAGTTGGCTGCGTCTTCGTTAGCTGTATCTGTATCAGCTACACCGTTCTTCTCGCCAGCAGCTGTCTGAGCTACTGCGTCCTCTGCAAATGGATCAGCAGTGACGTCCTCAATAACCTTCTGCTGAGCCCAGCTCAAGCCATAGAGCAGGCCAAAGAGCACCCAGAACCATGGCGCGTAGAGCATGACAACCATCAAGAGGGCAAAAAGTCCTCGGAGAAGAGTCCAAGGGAGCACCACAATCAGGAAGAAAAAGAATGGCAGTACAAAGAGGATTGCTGCAAGCGTGCGAAGTACAATTGCCACTGTCTTAGTCAACGAGAAACCCGTATTGCGCGCAATAAGCAGACCTACCAGGCCAGCAATGCCAAAATACAGCATGATTGGCGCAACAAAATAGGAATAGAACAGCGGTGTAGAAGGGTCTTGAGGCAGCGTTTGCCTAAGAACCATCAGTACAATTCCCAAAACTGTTAAAACGCCAAGAAATGCTGCGTTTCCAATAAAAATCTTTTTCGTCATAGTTAACTCCTTTGATAAGGGGTATTAAGTATAGTGTAACTAGTACCTTGTTCCCGACCTTGGCTATTTCATACGCGAGATGCCGCTAAAACCACTGCTCTCCATATGTTTCAGGGTCAAACGTTTGAATTAAAGGAGTTTTTCATGACTGATGCAGAACTCAAAGCAAGTGCTGAGGCGTTTGTCAACGAGCACTGGGAAGAGATTATTGAGGATATCCGCTACCTTGTGCAGGTAGAGTCCGTTGAGGATCTGTCTCTTGCAGAGCCAGGTAAACCTTGGGGCCCAAAGTCTTACGAGGCACTTCGCCGCGGTCTTGAGATTGCAGAGCGCCTAGGCCTTGAGACCACAGACGTAGACGGCTACCTGGGCTTTGGTGACCTTCCTGGTGAGTCCGAGAAGTACCTTGCTACCATTGCTCACTCCGACATTGTTCCTCTGGGCAAGGGTTGGACGGTAGATCCGCTTGATGTTACCCGCCGCGAGGGCTTCATTCTGGGTCGTGGTGTTCTGGACGACAAGGGTCCTCTGGCACTCTCTCTCTGGGCAGCACACTACTTTGTTGAACAGGTAAAAAAGACTGGCAAAAAGCTTCCTTACACCCTGCGCGCCATCGTTGGTAACAACGAAGAGACCGGCATGGGCGACGTCCCTTACTACCTCTCCAAGTATCCAGAGCCAGCATTCTGCTTCACCCCAGACGCTGAGTTCCCACTTATTTGCGGCGAGAAGGGCGTGTACCACGCACAGTTCACCTCTCCAAAGATTGCTGGTGCAAACGGCGAGAAGATCGTTGAGCTTGATGGTGGCACCGTACCTAACGCAATTCCAGGACTTGCAAGCGCACTTGTTCGCGCTGACGCTTCTACCTTGGCTGATACTGATTCCATCAAGGTTGAGGACGCAGGTGTTGAAGATGATGGCACCAAGCTTGCCCGCATTAACGCAACAGGTAAGGGTGGACACGCTTCCATGCCTGAAGGAACTGTCAACGCAATTGGCCTGCTTGTAACCTACCTGCTTGATAACAACATCTGTGGAGAGGCAGAGCTCGACTTCCTGACCTTCTCGCAGCAGCTTTGTTCAACTACTGACGGTACTGGTACTGGTATCCAGAGTTCTGATGACAAGTTTGGTCCTCTGACCTGTATCTCTGGTACTATCCGTACCAAGGGTGACGTCTACGTACAGACTATTGACTCTCGCTATCCTACTTCAACCACTGGCGAGGCAATTTCTGCTCGTATGGCTGAGCTTGGTGAGGCTCATGGTTGCACCTTTGAGGTTCTTTCCGATGCAGTTCCTTTCTACATTGACCCAAATTCTCCTGAGATTACTACCCTTCTTGATACGTTCCATGAGTACACAGGAAGCAATGAGCAGGCGTTTGTTATCGGTGGAGGCACCTATGCACGTCACTTTAAGCGTGCCGTTGCCTTTGGTCCTTATGACAGCAAAGCTGCAAAAGACCTACCTGAGTGGGTTGGTATGGAGCATGGTCCTGACGAGGGAATCTCTGAGGAATGGCTCAAGCGTGCTCTTAAGATCTACATTGTCAGCATTGCTCGCCTGATGCAGCTTGACCTGTAA
>CAUVID010000071.1:0-5354 GCA_963551855.1 Lancefieldella parvula | reverse complement strand
GCTCCAGCCCCAGCTTCACCAGAGGACATCGCGGCTCGCTCAGCGCTTCCTCCAGAGCTCAACAACGTGGCGGACATGCTCGAGAAGGTGTTTGGACCAGCGGTTTCTTTGTCGGTGGAGAAGAAGTCGGATGCAGGTGCTCCTTCGGACGCCGGAGCTTCCGCTCCTGTAGACCCTGCAAACAACTAGAACTTCTCGCGATATTCTCGCGATATGATGCTTTGGTGCATGGCTCCTTATGGGCCAGCGCAAAAAGCGCAACTTGTCTAAAATAGATACGACGATAGGAGAACATATGGCACGTGGTGGATTTAACATGGGCGGCATGAACCGCAATCAGATGATGGCTCAGGCTCGTAAAATGCAGGAGCAGCTGCTGGAGGCTCAGCAGAAGGCTTCTCTTATGCAGGCAACTGCAAGCGCTGGTGGCGGAGCTGTTAAGGTAACCGCATCCGGCGACCTGCGTCTGACCAACATTACCATTGATCCTGAGGCAATTGATCCTGAGGACATTGAGATGCTCCAGGACATGATTCTGGCAGCTGTAAACGATGCTCTTGAGTCCGCAGAGTCTCAGGCATCTGCCCAGATGAGCGCAGTAACCGGCGGACTGAATATCCCAGGACTGTTCTAATCCATGGCGTTTGATACCACAAATGATGGTCGTGCGCTGCAGCGTTTGCTTGACGAGTTAGGTCGACTACCAGGCATTGGTCCAAAGTCTGCTCAGCGCATAGCCTACCATCTTCTCGAGGTTGATTCCGAGGAGGCTCGCCGTTTGGCGCAGGCCATCTTGGAGCTTAAGCAGCAGGTGCATTTTTGCCCTATCTGCTTCAACTATGCAACGCGTGACGAATGCGACATCTGCCTGGACTCTTCCAGAGATCGCAGCAAAATCTGCGTGGTCTCCGAGCCTAAGGATGTCTCGGCAATCGAGCGTACTGGTGCGTTTCACGGCCTCTACCACGTTCTGGGCGGCGTAATCTCGCCTATGGACAAGATTGGCCCCGAGCAGCTCCATGTGCGCGAGTTGCTGTCCCGCTTGGCCGATGGCACCGTTACCGAGGTAGTTCTGGCAACTAATCCGGACGTTGAGGGAGAAACAACCGCAACGTACCTCTCCAGAACTATTAATCCGCTCGGCGTGACGGTTACCCGACTGGCAAGCGGACTTCCTGTGGGCGGAGATCTTGAGTACGCAGATGAGGTAACATTGGGACGTGCAATTGAAGGGCGTCGGGAGGTTTAAGCATGGCAAACCATATGAGAACAAGTTCATCTGGCGAGAAGACCCCTGAGGCTTCATCGGTTGACCTGAAGAACATTTCTACACTTCGCGCAGGTCAGGGTGCACAAATTCCTCAGAGCCCTCGACAGGCCGACAACACGCCTGAACCTCCAAATAGAAAATCGGTCATCATTTTGGTGCTCGCAGCTATTGTTGCGCTTACTGCTCTGTTCTTTATTGTTCGCTGTGCTACAAGCACTAAGAGTGAATCTGCAAGTCAGCAGCCAAAGCAGACCCAGTCCGCTTACGCTGACGAGAAGCAGCAGGACGAGCAGTCGGTTGACGGCTCGGTTACCTTCCACGGCTTGAAGTATTCCCTGGAGAAGCAGAGCGACGGTAAAACCGCTGTTGTTCGCACTAGTGATTCAGGAACAAAGAGCGTTCTGTTTGAGGTAGAGGGAACTCCTACCAGTCTGATTCTTTTCAACGACACCATTTTGGTTCCGGAGAATCGCGATTCTGGCTGGGATGTTGTTGCATGTGCCCTGGTAGACGGCTCTCTTCCAACACTTATTGCCGATAAGGACGGCAAGGCTGTTGGTGGAAACGGAACCATCACTGCAGCTACGCTTGATGGAACTACGCTTAAGGTAACTGATTCCACGGGGAACACCACTAGCGTTGCTCTTCAGTAGAACTTTCGTAAGGAAGTTGTGGATTTCTAGTGAGCGTTCACGCTTCTGAACTGCGGTTATTCTCGCCAAGTGGTTATTTTCAAGAAAATTTTCAAATTCGTTGAAAATAACGCTAGACAAGAATAAAAGTTCCCTGTATTATTTCAATTCGCAACAAGGTGTCCGGGGTATTAGCTCAGCTGGTTAGAGCGCCGGCCTGTCACGTCGGAGGTCGCGGGTTCGAGCCCCGCATATCCCGCCATTGCATGTTCAAGCCCTCTTCGGAGGGCTTTTTCATTAGTAAAAAAGTCCAGCATAAAAGATTTAAATTACATCTTTAATTTGTTGAAACCAAGTCAGAAAATAAAGCATTGTGTGCTATCTTTACATCAGAATGTATCTAAGTGCTTCTGCTGAAGAAACATTTAAATGCAGAGGTAAAGTGAGGTGGATTGTGCGGAATCAGAATACTTTGGATGCGCTGTCGCAATGCGATAGTGCAAATTCCATATCCGCAGAATCTGCTAACACAGAACACACTTCAGATTCAATCAAGAAAATTGCTGTTTTTGATTTTGACGGAACCGTCATTTCTGGACAGTCAGGACTCTTGTTCTCTGCGTATTTGCTTCGTCGCCACCTGTCCTCAATTGCACGCACGCTCAAGCTTGTGTGGTGGGGAGCTCGCTACAAGCTGCATCTTCCTCAAAGGCAGGAAGAGGCTCGTGAGCTGGTTGTTGGCGCGCTTACGCAGTATAGCGTTGAGTTTGCAAATGCTGTCATGCACGATTTTCATCGCGAGGTTATTGAGGGGATGTATCGCCCTCAGGCGCTGGAAGAGGTGCGTCGTCGGCAGGCAGAAGGTTGCTGCGTGCTGTTGGTTTCAGCAACGTTTGAACCTATCGCGGAATTGGCCGCAGAGAAGCTGGGAGTGGATGCGTTTCTCGCCACAAAGATGCAGGTGGGAGCCGACGGGCACTATACCAGCAAGGTTGACGGTCCCGTGATCGAGGGCGCTCAAAAGTTGGTCTCGGCAACTGAGTGGTGCAACCAGCGCTTTGGCCAGGGCAACTGGGAGATTGCGTACGCGTACGGCGATCACTACTCGGACGCAACGCTTTTGTCGGCAGCTCAAACGCCGTGCGCCGTTTGCCCCGGTCCAACGCTTGCCAGACTTGCAAACAAGCGCGGCTGGAAAATTTTGAATTGGTAGCAAAGATTGAACTAAGAGTAACGACTGAACTAAGAGCACTATCTGAACCGATAGCAAGAATCAACTTGTAACAACGGCCGACCTGGTCACAAGCCAGATAAGTGAGAAAAGCAGTCCCTCAAGCGGACGCACGAGGGGTACTTGGAGAACCAATGGAAATTTCGCGCAAAACTGACTATGCAATCCGCATGCTTTCTTCGCTGGTAAGAAGCCCAAAGAAGCTTCTTTCTGTTCGCGACGCCGCAGAAGAAAACGATATTCCATACTCCTTTGCTCGCTCAATCCAGCATGACCTGGTCATTGCGGGCGTGATTGTCAGCACGCGCGGCGCTCACGGTGGCATGATGTTGGCCATTGATCCTACTGAGGTAAGCGTTCTTGATATTGTCGAGGCAGTTCAGGGACCTGTTTTTATTTCTAGCTGTGAGTGGGCAGGTCCTAATAATGAGCCTTGTCCTCGCCATAATTCGTGCTATTTTGGGCCTCTTTGGTGCAGTGCCGAGAAAACCTTGCGTAATTTCTTTGCGTCCGTGACTCTGCATCAAGTTGTTGTAGAGGGTCTTATGCCAGAGATGGTGGGCGAGTTCCAGCTGGTAAAGAACGAGAATGCCCAGCGTAACGATCAGATTATCCAGAATGCCGCTGCTGCTATTGAGGCTGAGATTACTGCCGGCACATTTGATAACCTGCTTGATGGTGAGGTTATTTCTGCCGAGAAAAAGCCTTACGAGTTCAATATTGGTCGATAAGAAATCTCACATACAAAAATGAGTGGCGAAGTGGAACCCGCATCAGAACTCACTCCGGAACTGCGTGCATTTGTCGAGTTCGTAGCCAAGAAAGGTCGCGAGCTGTATCGCGATTTGCCTTGGCGTCGCACGTATGACCCGTATGCTATCTGGATTTCTGAGGTTATGCTTCAGCAGACGCAGGTCAGCCGCGTAGATGGCCGCTGGCAGAGGTGGCTGGAGCGATTTCCAACGGTTGATGCGCTGGCCGCCGCAGCGCCTTCGGACGTGCTTAAAGAATGGCAGGGCCTGGGCTACAACCGTCGCGCTTTGTCCGTACATCGAGCTGCTCAGGCAATTTCTGAGGCCGGCGGCATCTTTCCACAAGATCCAAAGGAGCTGGTAAAGCTTCCAGGCATTGGCCCGGCCACTGCTGCGGGTATTCGTGCGTTTGCGTTTAATCTGCACGGTGTTTACCTGGAGACTAACGTGCGCACGGTCTTCCTGCACGAGCTGTATCCACAGGCAGAGGGCGTGCCAGACTCCGAGCTTGTCCCGCTGGTAGAGCTAACGTGCCCTGCGAGTGTTGCAGACGCCGTGAACGCCGATAGCACCGCGAACGTTGTGGACGCCGACGGTGCCGCGAACGACGCCCCAGCGGAGCTCACGCCACGTAGCTGGTACTACGCCCTTCTCGACTATGGTGCGTACCTGAAGAAAACCATTCCCAACCCTTCGCGAAGGTCAAAAAGTCACGTCAAGCAGTCACGCTTTGAGGGATCTCATCGGCAGAAGCGAGCTGAGCTCTTGCGCGTTCTTCTCGCCCATAAAGACGAGGGAGGAGCGGTGTTTGAGACGCTTCACCAGGAGCTCTGCCAGATTGAGGTCAATGCGGGGCGAGAAACCCTTGATGAGCAGGTTACCCTTGGCTTACTTGAAGAACTTGCGAAGGAAGGCTTTTGTCAGAAAAATGATGAATACTGGTTGCCCTAAATGGTTATAATTCATAGTGCTGACGAAGGGGTCAGTATATGAACATAAGTGCTAATAATTATCATTTGCATTTGTTCACCACAGGTAACACGGCGCTACCCAGGCGCTTAACATCGCGCTCACAAGCGCTTTGACATGCGTTAACGTGCCACTCGTTAGCGCGGGAGAGGAGAAAAAATGGCAGTAGATTTTGAGAATTCTCAGACAAAGAAGAACCTCGAGGCAGCTTTTGCTGGTGAGTCCCAGGCTACCAACAAGTACAGCTACTATGCTTCCCAGGCTGCAAAAGATGGTTATCAGCAGATTTCCAACATTTTCACCGAGACTTCTGGCAACGAGAAAGT
This sequence comes from Lancefieldella parvula, assembly GCA_963551855.1. GTDB lineage: Bacteria > Actinomycetota > Coriobacteriia > Coriobacteriales > Atopobiaceae > Lancefieldella > Lancefieldella parvula_B. The sequence goes on along the minus strand of CAUVID010000071.1, from coordinate 174 downwards.
TCACGCTAAGCTTTGGTTCAAGTATCTCCACGGTGGCAAGATTCCAGAGACTGCAGAGAACCTCAAGGACGCAGCTGCTGGCGAGAACTACGAGTGGACCACTATGTACGCTGACTTCGCTAAGGTAGCTGAGGAGGAGGGCTTCGCAGAGATCGCTGCTAAGTTCCGTCTTGT
>CAUVID010000070.1:0-5465 GCA_963551855.1 Lancefieldella parvula | reverse complement strand
TGGCCAAAGTACTCACCGTAGCCAGCCTCAGAGATAACCTTAACTGCAAGGTTATGAATATCAGAACCAGTTACACCTGCATGAATAGCTGCTGCGCAAGTTTCGTTTGCCTTGCGGACAACGTCAAAGACATGCTGCTGCTCCTCGGAAGGTGCGCCAACAACAACAGTACGGGTCATATCTGAGTGGTAATCCAGGTAACCTGCACCGTAGTCCATAACAATCATGTCGCCTGTCTGAACTACGCGCTCACCTGGCTGTGCATGAGGATTAGCACCATTAGGACCAGAAGCAATGATGGAATCAAAGGACAGGGCATCTGCACCGTTAGAGAGCATGTAGTTCTCAAGCTCTGCGCGAATCTGCTGCTCAGTAAGACCTGGCTTAATGTACTTGCAGATGTGGAGGAACGCCTTGTCAGTAATTGACTGAGCGTGCTTCATAAGCTCAATTTCAGCTGGGTCTTTAACAATACGCAGCTCAGCAATATCACCATGCATGCGTGGAAGCAAAGCAGCAACAGAACGATCGCGCAATGCCTGCTCAAGGCCATCAAAGAACGCAAGATCAACGGTGTCCTCAATAGCAACTACGCGAGCACGAGCCTCAGCAATATGAGCGGCAACCCACTCGGTAGGAGTAGCGACTTCCTGGTCAAACTTCCATGGAGAATCAGCACCAAGGCGCTCCAGGAATGTGTTGTAGTAACGAGAGTCAGTGTGCATGAAGAGCCCATCCTGCGTAATAAATGCAGTATGTGCCTGCTCAAAGTCAAAGACACGCTCAGCGTCAGTCAACCAACGAAGGTCTGGGTTGTGACGTAGAACAACAGCGTCGTAACCCCTCTGAGCCATTACCTCGCGAAAGCGCGCAACGCGCTTTGCTGCTGCCTGTAAATCTGCCATTTCAAATCCCTTCTCGAGATGTTTACAACAAAGAGTTGCACCTAGTGGAGCCGCATCAGCAAACAGGCTCCTTACTGCAAGATGCGGCGCTTTAATGCGAAGCGTGAGCCTCACACCAAGCGCGGGCATGCTCGGCGAGAAGTTCCTCGTCGACCGATGCTAATCTTACCCTTCCAATAGACATTGGAATCGGCAACATAAAACGATTAGTAGAATGGAAACATTCTTGTTTGAGCGCTTCGATAAGCTGCTCAGAAGTAATGTCACAGGTAACAAAACCAATATTCAAGCGCTCAAGAATCTCGTCTTGGGCAAGCATATCGTCAAAAGAAAGCGAGTCTTTAGCTACTGCAATTCTTGCCGAGAAACGCAGCGCGTCTGCATAAAGTGCAGAAAGAGGCTGATCAGCTGGGATGAGCGGGCGAAGTGCCTCCACAAAAACCCAACCGTAAGGGACAGACTGCTGAATAGCAATAGCGGAAGAATCAGAGAGACGGCCACGGGTCTTAGTAGACTCTGCCAGCTGCTCTGCAACTATATCGGCAACTCCAGAGGAGAGGTTATCTGCTCTATCCCAAATGCGTCCAAACTCCGCCTCGTTATCAGACATAGCCGTTGCAACCATACATACCTGGGCAACCTTAGCGCTGTCATCGCAAAGATCCATAACCTCAAGATCTGCAAAGCAGAAACGAGCACAAGGCTTAGTGGTAACAAGACGCTGATGCTCAGCGTCAGTATCAAGCGCGCGAGGAGTAATGGACGAGACAATAACAGCTGCTAGATCAAGCGGAACAGTAGCAAGGGAGACTCCCCCACACCACTTGTTTGCCACGTGGTTAGCAAGAGAAATGACGCCCTCGTGGCCCACGGCAACTACCAAATCATCAGCTGTCAGGTGCATTTCTGCCAAAGCAGACAATACCTGTGCCTCAGTTGCCACGGTAGTTGCTGCCTTGCCATCTTCTACATCTACACGTGTGACGAGAAAACCAATGGTGGTGAGGTCTCTACGCAGAAGCTCAGCAAGGTCTTCGTCTGCCTGATTGCTGACAAGAAAAGCACAGCGATGAGGTCTTCCCACTGCGGTTCTGAGCTCAGTACCAAAGTTTGAAAGAACGCCTGCGCCAGAACGAAGTGCAATAGAGCCACCAGGAATAGAAACCCACTGTTTAATCTGAACAGGTGGCAATTCCTCTTCAAGCTCAGCCTGGACATTGTCACTCATAGAAGACCTCTTTCCCAAAGCAGCTTGCCAGAATCAATGGCTACCTGCTCAAATGTTTTCTCACGAATATCAATAGTAATATCAGCAGCGGCCTCATAACGTGGACGCAGGCGTCTATAGAGCTGAGTAGCGTTTTCAAAGCTTCCCAGATCAGGACGCCTATCCGTGCGCTGAATTTGGCGAAGCGAGTCAGAAAGATCGCCGTCGAGAAACACAATGACTCCCATCTCACGCATAAGCGCAAGATTGACGTCCTTCTCGACAATTCCACCGCCACAGCTTACGAGCAGTGACTTCTTAGACTTAAGCGTGTGCAAAACCTCAGTTTCTGCCTGCCTAAAAAGCTCTTCACCGTCATCTTCGTAGATTTCTGCCAGTGATTTACCTGCTATACGCTCTGCTAGGCGATCGGTATCGACATAGCGGCGGTGAAACAGCTCGCCCAAATTACGTGCGAGTGTGGACTTTCCGGCACCCAGAAAGCCTACAAAAAAGATATGATCACAGCCCTCATGTACAACGTATCTTGAATCGCGAAGCTCCATACTCCTCCAGCCTTTCAAGATGATTCTATCATCGAGTTGGAGCAAGTAAACTAAAGCCGTCTTGTTATGACGTAAAAGTTACATTTTTTAAAATGCGGCGTTCGACGTGACGAATGATATTGGTGTACCAAAGATCCTCATTGGACTGCGGCTTTACCAAAATAGTTGAAACACCAGCCAAATTGCCTGCAATAACATCAGTAAAGATCTGGTCTCCCACCATCACGGTTTGTTCTTTAGTTGCCGAGAAACGCTTCATAGCAGCAGTTAGCGCGCGAGGAAGCGGCTTGCACGCAAAGCCCTCTCCTTCAATTCCCAGCTCCGAGGCGCTACGCTGGACCTCATTGAGGTGAATGTTATTGGAGATGAGACAGAGCGTTAATCCAGCCGCATGAGCCTTCTCAAACCAGGCAGAAATCTCTGGCGGCACCATCTTTGTGTCTCGGGGCACACAGGTATTATCGCGATCTAAGAGCACAAGTTTAATCCCCTGCTGAACCAAATCCTCTATTGAGATGTATTCAACAGCAGAAACGTAGTGTGTTGCTTTGATTAAACTCATGCCACACCAGCTATTGCTTACTTGCGGCTTCACGCTCGCGTGCGTTTTCGATAGCCTGCTGATGCTCGTCGTACGTCTCTGAGAAGACGTGCTCATCCGAGGTAATCCAGAAGTAGTAATAATTGGTTGCCGCTGGATCCATAGCCGCCTTAATAGAGGCATAACCTGGAGAGCAAATAGGCGTAGGAGTCAAACCCTTAAACGCGTACGTGTTATAGGGGTCGCTTGTCATTGAGCTGAGCTCTTCTGCAGTAGCTTCCCTACCCAAAGAGTAAGCAAGAGTGGCATCGCTTTGCAGATACATATCATCGTACAGGCGGTTGTAGAAGACAGATGCAACCTTAGGACGGTCATCATCGGTCAGGGCTTCTCGCTCAATAATAGATGCCATGATAATGATTTGCTCGTTAGTAAGATTCAAGTTGTAACGCTTATTGAGCGTAATGCGAGCGGCATCCAGGTTAAGATTAGCTGTCTCTGTCTCAAACTGATCAAGCATGGCACGGATGACCGTATCGGCAGTTACATTGCTTTCTGTAAAGGTATAGGTCTTGGGGAACAAGTAGCCCTCAAGAGAATCGTTAGCGTCTACCGCTCCAGCAAGGAACGGATAGTCAGCAACATAATTGGATGCTTTTGCCTGATTCAAGAAATCATCGCGAGAAATACCAAAGTAGTCCTGAACCAAATCAGCAACCTGAGAAACGGTATAACCTTCTGGTACGACAAAGCCACTACCAGGAGCATTAGGGCCAGAAATAAGCAGATGAACGATGTCTGCTGGCTTGGTACCAGTGGTAATAACATAGATACCGCTCTTGATTTTCTGCTCAGCATCCTGACGCTTTACCTGATTTAAGAACTCGCTCTTAGTAGCAATAATCTTGTTCTCAAAAAGAATCTTTGCGACTTCCTGCGCGCCAGCGCCATCTGGAATAGTAACGGTAACTTGCTGACCAGCAGTAATTTCTTGTGTATCGGAATTAGCGCGAGAAAGCTCTGGAAGCGCTACTTTCCATACAAAGATGCCAAGGGCCGCAACCATGATAAAAGCGATAAGTGCCGCAAAAATACGAGAACGCTTTGAAGCCTTCTTATCTCTATGCTTTACCTGCTTGTTCTTTGCCATATGAGTGACTTGAGCGCTTCTTGAAGAAAGCTTGCCACCGGTAAGTGCAGGCAGCGATCCTGTAGCCTCAACTGAAGGCTGCGTGATCTGTTCCTGCTGAGTCTGCTCCTGCTGAGTCTGCTCTTCCTGAACCTGCTCCTGCTGAGCCTGTCCTTCTGGTACAGGAGAAGAAAAATGTGCGCCCTGACGACGCGGAGAAGAACCATTAGATAGGGTGGGCATTTAGTCTCCCTTATTCATCTGTGCATCAAGCCACGATTGCAAAAAGAGCGAAGCAGCAACCATGTCAACTTTTCCACGCATGGCTTTCTCAGATAAACCTTGCGCTCGAAGAATCTTCTTCGCTTCCGCAGAAGAAAGTCTTTCGTCAGTAAATTCTAATGGAAGTTGGCAGTTCTTCGCAATTTGCTCAGCTTGAGCGGTAATTTTTTGGGCCTGTGGTCCATCTTCGCCGGCGAGCGTTTTAGGACGACCGCACAAAAGCAGTTCTGGCTCCCAATCTTCAAGCACAGCTTTAAACGTACGTGCATGTGAGAGCACCTCTTGCGCTGGTAGTACGCAAACAGGTGACGCAATAGCACCATCGGGGTCACTTATAGCAACCCCGATGCGAACTTCACCAATATCTAAAGCTAAAACGCGCAAGTGTTACGCACCAAGCTTTGTTTTTGCAGCCTCAAGCGCAGCATCAATTCCTGCAGCATTTGAGCCACCTGCCTGCGCCATTGCTGGCTTACCGCCACCACGGCCACCAACAAGCTCTGCAATCTCTTTTACAATGTCTCCTGCCGAGAAGCCCGCTGCAACTGCAGAATCAGTGGCACCTGCAAGCAGGGAAACCTTACCGTCAGCGGTTGCGGATGCGATAACGCAAGCAACAGGCTGGCCGTCAGATGCATCACGGATGCCGTCCCATGCAGAGCGGAGCTCTTTGCCAGAAAGGCCCTCAAGCTTAGCAATTACACAGCTATAGCCATTAAGCTGAACAGCAGACTTAAGTGCTTCTGCTACCTGATTGCTACCTGCTCCCGTAAGAGCAGCCTCAAGCTTATGGTTTGCAGTGCGAAGATCTTGCTGCAGCTGCTCAACGCGGTCT
>CAUVID010000069.1:0-5467 GCA_963551855.1 Lancefieldella parvula | reverse complement strand
TCCTTCTTGTAGTCAGCATAGGAACCCTTAGCAAAGAGAGCCTTGTCATACTGACCAGAAGCAAGCTGCTCATCAGAAAGAGTTACCTGAGAAAGAACAACGCTGTGTGTCTCACCGTTAGGGATATTTGCGCCAGCGCCAAGCTTGGTTCCGCCGTAGCAGACAACCAGGCAGCCAACAACAAAGACGCCCAGGATAGAAGCAGCACGAGTGAACTCTTTTGCGTTCTCGGTGAGCAGGGTAATTGCGTCAGTACCCATCTTGTAGGAAAGGTTCATCAGCCAATAACGTACAGCAAACTGTGCAATGTTAAAGATGATGAGGAACAAGAATGGTGCAAAGACATTGCCGGAAATTGCCATGTTAGAGGTAATACCAGCAGTAATTGGAACAAGGGTGAACCAGAACAGTGCGTCACCAATGCCGCCCAGAGGACCCATTGCAGAAACGCGGACTGCACGAATGGTTGGGATATCCAGCTTGTTCTGCTCAAGGGAGAGAACAATACCCATAACAAATGTAACCAAGAATGGGTGGGTATTGTAGAACTCAAGGTTGTGACTCATGGAAGCAGCAAGGTCATCCTTGTTGTCGCCGTGAATCTTCTCAAGACCGGGGAGGATACCGTAGAGCCAACCAGCTGCCTGCATTCTCTCGTAGTTGAAGGAAGCCTGCAGGAACAAGGAGCGCCATACCATCTTGTTGAGCGTCTTCTGATCAAGTGGCTCAGCAGGAGTGGTGTTCTGATAGGTATCAGGAATATTAAATGCCATCTTCGAAGTCACCTCCAGCAACAACAGCAGGAGCAGCATTCTTCATCTTGGTCTGGAGCTGGTAATCCCAGAATGCGATACCAAAGCCGATGAGAGCAAGAAGCAGAAGTGCTGGACCAGAGAGCTCAGGAATGCTGATAAATACGATTGCAGCTGCAAAGCCCATGAGGAAGAAGCCCCAAAGCTCGCGAGAAACCATAACCTTCAGCAGGATTGCGAAGCCGACGAAGCGCATCATGCCACCAGCGACGGACAGTGCATTCATGAGCCACTTTGGAATTGCCGTGGTGATCTGAGTTCCAAATGCAGCGCCACCCAGGAAGAACAGGGTAACAATGACACCAAAGAAGAGACCAAGAGCAGCCATTGCACCATAGTTAATACGAGCAATTCCCTTAGGATCGGCCTTCTCGGCGTATGCATCAGCAGTTGCCATTACAGGGGACATAATGGTAAAGATGATGGTTACTGCATACTGACCAAGCAGAGAGAATGGAATTGCTGCAGCTACAGCGGCCATTGGCTCAAGCTTAGTAGTGATTGCAAAGACTGCAGACATAATGCCGCCGATAACAGCGTTAGGTGGCTGAGCACCACCAACAGGCATGTTGCCGATGGTCATAAGCTGATAAGTACCACCAACAATGAGACCAGTCTGAACGTCGCCAAGAATCAAACCAACCAAAAAACCAGTTACGATTGGCTGGTAAAGAGACTCGAGGAAACTAAACTGATCGATGCCAGCGATAAACGCAACGATGAAAATTAATAACACCTGAATAGGGCTAACATCCATCTTAACTCCTCCTTTCAAACACACCATAACTACCGATGACGATGATCGGCAGACTATCCGAATACCTTTGCCAACCTGCTAGAAACGTTGCACCATTGCAACTTTTTGTAATCTCTACCAGGAAGTTGCGCGCAAAACTTACTCGAATAGCTTTGAGATATCCTCGACCGGGGTCGTAGGAACACGCCTAATCTCTAGAGTCACCCCCAATTCCTGAAGCTCACGAAAGGCAGCGACGTCCTTATCGTCTACCGCCACACTTGTGGCGACCTGTCGCTTTCCCTCAGCCATGTGCATATTGCCGATGTTCACTTTTTTGATTGGAACACCGCCCTTAACCAGAGTGAGGACATCCTCTGGATTCTCGGCAACTAAGAAAATGTGCTGGCTTGCTGAAGCCTTGTGGATAACATCGATAGTTTTCTGGAGCGTAAAGTACCTGGTTGCAACACCGTTTGGTGCAGCCATATCCATGAGGCCCTGACGCATCTTATTGCCTGCGACCTCGTCATTAGCAACAAGGATGAGATTTGTTCCAAGGGTACCGTTCCACTGAGTAGCAACCTGACCATGAATCAAACGATTATCGATTCGAGCAAGCTTGATATCTGGTTCTCCCATAACAAGTTCTCCTCTCTTTGCGCGCACACTTGTGCGTGCTATCTGCGATTTTCATCGCACTACTCGCAACTTGCGCTGCGTGTTTTACTGCAAATTTATTTATTGTTGGAAACGCTGATTAACGCCCAACGATCCAACGTGATGACCACATTTGGAGCAAACTCAACATCTACTGTTTCTTTTTTGACGTTTTTAACTACGCCATGCATTCCGCTGTTAGTCTTAACTTTCTGACCTGCATGAAGATTCTTCAGAAACTCTGAAGTTGTTCCCGCCTTTTTAGAAGAGGCTCTCCAAACAAAGAAGGAATAAATAAGGCCCAAAATTACCAAGAACGCGAGAAGAACAATGGATGAAGCAAGAATGTTCTCTGCTAGATTTGCCATGTGCATCTCCTTAACTCAACAGCAAAACGCTACTTAAATACCATCGTCTCCGAAGATGTCATCTTCTGGCTCAACCTCAAGCTCAAGACGCTTATGAACAACTCCCTGGCTACCAGCTAAAACAGCAGTATCAACCAGCTCTTCAAGAGAGGTATCTGCCATGCGGCTACCAAGTGTTTCAAGAAGCATAGGAAGGTTTGTGCCGGTAACAACTTCTACGTTTGAATAACTCTGAGCAATAATCATTGCCTGATTAAAAGGTGTTCCGCCAAGCAGATCGCAGAAAACCAGCACACCGTCAGTAGTGTCAAGAAGATCGGAAATTGTTGCAGCAAGAGTTTCTGGGTATGTTGCAGCACCGGCTTCAATAAAAGGAACGGGAACAAAAGCTTCTTGCTCACCAGCAATCATCTTTAAAGCATCAGCAAGACCGTTTGCAAAAGTTCCATGACCAGTTAAAACGCAACCTACCATGTCAAACTCCTTTCGAAGAGTTGGAAACTATCTGGGGAGCTACGCGGAAAACTAGGGGTGTTGAAGTTTCTCTCTAAGTGGTAGATACCAGATAACAACCTAACATAAGTATAGTCTAGTGAGCATCTTGAGATGTGTACGTTAACAATCGACGGCTTAACGGTACTATTTTTACCGTAAACGGTACACACGTTGTTATTTTCGCAGGTAGATATATGGATAAATTGTGACGATGCACTAAAAAATTTAGAGCTATCCTTGAAAAATGAGAAGTTCTTATAACGCACCTTTATACGTAATAAATGTAGTAAACAACCCTAAAATCCTGCTCAAATATGATGAGAAAATAAAATTGGTATTAAGAAATTATGTACTGGTATCTTTTTTTAGAACATCTAAAGAATAGTTTCTTGATGGCGCTTTGGTTAAATAGATTTAATCCAATTTCATTTGCAGTGGCGCTGTTCCATAGTGTTTCTCGTCCCTGCTTTCCTCTGAGCACTTTGTGTGCACTGTCTTTTAGACGAGGTGATATGCGTGATTGTTACCGTAACACTCAATGCATCCATTGATAAAGCGTACTACCTGGACTCTCCTGTTGTAGATGGAACGGTACACAGAGTCTCGGTAGTAGATAACAGTGCGGGCGGCAAGGGTCTTAACGCCTCACGAGCCATTACCACTCTTAACTACCCCGTTTGTGCCACAGGATTTGTAGGCGGTAATAACGGAAGATACCTTGTTGAGTTGGCTCATAAAGATGGTATTACCAGTGATTTTATTTATACTGAGCAAGAAACTCGCTCATGCATTAATATCCTGGAGCCAAGCGGACAATCAACTGAATTCTTAGAGCCTGGACAGCCTGTACTTCCTGAAGAATTCCTTGCTTTCAAGGCAAAACTTGTCCAGCTTACCAACGAAGCCGAAGTTGTTACCTTTAATGGCAGTGTTCCCAAGGGCATTTCTGCCGAAAATTACAAAGAACTTATTGAAGAGACCATGGCTGCGGGCGTGCCTTGCATTGTAGACGCATCCGGTGCACTGCTCACCTCCTGTATTGATGCCCTTCCTACCATGATCAAACCAAACACCGATGAAATCGGTCAACTTCTAGGAAGAGAAGTAACTACAGAAGACGAGGTCATAAAGGCAGCTCAGGAGCTGCACAAACGCGGCATTAAAATTGTAGTTGTCTCGCTTGGTGCAAAAGGTGCGCTCATGGTTTCTGATGAAGGAACCTTTAGAGCAAATCCTCCAAAAATTGAAGCTATCAATCCTGTTGGTGCAGGAGATACCCTTGTTGGCTCATTTGCTGTTGCACTTGCTCAGCAAAAACCAACTTCAGAGTGTCTTACCTTTGCGCTTTCATGTGCTACCGCAAGTTGCCTATCTGCAGGTACCGGTCGCTTTGATCAAGATGTTGCAACTAAGATTCAGAAGCAGGTCACAATCAAAAAGATTGCTGAATAATATGCAGCAAGACGGGTTTCTCGCCAAAGGTTACAAAGACAAAACTATTTCTAGAAAACTTACGTAACAGAGTAAGAGAAACGTTACAATTTTTTCAGTCAATCAAAGAGCCCTTTGGGGCGAAAGGAGCAATAGATGTTCGTTACTACTAAGCAGATGCTTCTTGACGCACAGGCTGGCCATTATGCTGTTGGCGCCTTTAACGTTGAGAACCTTGAGTTTGTAATGGCTGTTGTTAAGGCAGCAGAAGAGCGCCGCTCCCCTGTTATTCTTCAGACCACTCCTGGCACCATCAAGTACGCAAGCCTTGATTACTTTGCTGCCATGGTTCGTTGTGCTGCTGAAGAGGCAACTGTTCCTGTTGCTCTTCACCTAGATCACGGTGACGGCTTTGACCGCTGCATCCAGGCAGCTCGTGCCGGTTACACTTCCGTCATGATTGACGGCTCTCACGTTCCATTTGAGGACAACATTGCACTTACCGCATCCGTAACCAAGTTTGCTGGCCCTATCAACCTTCCTGTTGAGGCTGAGCTTGGCAAAGTTGGCGGCAAAGAGGACGACGGCCCAGCTGTTGAGGGCGAGAACCCCTACACTGATCCAGACCAGGCTGAGGAGTTTGTCGCTCGCACTAACTGCACTTCTCTCGCAGTTGGCGTTGGTACCGCTCACGGCGTTTACCACGGTACACCTCACATTGAGCAGGGTGTCCTCAAGGCTATCCGCCAGCGTCTTGATATTCCTCTGGTTCTTCACGGTACTTCTGGTGTTCCAGATGACCAGGTAGCAGAGGCAATTCAGAACGGTATTTGCAAGGTTAACTACGCAACCGAGCTCCGCCAGGTCTTTACCGCAGCCTTTATGAAGTACATGTCAGAAAACCCTGGCAACTTTGATCCAAAGAAGCCTTCCGTTCCTGGTATGGAAGCAATCACTCAGATTGT
>CAUVID010000068.1:0-5469 GCA_963551855.1 Lancefieldella parvula | reverse complement strand
GTTGTAGCTGAATACGTAAAAATGACAGGGGCAGGCCGTGCGCGGCTTGTCCCTGTTTCCTATGTAGACGAACTTCTCGCCACACTGGTTTCGGGCGGTGTAACCGTCGTGGAGCCGCTTGCTGGCGTGCCCGTTGAGGTGTGCGACATCAAAGGCAGAGCTGCGGCAGGGGAGCTGCTTGTGGCGGATGTGCGTACGATTGGAGCCGAGTTCAGCCCGGCATGTCGTCTGGGAGCAGAGATCGCAGTAGCCGAGGACGCTCGGGTGCCGGGATATGTTGTCGTGTGCATGCGGAAGTGCTGCATACCGTGGGTAGCAGAGGCGGTTGAAGCCAAGGCGTGTTCTGTAGAGGACGTGACGGTTTCTGCTACGGGAGCGGAAGAGCAGGCGAGTGCACGGGTTTCTCGCCACGCGGCAAGCGACGCAGCGCAGGTGGTTGCCACGTTCCTGGCGTGCCATCCGCGCGTCGAGGCGGTGCGCTATCCGGGTCTCAAGACGGACCCGAGCTTTGCGCGTGCGACATCGCAGCTGGTGGGTGGATTTGGCCCGTACATGGATTACATGTGGAGAGAATCGCCAGGTGAATGGCATAGATTTACAGCAACTGATGAAGACGCCAGAACGCAGATCATAAATTTTGAGAGACTTGGTTAACGGTAAGCATTTGTTTAGCAGACCTTGGTATAATTTGAATTAATGTTCCTAAATAGAAGGGGATTTTATGGCAAAGAAGGCTACTCAAATTGAGGATGTTGATACTTTGCTCAAGCGCCTCGAAGAGATGCGCGAAGCACAGGCAGAGTTTGCAACATTCACTCAAGAGCAGGTCGATAAGATTTTCTATGAAGCTGCTCTTGCGGCTGAGAAAAATCGTATCCCTCTTGCTCGCATGGCAGTTGAAGAAACTGGCATGGGTGTAATGGAAGATAAGGTTATCAAGAACCATTACGCAGCAGAGTATATTTACAACAAATACAAGGATATGAAGACTTGTGGTGTTGTAGAGGATGATCCAGCTGCAGGTTATCGAGTTGTAGCCGAGCCAATGGGTATCGTAGCTGCAGTTATCCCAACTACTAACCCTACTTCTACCGCAATCTTTAAGACACTTCTTGCTCTGAAGACAAGAAACGCCATTATCATTTCCCCACACCCACGCGCTAAAGAGTGCACCATTGCTGCCGCTCGTATTGTTCGTGATGCTGCCGAGAAGGCCGGCTGCCCCAAGGGTATTATCGACTGGGTACCAGCTCCTACCATTGATATGACTGCAGCAGTCATGAGCAACGCTGACATCATTCTGGCAACCGGTGGCCCAGGTATGGTTAACGCAGCTTACTCTTCCGGTAAGCCTGCTTTGGGCGTTGGTCCTGGTAACACCCCTGCTATCATCGACGATACCGCTGACATTAAGCTTGCAGTTAGCTCCATCATTCACTCCAAGACCTTCGATAACGGTATGATCTGCGCTTCCGAGCAGTCTGTTACCGTTCTTGACAGCGTTTATGACCAGGTCAAGAAGGAGTTCGCTGATCGCGGCTGCTACTTCCTGCACGGTAAGGAGCTTGACGCTGTCCGTAAGACCGTCATTGTCAACGGTGCTGTTAATGCAGCTATTGTTGGTAAGTCTGCTCACTTCATCGCAAAGACTGCTGGCGTCGACGTCCCAGAGAAGACCAAGGTTCTTATTGGTGAGGTAACCTCTGTTGAGCCTTCAGAAGAGATGGCTCACGAGAAGCTTTCTCCAGTTCTTGGCATGTATCGAGCAAAGAATTTTGACGAGGCTATTGCTAAGGCAGAGCGTCTTGTTGCTGATGGTGGCTACGGTCACACCAGCTCTCTTTACGTCAACATCAACGAGAAAGAGAAGATTGCTAAGCATCAGGAGGCAATGAAGACCTGCCGTATCCTGATTAATACCCCTTCCTCTCAGGGTGGTATTGGAGACCTCTACAACTTCAAGATGGCTCCATCCCTAACCCTTGGCTGCGGCACCTGGGGCGGCAACTCCGTCTCCGGCAACGTTGGCCCACAGCACCTGCTTAACTACAAGTCTGTTGCAGAGAGGCAAGAGAATATGCTTTGGCTTCGTGTACCTGAGAAGGTCTACTTCAAGAGGGGCTGCATGCCTCTTGCTCTCCGTGAGCTTAAAGAGGTCTATAACAAGAAGCGTGTCTTCATTGTCACAGACCAGTTCCTTTACAAGAGTGGCTTCACCAAGACTATCGAGGAGACCCTGGATTCCCTGGGCATTGTTCACTCTTCATTCTGGGATGTTGCTCCAGATCCAACCCTTCAGTGCGCTCTTGAGGGCGTAGCTCGCATTCGCTCCTTCGAGCCGGACTGCATCATCGCAATCGGCGGTGGTTCCGCTATGGACGCAGGTAAGATTATGTGGTCCATGTACGAGAACCCAGAGGAGAAGTTTGAGGACATGGCAGCGGACTTCTTGGATATCCGTAAGCGTGTCTACAACTATCCTAAGATGGGCAACAAGGCATTCTTCGTTGCTATTCCAACTTCTTCTGGTACTGGTTCCGAGGTAACTCCATTTGCCATCATCACTGATGCTGACAACGGCGTTAAGTACCCACTTGCAGACTACGAGTTGCTGCCTAACATGGCAATTGTTGATACCGACAACATGATGAGCCAGCCTAAGGGCCTGACCTCTGCTTCTGGTATCGACGTTCTTACTCACTGCCTCGAGGCATTTGTCTCCATGATGGCATCTGACTACACAGATGGCATGGCTCTTCGCGGCATGAAGCTGGTCTTTGAGTACTTGCCACGTGCTTATGACAATCCAAACGATGTTGAGGCACGCGATCACATGGCAAATGCTTCCTGCCTGGGTGGTCTTGCATTTGCTAATGCATTCCTCGGTATCAACCACTCTATGGCTCACAAACTGGGCGCTTTCCACCACATTCCACACGGTTGGGCAAACGCAGTTATCCTTACTCGCGTTATGCGCTACAACGCAGCTGAGCGTCCAACAAAGATGGGAACCTTCCCACAGTACGATCATCCACACACCCTCGCACGTTACGCTGAGGCAGGTCGTTTCTGCGGCGTTACCGGCAAGGATGACCGTGAGGTCTTTGAGAACTTCGTCAAGAAGATTGAGGAGCTCAAGGCATACATCGGCGTCAAGGAGACCATCAAGGACTACGGCGTAGATGAGAAGTACTTCCTCGATACCCTTGACGAGATGTCTGAGCAGGCATTCGATGACCAGTGCACTGGCGCAAACCCACGCTACCCACTTGTCTCCGAGCTCCGCGAGCTCTATCTGGATGCTTACTACGGTCGCGAGCCAGGCTTCTACGAGGACTAATCCTCGCACCCGCGCGCCGCGTCGCTAGCACGTCCACCCCGGAGCGCCCACCACGAAGCGCGTAAAGCACAAAGCAAGAGCCGGTTACCTAAAACCCAGGTAACCGGCTCTTTTGTTGGCTTTCTAAACCTTCTACCTAATCGCCCGAGGGGCAAATTTAATTGGACCTACGATTACAGATTCACAAAACACACCTATGTCACATAATCTGTCAAAAAAGGCTATACATTGCTCCAAAAATGCGTGTTTAGTGCAGAATATCTTCATTTGATGTGCTATTGACATCGAATTTTGCAGATTATCTGACTTTGCTGTGTTGTCACATAGGGCAATTTAGGGATAGTTAAACTTTATATATTAGTTCATTCATAAATCTGTATATTGAGTCAAGTTTATTCATCAAAATGAATTGCTCATGAGAATACTGGCGCAGCGTCTGCTTGATCCGGTACAGATTGCTGTCTCCCAAGTCTTTTTTAATGCTCAGGAACATATTTTGCATTGCCAGCTGATTCCTGTAGATATCCGCATTTACAAAGTACTCTTTAATACTCACTGAGTTCAGTTCGTTAGTTCTTTGATTATCTTTTCTTTGCTGGTAGAAGTCATCATGATACGCACCGTTATATTCGATAGCCACTAAATTTAATCCAGACAAATTTGATTTAGACATCTTCCCGAACAGCAAATCAAGCTTTCGTTCTTTTGCTGGTATCCCTGGGTTTATTTGGTCTTTTATTACATACGATTTATTCAACGCAATTGGCGTTTGATTGAAACCACCTTCACAATATGGGAGAGCAGATCTAATTGCCATCTTTACTTCCATGGGAGAGGCTGCATCAGAAAAGAAAAAGCGCATATTCTTTTGTGTGACATGTAATCCAGGAGAATAAGGTTCAAGCGCATTCAATAGAGACGCAATTTCGTTCGGAGCAACCAACGACGTATCAAATTCGCAGAGCTCACCGTTTGGGAGATGACCATAACTGGCCATCAGTAAATTCGCAAGCACAATCTGATGAAGAGGACTTTTATTCCTAGAGAGTAAGCAAACAGCTAGGGAAGGCGTAACACAATAAATATTCTGCCCCAGATCAATAAGGGAGCCTGCCGGCAAAAGACATTTGAACTGGTGTGATACTCGCGTTTCAGAAAATCTAGTCCTTAAATTGTCTCTGAGTATTTCATGAGTGGTTTTAGACAAGACTATGCCATATTCTTTCTTAAGAAATCGGAGTTTTTCTTCATACACCTCATCTGAACACGCAGAATATGTTGCGCGCAAATCCCTCGTTGTCCGTTGCAAAAGAACATCATCATTTCTGCGTGTCTTAAGTTGTGCGCAGATTTGTAGTGCAGTTTCATGCGAGAAAATAATATCCATCCGCTCCTCCTTAGAATGAGAAACGAATATACCAGCACGATTTTTCAGCAATCTGTCGGTTGTTTGCCAGCCCTTTAACTCGAATCTTCCAAAACAAGAAAAGTCCCCTCATACATGCAGGTAAAAGAGGACTTAGATAAAAACTAAATCAAAGAGTCTATGAAACGTTTCGACCAATCAACATGAAATTCATACGATTGAACGCGCAGAGACTGAACGGCCTTGTAGATCGCGCACACCAGTTAAACGTGCTTGTAGGTAACAAACTTGAAAGCGATGCCTTCCGGAGTCACGCCGCCGTCTTCCTCGTTACAAACTTCCCACGCAGGGTCTTCATCCAGGTTGGGGAAGTATGTGTCCGCGTCAACTACGGTGTCGTGTTTTGTCACGTACGCGTAAGAGCACTTGTCGAGAAGGGTGCGGTAAATCGAAGCTCCACCAAGAAGCCAGACCTTCTCGGGAGCTTCATCCTCAACTAAACGAAGTGCTTCCTCTGCCGACGACACAACCTCAACGCCTTCGACCTGGTAATCGGCGTTTCTAGAGATGACGATGTTGCGGCGACCTTTAAGCGGTCCGCCAGGGAAGCTCTCCAGCGTCTTTCTGCCCATGACAACTGTGCAACCGCGCGTATGCTCGACAAAATACTTCATGTCGGCCTTGTTGGGGATGAGAAGGTCCCCGTCGCATCCGATGCCCCAATCGCGTGTTACAGAAACAATTGCGTTCATGTGGTTCTCCT
>CAUVID010000067.1:0-5496 GCA_963551855.1 Lancefieldella parvula | reverse complement strand
GTAGTTTTACCGTTTGTGCCGGTAATACCAATCCACTGTGAAGGGCTCTCTTGATAGGCAAACTCTGGCTCGCCCATAATCTGCTTAGAAGCTGCCTTTGCACTTAAGAACAGCTCAGAGGTATCTGGAATACCAGGAGATGCAATAGTCAGGTCAAAGGTGCCCTCAACCTGATCGGAGCCGCATTGTACCTGTACGCCTGAGTCTGCAAGCTCTTGGATCTTCTCGCCAACTGTAGCATCTGCGCCGCCCACAAGAGTTACGGAAGACACACGACCCTCTGGCTGCTGCAGCAAATACGTGCAGACAGAGACGCCGGTCTTACCAAAACCAAGAACACAAACATTTCCAAGTGTTTCTAGAAGCGACACGCAAGCGATCCTTTCTAAGAGCAATACCTTTAATGAAGCTGGAAGTACAGAGCAAAGCCCAGAGCAGCAAATGCGCCGGAAATAATCCAGAATCTAAAGACTACTTTTGTCTCGTTCCAGCCAAGTTTCTCAAAGTGATGATGCAGTGGAGCCATCAAGAATACGCGCTTTTTAGTTGCCTTGTAGCTGACAACCTGAATGATAACGGACAGTGCCTCGATGATAAAAAGACCGCCCATGACCAGGGAAACTACCTCGGTCTTGGTAAGAACAGCCAGAGCTGCAAAGGCAGCGCCCCAGGCAAGAGAGCCGGTGTCTCCCATAAAAATGCTTGCAGGATAGCTGTTAAACCACAAAAAACCAATACAAGCGCCTGCGATAGATGCAGCAAAGACAGCAAGGTTACTCTCGCCATAGCGGAAAGCTACCGCAGCCATAAAAATCATGACGACCATAACGCAGCCACCTGCAAGGCCATCAAGGCCGTCAGTCAGGTTAACAGCGTTGGAGAGGCCTGCCATGAGCAAAAAGACAAAGAAAAGATACAGCCAAGGGATAGAAATAATGTTTCCGCCTAAATTGACGGTAGTAGTAAGGATACCCAGGTTGATATCAAGACCACCAGGGAACGCAATAATGGGCGTAATGCCCCAAATGTTAACTGCTGCCAGGCAAAATGCAACAGAAATGGTTATAAGTCCGGCCATCTTCTGAGATGCGGTGAGGCCAAGGCTTCTACCATGAGCAACAGACTCGATATCGTCCAGAAGACCAAGCGAGCCTGTGAGCAGCATAGCTGCCATAGCAAGAATGAGGTCGGTGTTCCACTGAGCAAGTGCAATACAGGTCAGCACAATGCTTACCAGCATAACAACGCCACCCATAGTAGGAGTACCCTGCTTGACCAAGTGCTGCTGAGGGCCGTCAGCGCGAACCTGCTGACCCACTCCCTCTTTCTTCATCAGTTTGATAAAGAGTGGCATTAAGATCAACGTGATGATGCAGGAGACACCAAGTGCTACAAACACCTGGTATGTTGGGTAAATAGTCTGGTAAAACATTACTCAGTAACTCCTTTTACAAAAATATCAAGCTGGGCAGACCTTGATGCCTTAGCGAGAAGAACGTCTCCTCGCTTCAGTACTGGTCCGAGCACGGTAAGTGCTTCGTTGACATCGCCGAACTGTTCAATTTTATCTTCCGAGAATCCCATAACGCGCGCAGCTTCAACCATTTCACGCGCGGCTCCCGTGCCTACAAAGGCAACGAGGTCTGGGTTCTTAGCAGCAATATAGGCGCCCACATAACCGTGGAGGCGCTTCTCCTCTGGTCCAAGCTCGCCAATCTCTCCGATAAGAGCAATGCGGCGACCCTCTGCAGGCATCTGCATCAAAACGTCAAGCGCTGCAGCTGTTGAGTTAGGACTTGCATTATATGAATCGTCAATAATCTTGGCACCGCAGGTTGCGTCAAGTACCGAAAGACGCATACGAGTGGCAGGCATCTGCTCAATAGCCTCTGCAGCTGCGTCAAGGTCAAGACCAAGCGTCTCTATGGCTTCAAGCGCCAAAAGAAGGTCGTCTACCACGACACGGCCAGGTACCTCAAGGGTTACCGTGCGTGACCAGCCGGATGCAGCAACAATAGTGGCAGTTGGAAGGCCCTCCTCGTCAAGAGTGACCTGCTGTGCGCTCATGACGTCAGCTTCTGTGGCGCCCACTGTCTTGCAAACAACATGAGCAGGGCGAGCAAACTCATCTGCAATGAATTTGGTGTAGTCCCCCGCCGAAGCCTGAATAAGCGTAGGTTCAATTGAGCCAAATGCGCGCATGCCCGAGACAATCTCTGCCTTAGCGCGCGCAATGTTTTCTCTGCTGCCGAGAAGACCAATGTGGCTGGTACCAACGTTGGTAATGACGGCTACCGTTGGACGAGCAACCGAGGTGAGCCTGGTAATCTCGCCGGCGTGATTCATGCCCAGCTCAAGCACAAGTACCTCGGTATCTTCTGGAGTAGAAAGCACCGTGAGCGGCAGGCCAATGAGGTTGTTATGGTTGCCGGCGGTAGCATGTACGCGACGGGTTGCGCCGATGCCGCGGCGTAGCATTTCTTTGGTGGTAGTTTTACCAACCGATCCGGTTACACCCACAACCAGCCAGTTTGGATGGGCTTCTCGCCAAGCAGCGGCAAGAGCTAGCAGAAACGCCTCACAGTCATCGTCAGCGGCTTCAAGAACGCTGACTCCTGTGGCGGCCAGGTTGTCGAGCAGATTGTCTGCTACAGGCTCAGATGCCACTACAACAGCAGCGCCAGCCTGGGCAGCAGATAAGAGATAGGAGTTTCCATTGACCTTCTCGCCAGCGAAGGCCACGAAGAGCGAGCCTTCCTGGACCTCGCGAGAGTCGATGACGGCCGCGCCCGCAACCTCGCGGGTTCCGCGGTGGAGCAGTCGTGCATTTGTAGCTGCGACTATCTGTTCAACCGAAAGCTTAACCATGAGCTCTCCTAGTTATTGATTGGTTGAATATTAAGGCGTGTAGCTGCGTCTTTTGCAAATTGCGAGAAGACCACAGCGGCAGATTGCGATGCAAGTTGGTGGGTATCGTTAAGTCCAACGTAAACCATCAGATCAGATTCTGAAGGGTTCACGATACCGCAGAAGGAATCAACAAAACCGGAATTCTCGCCGTACGAGCCGGTTTCTTCCACAACCTGCTGGCCCGTACCTGTTTTACCAGCAACAGTATAGCCATAGATACCTGCACGAACACCGGTACCCTCTTTGACAACGGTAGTCATCATGTCAAGCTCGGCTGAAGCTGTGGAAGCGGAAATAACGTCTTTAGTAGGCCAGGTAACCTCTTGACCGCCCTTAGAAACCATAAAGTGTGGAGTCACCATAGTTCCCTTATTAGCAACAGCGGTATATGCACGAATAACCTGGATAAATGGAATTGCAAGACCCTGGCCAAACGCCATGTTTCCGCCTGTTGGACCTTCATATTCGTCCAGAGAGCGGACAATTCCTGTGGCCTCACCAGGGAAGTCAATGCCCGTGGTGTGACCTATACCAAACTTATCAATTCCTGCTGCAAAACGCTCATCACCTATGAGCTGCGTCTCGAGGAAGGCCATACCAACGTTGGAGGAACGTCTGAGCATCTCTCTTACGCTCATGTCCATGGCGCTGGTACGCCAGTCATCGTCGGTAACCTTGTTATCTCCAACCTTGAGCTCGGTTGGAATGTTGAAGGTTGAATTCGGACCAAAGAGGTTGTTGTCTACACCAATTGAGGTGGTAATTACCTTAAATACCGATCCTGGCTCATAGATACTTGAGACGAGCTTGAGGTTGAGGGATTCGTAGTCAACGCCGTTATCGCTCTTAAAATCTGGCAGAGGGTACGAAGCGGCAGCATAGATTTCTCCGGTACGAGGATTCATGGCCATGATTGAGCCACCCTGCTGGGCTTCAAAGTCTTTGACTGCGGCAGTAAGCTGCTCTTCTGCCTTCTTCTGCAGCTCAATATCAATGGAAAGAACAATGTCCTGTCCATTTTGTGCCTCAGTGATGTTTGAGGTACCGCCAGCAATTGGCGTACCACCAGCGCCGGTCTCAACAATCATGTGGCCATTAGTACCTGCAAGGATATCGTTGTAGTAATACTCAAGGCCAGAAGCGCCCTCGTTGTCTGCGTTTACAAAGCCCAGAATCTGAACGCCAACGTTTCCATAGGGATAGACACGCTTGGTGTTATTAACAAAATAGACGCCCTTGAGGTTTTTCTCGTCAAGTGCTTTTTCAATCTTAGAAGCGGTATCAGTGTCAACACGGCGACGCACGTAGACAAAGGTGGTGTCTTGCTGCAGGTCTCCAAGGTAGTCTGAAGGGCTTCCGCCTAAGAGCGAGGCAAAAACCTGAGCTACGGAGCTTGCGTCTTTAATCTCTGAAGGATTGGCATAGATGTCTTTGCAGTCAACGCTCATGGCTAAGACATTGCCGTTGCGGTCGTAAATGGTGCCGCGACGAGCGTGCAAGACAATATCGTTGGTGCGGTTATTCTCGGCGCCCTTTGCAAGATCTGCTGCCGTAAAGATTTGCAGCCAAGCAAGCCTAAGAACAACAATTGCCACCATAATTGCCATAGCAGCTGCTACGCGACGGAGTCTACCTTCAGGGCCAACACCATCCGAGCCACCGCTGCTACCACGATGACCACGAAAATGCACACGAGAGGCCTCGTCGTACGAGGCCTCAGGAGTTTTTCTGCGCGATGCGCGAGTATGTC
The DNA here is from genome assembly GCA_963551855.1 of Lancefieldella parvula. Classification (GTDB taxonomy): domain Bacteria; phylum Actinomycetota; class Coriobacteriia; order Coriobacteriales; family Atopobiaceae; genus Lancefieldella; species Lancefieldella parvula_B. The sequence continues at coordinate 836 of CAUVID010000067.1, read as the reverse complement.
GATTCTGCGTACTCACAACGTATATTTTACGCCTAAGCGTTGTTGCTTACGTCTACAACAGGACGATTTGTCTCAAGAGTCATACCATAATTCTGAGTAGCAATGCGCTCAATGCGTGTTGTGCTTGCAAGCAGGGAGCGAGAAACGCGCAGGGAATCGTTAGTTGCGGTTGTTGCGCGCATTTCATTTCTGATGACGTTATTAGCCTGAAGAGTTGAAACCGTAGCGGTAGAGATGCCAATACGGACAACACCAAGTGTCAGGAAGAGTGCTGCAGCAACAGCAATAAGCTTGACGCGCTGGATGAACTGGCTGCTTACGCCACGGCGAGCATCAGCATCAAGGCCGCCACCAGGGACAACCTCAAAAGATGTGCGAGTGCTCTGTTCAGGAGCGTACTCATGCTCAAACTGAGTTGTGCGTGCTACAGCTTCTGATCCGTAACGTGCCATTAAACTTCAATCCCTTCAAAAACTTCTTAACAACAAGCAACAAGTGCTATGGGGTACTTCATTTCTCTGGGTCGCGTTTAACCGCTACCCTCATCAGGGCACTTCTCGCCCTTGGGTTGCGCTCTATCTCTTCTGGAGTGGCCACAAGAGGTTTGCGCGTAATCACGTCAACTATCGGCACTTGACCGCACATACAAACCGGAAGGTCTGGCGGGCAGATACAACCTTGACTGAGCTCGGAGAACACGTGCTTGACAATGCGATCTTCAAGCGAGTGGTACGAGATAACGCAAATCCTGCCTCCTGGATTAGCCCAGGCAATTGCAGAGCGTAGTCCGCGTTCCAAAACCTCAAGCTCGTGGTTTACTTCAATACGAAGTGCTT
>CAUVID010000066.1:0-5528 GCA_963551855.1 Lancefieldella parvula | reverse complement strand
TCAAAGGTTCTGCCCATAGCCATAGCCTCACCAACCGACTTCATGCGGGTGGTCAGGACGCGGCTGGTGCCCTTGAACTTGACGAAAGCAAAGCGAGGAACCTTGACCACGCAATAGTCGATGGAAGGCTCAAAGGCGGCAGGAGTTGCCTTGGTGATGTCGTTGGTAATCTCATCCAGTGTGTAGCCAACAGAGAGCAGCGCCGCCATCTTTGCAATTGGGAAGCCAGTTGCCTTGGACGCCAGCGCGGAAGAGCGGCTAACGCGAGGGTTCATCTCAATGACAATGACGCGGCCGTTAGTTGGGTTGACCGCAAACTGAACGTTAGAGCCACCGCAGGCAACGCCTACACGCTCGAGAATAGCAATGGAGTAGTCGCGGAGGTTCTGGAGCTCTTCATCAGTGAGCGTCTGAGCTGGCGCAACGGTGATGGAGTCTCCTGTGTGGACGCCCATTGGATCGAGGTTCTCGATGGAGCAAACAACAATACCGTTACCTGCGGTATCGCGCATGACCTCCATCTCAATCTCTTTCCAGCCTTCAATGGACTCCTCTACCAACACCTCGTGCTCTGGGGAAAGCAAGAGGCCCTGCTCAACAATCTCTACAAGCTCTTCTGGGGTATGTGCAATGCCGCCGCCCGCGCCACCAAGGGTGAAGCTTGGGCGAATGACCACAGGGTATCCCAGCTCAGCAACAATACGCTGAGCGTCTTCCATGGAGTGAGCGATGTCTGCGCGAGCAACCTCCAGGCCAATGTCTTGGACTGCCTCGCTGAAGAGCTCTCGGTCCTCACCGGTGCGGATGGACTCCAGGTTACAGCCAATGACCTCAATGTTGTACTTGTCAAGAACGCCCGCCTCGCCAAGGCTGATGGTGCAGTTCAAAGCAGTTTGTCCGCCCATGTTAGGCAGGAGCGCATCAGGACGCTCGCGCTCAATGACGCGGGTCACCGACTCAACGGTGATTGGCTCAACGTAGGTTCTATCTGCAGTTTCTGGATCTGTCATGATAGTTGCTGGGTTTGAATTAACCAGAACAACCTCAAAGCCCTCTTTGCGAAGGGCACGACATGCCTGAGTGCCGGAATAGTCAAACTCGCAGGCCTGGCCAATAACAATTGGGCCAGAACCAATGACCAGGATCTTCTTTATATCAGTACGCTTTGGCATTAGAAGCGCCTCCCCTCACGAACGTCGATGGCAAGGTAGTCAGACTGTCCCTCCATCAAACGTGCAAACGCCTTGAACAAGTAGGATGAATCGTGAGGTCCTGGGCTTGCCTCAGGGTGATACTGAACGGAAAACGCTGGAATATCCAGGAATTGGATGCCCTCTGGAGTGCCGTCGTTAAGGTTGACGTGTGTGAGCCTAACGCGGCCGAACTCCTTTGTCTGGACAACAGGAGCAATACGCCTTGCGGACCACTCGCAGAGGTTGTCAAAGTGCTCGGAGATTCCACCGGACTCCTCTGCAATGAGCTTGCCCAGGCTTGGGAAAACCAGACCGTAATTGTGATTCTGAGCAGTAATCTCAACCTTGCCGGTCAGAAGATTCATGACTGGTTCGTTGCCGCCATGGTGGCCAAATTTGAGTTTCTCAATATCTGCACCTGCGACAATGGAGAGCATCTGGTTGCCCAGGCAGATACCAAAGACGGGAACCTTGCCCAGAACGCCGCGAGCGGCCTCCTGTGTAGCGTCAACCTGCTCTGGGTCACCAGGGCCGTTGGAGAAGAAGATGCCGTCTGGGTTGTAGGCCAAGGCGTCCTCTGCAGGTGTGTTCCACGGTACAACCGTAACTTCGCAGCCGTTTGCCGCAAGACCCTGAAGAATGCCGTTCTTCTCGCCACAGTCATATGCGACAACGTTGAAGCGCTTCTTGGACGTAGCGGGAACTACGTGAGGCGTATCGACGGAAACGTCGGGGACAAAGTTGTGCTCGGAGATGCTGGGCGATGCCTGGACGCGAGCGAGCAAGTGGGCGGGGTCCAGGTCCTCGGTGGAGATGGCCGCCTTCTGTGCGCCAAAGTCGCGCAGGTGCATGGTCAGCGCGCGGGTATCGATGCCCTCGATGGCAACGACGCCGTTTTCCTGCAGGAACTCTGGCAGGCTCTGCTTGGATGTCCAGTTGCTTGGCTCGTAGCACATGTCGTGGACGACAAAACCACGCAGGTGCAAGGTGTCTCGCTGCATAACCGCAGGATCGATGCCGTAGTTGCCTACCTGTGGATAGGTCAGCGTAACAATCTGGCCGGCGTAACTTGGATCGGAAATGATCTCCTGGTAGCCGGTCATAGACGTGTTAAAAACAATCTCGCCGAAGGTCTCTCCGCTAGCACCACAGCACCTCCCCTCGAAGGTTGTTCCGTCTTCGAGAACAAGCAGCGCGCGAGGCTGCGAGGTGGCACTTGCCAGTGGATTCATATACTCTCCGATCTGCGTAGGAGCATGCCGAGTCATAAAAAAAGAGCACTCCTTGTGGAGGCTCAACAGCGAACATGCGCACTCAACGCTATGGGCCTTGCCGGTGTCTCGCACCGTCCTTAAAGGTTGGTAGTATTGTAACGCATAACCAATAAAGGAGATGGCATGTTTCCAGATTTTCTAGAGAATCCCTCAGATGTGGCCGCGCCGCTGCTGCTGGGATGCACTCTGACAAGGACAATTACGCTTAATGGCGAGAAACACAAACTAGTTGCAAGAATTGTGGAGACCGAGGCTTACGACCAAGACGATCCCGCAAGTCATGCGTTTGGCGGTCCTAGCGAGCGCAATGCAGCCATGTTTGGACCAGCAGGTCACCTGTATGTGTACGTTTCGTACGGTATGCATCACTGTTGCAATGTGGTGTGCGGACCTGAGGGGTTTGGCAGCGGATGTTTGGTGCGCGCCCTTGAGCCTCTTGAGGGCGTAGAGGTGATGCGCGAGCTCCGTGAGGCGGGGCGTGCGGGTAAAGCGCAAGCGGGTCACGAGGCTGCGAGCACCGACCATAACCGCGAAGCGCAGGCTGGGCACGAGGCGGAACAGACAGGGCGCGTCCGTAAGCACCCGCTCAAGCTGCGCGACCTTACTAACGGCCCAGGTAAAGTGTGTACTGCGCTTGACATCGACAAGGCTCTGTATGGGCATGACTTAACAGCTGAGCCACTGGTGCTGGACTATGCTCCCCTGCTACCAGGAGAAACGATTGGACGCTCACCTCGCGTTGGCATCAGTAAAAACGCTGATGCTCCAAAGCGCTATTTCATCGAGGGAAACGTGTTTGTTTCACGAGCGTAAGTCATTTCAATGCTGAACAGACGACGAAACCAATAGGAATGGATCAGCTATTTTCCAAAATCAAAGTGTCCCAGTCAGGCCAACCATTTAAAATAATGTAAGAACAAATTGACTCAACATATTCTTCATATGTTTCAATATTCTCCATTGCAAGTCTTGATTCTCTTTCTGAAAAAACACCGCTATGAGCAATTGCTGAGCGTAAATCATAAAAACGCTTCAAATCATAAAATATTTCTTTTCGCGTCTTTTTTGTGCTTGTAAGTAAAAATGATCCTCGTAGTGCGAATCTGTACTTGAGCTCACTAGTCGTCCGCTCATTAATCAACAGCATTTCCATAGTAATTCCCAAATCAAGTATCTTATCTTCAATTCTAGTTCTTCTTTTTGCTTGTGATAGTCTTTGAACGATACGCCAAAGAACATCCTGTTCACTTTGGATTCTTTCATTAATTCCACGATAAAGAGATTCTACTGACTGGACCATTTCAGGATCGCTAATTAAAAGATTCATCGAAAAGCAGGTATATACTTCCTCTAGACAGCTGCCACAACCTATATTCGAAAAGCAACCGTAAGGAACATGATCTGGAGAATAAATAGATGAGGAATCTTTGCATGGTCTACAGCCATTGATTAAAGACAACAAGTCCGCGACTTTCATAACTTCATATAAAGTATAAAAAGAATCTGGAAAGTCCGGCTTTAAAGGATCTATATTTTTGGACGGGTTCTTTTGTTTTTTTATTTGTACAGTTTTAACAATCGCAGCATTTGAAGGATTACCATTTTTTGCAGTCATGGAATAGGGACCGTGAAATAAATACTTATCGAACGATTCTGGCATGAGGCTAAATGGACGTATTTCAAAACCATCAAATAAGGGGATAGTTTTATCAACATCAATTCCATAAATCCAAACTGCGGCAATTGATGGGACTGTATCCGAATTTAGATATGTATTTAAATCTTGGTTTGCTTGATCTTGTCCAACATTATTTATTCTCCACAAATACCATTGGACAAAAAGGTTTATGTTAAAGGAATTATAACCAGCACCTGTAATAATTTTTTCATTTAACAATTCAAGAATACGTGGGTTATCCATCAAATCTTTAGTTAAATTCTTTCCATCCTCTGATTCTGCTAATGATTGATATATTGTGCTGACAGTTGAAAAGCTATTATTAATTCCGTATGCCAGCAATTCGGGACATTGGATTCCGAGCGTTCCAGTAGTTATTTCCATATACTGTCCTTAACAAAACATTTGTATTTTATAATGATTTGCACAGCGAACGTTTCAAAGTAATGCAAGCTATAACTTACATCATTGCCATAGCAACTACAAAAAGTTTTTAAAAAATACTAATCAAAGCTTTTATAAATAAAAATAGACCTTGATCGTTCAAGGTCTATTAAAAGGATTGCAATATCAAATCTAGATAATCAACTAATAGAATGATTTAGCAGACACCCTGCGCCATCATTGCGTTTGCAACCTTGAGGAAACCGGCGATGTTTGCGCCAAAGACCAGGTTGCCGGGGTGGCCGTACGTTGCAGCGGCCTCAGAAGCAGCAGTGTAAATGCTCTCCATGATTCCCTGCAACTTGGAGTCTACCTCTTCAAACGTCCAGGAAAGGTGTTCGGCGTTCTGGGACATCTCAAGACCAGAAACAGCTACGCCGCCTGCGTTTGCAGCCTTTCCAGGTGCGAAAAAGACGCCGTTTTCGATGAGGTAATTGGTTGCCTCGAGGGTGGTTGGCATGTTAGCGCCCTCAACGACGTACTTGGTGCCGTTAGCAACAAGTTTCTGCACGTCAGCAAGCTCGAGCTCGTTCTGAGTTGCGCATGGCATGGCGATGTCACACTTCTGGCTCCAAGGACGCTCGCCTGGAAAGAAAGTAGCAGAAGGACGTGCGTCGGCGTACTCCTTGATGCGGGCGCGACGAACCTCCTTGACGTCTTTCAGCAGCTCAACGTCAATACCCTCAGGGTCATAGACATAACCTGAGGAGTCAGATACGGTCACAACGGTTGCTCCCAGCTGCTGTGCCTTCTGGGCAGCGTAGGTAGCGACGTTTCCGGAGCCGGAGATGCAGACCGTTTTGCCCGCGAGCGAATCGTTCTTCTCGGCAAGCATGTGGGTGAGGAAGTAAACTGCGCCGTAGCCGGTTGCTTCGGTGCGAGCGAGGGAGCCGCCGAAGGAGAGGCCTTTGCCGGTCAGGACGCCGGTCCACTCGTTGC
>CAUVID010000065.1:0-5652 GCA_963551855.1 Lancefieldella parvula | reverse complement strand
GACGTCACTCAGATTGGACCAATGTTTATCCGCGCACTCAAAGAGCGTCTTCAGAACCACTAGGACCTCTGTCGTGAGCTTGTTTAACGCCTATGTAAGCCTTTCTGGGGCCCTTGATGCAACAATCAAGCAAGATGAGCCGCTGAGCCACCATACCTCCTTTAGGATTGGTGGTAAGGCGTCGCTTTTTGCTGCTGTTCACAGCCACGTGGCGCTGGTGCGTGTGCTTGAGGTGCTTGCAGCTAATCGAGTTGATTGGGTGCTTTTGGGCAAGGGTTCAAACATCCTTGTCTCTGATAAGGGCTACAACGGCTGCGTTATTGTGCTCGACGATGAGCTTTCTACCATTTCAGTTGGCGAAAATAACCTCATTACTGCAGGTGCCGGTGCGCTTATGGCGCGCGTTTGCAATGAGGCCATGAAAGCAGGTCTTTCTGGTCTTGAGATGTGTGCTGGTATCCCCGGAACTATCGGCGGCGCTCTTTCGATGAACGCAGGTACCAGGCATGATTGGATTGGTAAAGCCGTCCGTGATTGCGTGGTACTTAAGCCTGGCAAGGGTCTTGTACGCTACGATGCCTCCGAGATTGAATGGGGTTATCGCTACACTACGTTTGCACCAGATGAGATCATTCTTGAGGCAACGTTTGCGCTGACAGCATCTAATCGTCCTAAAGTTGCCCTTGGTATGGATACGCTTCTGCAGCGTAGAAGAAATACTCAGCCAACTGGTCAGCTTTGCTGCGGTTCTGTTTTTAAGAATCCAGGTAGTAGGTCTGCTGGTGCACTTATTGAAGAGTGTGGTCTTAAGGGAGCTACTGAGGGCGGCGCACAGATTTCTGATGTTCATGCCAACTTTATTGTGAATACCGGTAACGCCACCGCCTCAGATGTCATTGCACTTATGCGCAGAGCACACGATGCGGTCCAAGAAAAGTTTGACATTGATCTTCAGCCAGAGGTTAAACTTCTGGGTTTTGGGGCATAGGGAAGATATGGCAGAAGATACTTCAAAGCAAACAACACGCCGTAAGGGCACAAAAAGGGAGCCGTTATCGTCTGGTTCTACTCAGACGGCAGGGGCTACTAAGCCTTCTTTTATGAGTAAGGCCTTTAAGCCTAAGCCAAAGGTTGAGGCTACAGCTTCTGATGCCAAGCCTTCTGCTAAAAAGATTTCTGCCAAAAAGCCAAATAACGCTACAAAAACTGCAGCTCAAGCTCGTGCTGAGCGCATTAAACACAGCAGAAAGGTATCGTTTAAGGCAGTACGCACGGCCTTTATCGTTTTGCTTAGCCTTGCCCTTCTCGCTGGCATTGCTTTTCTCGTCCTACGTTCTTCCTCAGTCTTTGCTATTACCAACATTCAGGTAGAGCCAACAGAGCACGTCTCTAACGAGCAAATTCAAAAGCTCATTGCAGTAGAAGAGGGAACAACGCTGCTCAATATGGATGAATCCCTTATTACCCAAGAACTTCAGAAGGACCCTTGGGTAGCTTCTGCAACGTACGAGAGGCAGTTCCCTAATACGCTGCGCATTACTATCACAGAGCGTAAGGTTACAGCCATAGTGGCGCTTTCTTCTGGTCCGGTTGCATGGTATTTGGGCGAGAATAACGTCTGGCTTGAGGCAGATCAGCTCAACGTACCAGAAGGAAAAACTACCGCCACTGTTGCGCTTGAGAAGGCAACCTCAGAAGGTGAGCTACTGATTACCGATGTTCCTGCAACAGTTTCTCCTGTAGCAGGCACCACAGCAACAGACGCAGAAATTCAAGCGGTTATGCAGTATCAGTCTACGTTCTCATCAGAGCTTACTTCGCAAATTGTGAGTTACTCAGCAAGTAGCGTTGATGCTATTTCTGTCACCCTAACCAATGGTGTGCAGGTTGCCTTAGGCTCTCCAACACAGATTGCTGACAAAGAAAAAGTGATTCTGGCAATGCTTAAGCAGTTCCCAGGAGAGCTTACGTACTTGAACGTAAGAACACCTGCAAGCCCAACCTATAGGCGAGTTTCTACCGGAAACGTTCAGTCTGGCTCTGGTGTTTCGTAGGTAAACGCGCAGACAATGCGCGCCGTTAGGGAATAGTTTCCTACCGTTTACCAGCTTTCTTCACAATTTCTACATATTATTTGACTTGTATGGGTCAGTTGTGCAAATATACCCCGCTTTGCATGAAGCGTAAGCCTTAACTTGAGGTTTAGGGTTTTATACAGCGGTTCTGCGAGCGCATAAACGTAGCCTAAGCGCAGTCGCGCTCCGGGACAAACGGGCACAAGCGTGCCTCAAGGAGGAAGACATGATTAAGGACACCGATACCCTTAACAACTATCTTGCTGTTATCAAGGTTGTTGGCGTTGGTGGCGGCGGAACTAACGCTGTCAACCGCATGATTGAAGAAGGCATCCGTGGCGTTGAGTTTGTTGCTGTAAACACCGATGCACAGGCTCTTGCAATCTCCGATGCTGACATTAAGGTTCACATCGGTACTGACATCACCAAGGGTCTTGGTGCTGGCGCTAACCCTGAGGTTGGTAAAGAGGCAGCAGAGGATAGCCGCGACGAGATCAAGGCTGCACTTGCTGGCGCTGATATGGTCTTCATTACTGCTGGTGAGGGTGGCGGTACTGGTACCGGCGCTGCTCCAGTTGTTGCTGATATTGCAAAGAATGACGTTGGCGCACTGACCGTTGGCGTTGTTACTAAGCCATTCTCCTTCGAGGGCCGTCGTCGTTATGGTTCTGCAGCTGACGGAATCAAGACTCTTTCCGAGAATGTTGATACGCTCATTGTTATTCCAAACGATCGTCTGCTTGATCTTTCTGAGAAGAAGACCACCATGCTTGAGGCATTCCGCATGGCTGACGATGTTCTATGCCAGGGTACCCAGGGTATTACCGACCTCATCACTGTTCCTGGCCTGATCAACCTCGACTTTGCAGACGTCTGCACCATCATGAAGGGCGCAGGTAGCGCAATGATGGGCATTGGTATTGCTGCTGGTGATAACCGCGCTGCTGATGCTGCAACTGAGGCAATTTCTAGCCGCCTGCTTGAGAGTTCCATCGAGGGTGCAACCCGCGTTCTTCTCTCTATTGCTGGTAACAAAGACCTTGGTATTCAGGAGATTAACGAGGCAGCTGACCTGGTTGCTAAGAACGTTGATCCTGATGCAAACATCATCTTTGGTACTGTTGTTGATGAGTCCCTGGGCGATCAGGTTCGCGTAACCGTTATTGCAACTGGTTTCAATGACTCTAACGTTCAGCAGCAGCTTCCAACTCTGAACACTCAGAGTACCACCCGTCCAAGCCGTCCTGCTCAGCCACAGCCAACTCGTCCTGTGACTGCTCAGCCACAGCCTGCTCGCACCAACAACTCTTCTAATGAGAAAGAGTTTGATATTCCAGACTTCCTTAAGCGTAGCCGCATCTAAATATGTGCGCGCTGAATAGACAGTGCTTACACGGCGTGACCCTGCTCATGGATCCTGAGGTTCCATGCGGGGTCACGCTCGCATTTACTGAGCGTACTGGCGGTTTTTCAGAAGGGGAGTTTGCTTCCCTCAATCTGGGCAGTAGGTGTGGAGACAATCTGCAACAGGTGCAAAAGAACCGCCTGCTGGTCTTAGAGGCTCTTGGAGCTGGCGAGTTTTTCTCGCAGCTCCTTATTCCTCATCAGGTGCACGGAAGCAAGGTAGTTTGTCTGACTTCCAATACATCAGAGGCTTTTGAACTGGCTAAAGCTGAGGCAGAAGCTGGTGCAGACGCCATAGTATGTACGGTTCAAAATACGCCTGTGATGTTGGCGTTTGCCGATTGTGTGCCCGTAATTCTTGTAGCTCCCGGCGGATTTGCGGTGGCACATTCTGGCTGGAAAGGCACAATTGCCCGCATTTCTGCGCGCGCAACCGAGGCGCTTTGCCAGGCAACTGGAGCCAAATCTTACGAGGTCAAAGCCTATATTGGTCCGCACATTGGCAGCGCTGACTACGAGGTTTCTCCGGAGCTCATTCAGATGTTCTCACAAGAGTTTGGTCCCGGCGTTGTAGACCGTGCATCTGGCGAGAGGTACTTAGATCTTGGATATGCCGTCAGAGCCGCACTGGTAGATGCTGGTGTACGCGCGTCTGCTATCGAAGAGGTTACTGACTCGACCGCCTCTACAACTGAGCGGTTCTTCTCGTACCGAGCAGAGCATGGCAAGTGCGGAAGACATGCAGCCGTTGCTTACATGGCGTCAAAGTAGGGTAGAAGACGTTTAGCGCTATCGGAGAAGGCGTTTAGGTCTACAAAAAAGTCGTTAAACGTTACGTAAGATGTTGATGTATTCACCGCAAGAGATGATGGCTATGACGTACGATTCAGACGAATATCTTGAGTTTATTAAGGCTCGCAAAGCTCAGATTGAGTCGCTTGTAGCGGATGCTGCAGAAAAGTCCGGCAGAAGCGCCTCTGAGGTTGAAATTGTGGCCGTCTCCAAAACAGTACCTGTTGAAGCTGTTCTTGCGGCTTACAAGACAGGCTATAGGGTTTTTGGCGAGAATCGCCCACAAGAGCTGACACATAAACTGACGTGTTTATCTGAAACTCCTTTTGCGTCTGAGATATCTTTTGACATGATTGGTAATCTTCAGAAGAACAAGATTAACCAGGTAGTTGGCAAGGTTCGCTACATTCATTCAATTTCTTCTGAGCACCTCGCAGAGGCGGTTTCAAAGCGTGCAGAGGCAAAGGATTCTCATGAGTCTGTGCTACTTGAGGTAAACGTTTCCGCCGAAGCCTCAAAATCGGGTTTCTCGCCAGAAGAGGTGTCTGAGTCTATCCAAAGGATTGTTGAGCTTCCTCATATTTCTGTTGTGGGACTTATGACTATGGCACCAAAGGATGATCCAGAGCGCGCTAAGAGGACGTTTGCGGGACTTAGAGAATTGCGTGACAAACTGAGAGAGCAAGTTGGTTTGAAGTTAGATGTTCTTTCTTGCGGCATGAGTGATGACTTTACGTATGCCATTGAAGAGGGTTCTACGACTATTCGCCTGGGTCGAGTATTGTTTGACCCAGCCTATACGTTGAGTGGGCACTAAAATAGTTGCAAGTTTTTGATACAGTAGTAAGAAGTTACGTGCGTTACAGAAAGGCACAATGATGAGCATTCTTGATACGCTAAGAGCAAAGCTTCGTGGTGGTCAGGACGATGAGTACTACGACGATGAGTATTATGGCGACGAAGGCTATGACGAGGTAGACGGAGCTTCTCCTCGTTCATATGATGACCGCGCACAGCAAGGCGCTTCCAACAGACTACTGGGCAATCCATCCAGACCAGAGGCAGAGAGCGTTTCTGTGTATACGCGCTCTGGCAAGCCAATCAGCACTAATCCAGCCGCTTCTTACAATCCTCAGCAGGATATGCGTTCGCGCGCTTCTGCGTATGCATCTCGTCAGGAGCCTTCCGGATACACTCCTTCTTACGAGCATACTGTGAGCCCAAATCTGCCAACTCCTGGTGATATTGGTCTTCGTCCTGTGAGCCGTACAAGCTATTCCGGACAGCTGCCACCATACGTTCTTCGTCCTGTTTCTTATGACGATGTTCAGTCGGTAGTTCGTCGTGTTCGTACTGGTCAGCCAGTTGTCCTTATCTTTAA
>CAUVID010000064.1:0-5721 GCA_963551855.1 Lancefieldella parvula | reverse complement strand
AAGCACTTCGTATTGAAGTAAACCACGAGCTTGAGGTTTTGGAACGCGGACTACGTTCTGCAATTGCCTGGGCTAATCCAGGAGGCAGGATTTGCGTTATCTCGTATCACTCGCTTGAAGATCGCATTGTCAAGCACGTGTTCTCCGAGCTCAGCCAAGGTTGTATCTGCCCGCCAGACCTTCCGGTTTGTATGTGCGGTCAGGTGCCGATAGTTGACGTGATTACGCGCAAACCTCTTGTGGCAACCCCAGAAGAGATCGAGCGCAACCCAAGGGCGAGAAGCGCCCTGATGAGGGTGGCGGTTAAACGCGACCCAGAGAAATGAAGTACCCCATAGCACTTGTTGCTTGTTGTTAAGAAGTTTTTGAAGGGATTGAAGTTTAATGGCACGTTACGGATCAGAAGCTGTAGCACGCACAACTCAGTTTGAGCATGAGTACGCTCCTGAACAGAGCACTCGCACATCTTTTGAGGTTGTCCCTGGTGGCGGCCTTGATGCTGATGCTCGCCGTGGCGTAAGCAGCCAGTTCATCCAGCGCGTCAAGCTTATTGCTGTTGCTGCAGCACTCTTCCTGACACTTGGTGTTGTCCGTATTGGCATCTCTACCGCTACGGTTTCAACTCTTCAGGCTAATAACGTCATCAGAAATGAAATGCGCGCAACAACCGCAACTAACGATTCCCTGCGCGTTTCTCGCTCCCTGCTTGCAAGCACAACACGCATTGAGCGCATTGCTACTCAGAATTATGGTATGACTCTTGAGACAAATCGTCCTGTTGTAGACGTAAGCAACAACGCTTAGGCGTAAAATATACGTTGTGAGTACGCAGAATCGACATACTCGCGCATCGCGCAGAAAAACTCCTGAGGCCTCGTACGACGAGGCCTCTCGTGTGCATTTTCGTGGTCATCGTGGTAGCAGCGGTGGCTCGGATGGTGTTGGCCCTGAAGGTAGACTCCGTCGCGTAGCAGCTGCTATGGCAATTATGGTGGCAATTGTTGTTCTTAGGCTTGCTTGGCTGCAAATCTTTACGGCAGCAGATCTTGCAAAGGGCGCCGAGAATAACCGCACCAACGACATTGTCTTGCACGCTCGCCGTGGCACCATTTACGACCGCAACGGCAATGTCTTAGCCATGAGCGTTGACTGTAAAGACATCTACGCCAATCCCTCAGAAATCAAAGACGCCAGCACTGTAGCTCAGATCATTGCCTCTTTCTTAGGAGGAAGCCCTTCAGACTATCTTGGGGACCTGCAGCAAGACACTACCTTTGTCTATGTTCGTCGTCGCGTTGACACGGATACCGCATCCAAGATTGAAAAAGCACTTGACGAGAAAAACCTCAAAGGCGTCTATTTTGTTAATAACACCAAGCGTGTTTATCCATACGGCAACGTTGGCGTTCAGATTCTAGGCTTTGTAAACGCTGATAATGAGGGCGCTTCTGGCCTGGAGTATTACTACAACGATATCCTTGCGGGCACTAACGGCCACATGATTGTTGAGACCGGTGCTGGTGGTACGCCAATTGCGGGCGGTACTTCAAACATCACTGAGGCACAAAACGGCCAGGATATTGTTCTTTCCATTGATATTGAGCTGCAGAAGAAGGCAGAAGAGCAGCTGACTGCTGCAGTAAAAGACATTGAGGCCCAGCAGGGTGGCTCAATCATGGCTATGAATCCTCGTACCGGAGAGATTTATGCCGCAGCTTCATACCCTCTGCCAGATTTTAAGAGCGATAACGGCGTTGACTACGAATCTCTCAACCTCAAGCTTGTCTCAAGTATCTATGAGCCAGGCTCCGTATTTAAGGTAATTACTACCTCAATTGGTATAGATGACAACCTCTTTGGTCCAAATTCAACCTTCAATATCCCAACCGAGCTCAAAGTTGGCGATAACAAGGTTACCGACGACGATTGGCGTACCAGCGCCATGGACATGAGCGTAAGAGAGATGCTCAGGCGTTCCTCTAACGTTGGTATGGCCTTCCTTGAGACGCAGCTCATAGGTGATGAACGCTTTGCGGCAGGAATTGACAAGTTCGGCATTGGACACGCCACAGGCATTGACTTCCCAGGTGAGGCTACAGGAATTGTTCGCTCTCTGGACGAATACGAGGGTCCAACTGGCGGAAACATGGCGTTTGGTCAGGGCCTTGCAATTCCATTTATCCAGGTTATTCGAGCGTACACCGCTGTTGCCAATAAGGGAACTATGGTGACTCCGCACTTTATGGTTTCAAAGGGCGGCCAAGAGGTTACCTGGCCTACTAAAGACGTTATTTCTGCTTCCACAGCTTCAGCCGAGCTTGACATGATGACTACTGTTGTCAAAGAAGGCACCGGTGTTCGCGCAGGTATCTATGGCTACACTGTTGCTGGTAAAACAGGTACCGGCCAGCAGGTTGTGGAAGAAACCGGCTCGTACGGCGAGAATTCCGGTTTTGTTGATTCCTTCTGCGGTATCGTGAACCCTTCAGAATCTGATCTGATGGTTTACGTTGGACTTAACGATACCCACCAACTTGCATCGCAATCTGCCGCTGTGGTCTTCTCGCAATTTGCAAAAGACGCAGCTACACGCCTTAATATTCAACCAATCAATAACTAGGAGAGCTCATGGTTAAGCTTTCGGTTGAACAGATAGTCGCAGCTACAAATGCACGACTGCTCCACCGCGGAACCCGCGAGGTTGCGGGCGCGGCCGTCATCGACTCTCGCGAGGTCCAGGAAGGCTCGCTCTTCGTGGCCTTCGCTGGCGAGAAGGTCAATGGAAACTCCTATCTCTTATCTGCTGCCCAGGCTGGCGCTGCTGTTGTAGTGGCATCTGAGCCTGTAGCAGACAATCTGCTCGACAACCTGGCCGCCACAGGAGTCAGCGTTCTTGAAGCCGCTGACGATGACTGTGAGGCGTTTCTGCTAGCTCTTGCCGCTGCTTGGCGAGAAGCCCATCCAAACTGGCTGGTTGTGGGCGTAACCGGATCGGTCGGTAAGACCACCACTAAAGAAATGCTTCGTCGTGGCATCGGCGCTACCCGCCGTGTGCATGCTACCGCCGGCAACCACAACAACCTTATTGGCCTGCCTCTCACAGTACTTTCCACTCCAGAGGATACCGAGGTACTTGTGCTTGAGTTGGGCATGAATCATGCCGGCGAGATTACCAGGCTCACCTCGGTTGCTCGTCCAACGGTAGCCGTCATTACCAACGTTGGTACCAGCCACATTGGTCTTCTCGGCAGCAGAGAAAACATTGCGCGCGCCAAAGCAGAGATTGTCTCGGGCATGCGCGCATTTGGCTCAATTGAGCCTACGCTTATTCAGGCTTCGGCGGGGGACTACACCAAGTTCATTGCAGATGAGTTTGCTCGCCCTGCTCACGTTGTTTGTAAGACAGTGGGCGCAACTGAGGCTGACGTCATGAGCGCTCAGCAGGTCACTCTTGACGAGGAGGGCCTTCCAACTGCCACTATTGTTGCTGCATCCGGCTGGTCACGCACGGTAACCCTTGAGGTACCTGGCCGTGTCGTGGTAGACGACCTTCTTTTGGCGCTTGAAGCCATAGAGACGCTTGGTCTTGACCTTGACGCAGCTGCAGAGGCTATTGAGCAGATGCCTGCCACTCGTATGCGTCTTTCGGTACTTGACGCAACCTGCGGTGCCAAGATTATTGACGATTCATATAATGCAAGTCCTAACTCAACAGCTGCAGCGCTTGACGTTTTGATGCAGATGCCTGCAGAGGGTCGCCGCATTGCTCTTATCGGAGAGATTGGCGAGCTTGGACCAGAGGAGAAGCGCCTCCACGGTTATGTGGGCGCCTATATTGCTGCTAAGAACCCAGACCTTGTTGCCTTTGTAGGCACGGGAGCCGCACGTGAAATGGTTGAAGCTGCGCGCGTCATGGGTTTCTCGGAAGATAAAATTGAACAGTTCAGTGATGTCAACGAAGCACTTACCGTGCTCGGACCAGTACTTGCGCAAGGAGACGTTCTTCTCGCCAAGGCATCGAGGTCTGCCCAGCTTGATATTTTTGTAAAAGGAGTTACTGAGTAATGTTTTTCCAGACTATTTACCCAACATACCAGGTGTTTGAGGCGCTTGGTGTCTCCTGCATCATCACGTTGATCTTAATGCCACTCTTTATCAAACTGATGAAGAAAGAGGGAGTAGGTCAGCAGGTTCGCGCTGACGGCCCTCAGCAGCACCTGGTTAAGCAGGGCACTCCTACTATGGGTGGTGTTGTTATGCTGGTTAGCATTGTGCTGACTTGTATTGCGCTTGCCCAGTGGAACACCGATCTCATTCTTGCCATGGCAGCGATGCTGCTTACAGGCTCGCTGGGTCTTCTGGACGATATTGAGTCCGTTGCCCACGGTAGAAGCCTTGGCCTCACCGCATCTCAGAAGATGGCGGGACTCATTACGATCTCAGTGGCATTTTGCCTGGCGGCAGTCAATATTTGGGGCATTACGCCCATTATTGCGTTCCCCGGTGGCCTTGAAATCAACCTGGGCATCCTCACTACTACCGTCAATTTAGGTGGAAATGTAATTTCTATCCCTTGGCTGTACCTGTTCTTTGTCTTTTTGCTCATGGCAGGCCTCTCCAACGCTGTCAATTTGACTGACGGCCTTGATGGCCTGGCCGGTGGCTGCGTTATGGTTGTCATGATTTTTATGGCGGCGGTAGCTTTCCGCTATGGCGAGAGTAGCCTTGCTGTTTTTGCCGCATCTATCGCCGGTGCTTGTATTGGTTTTTTGTGGTTTAACAGCTATCCTGCAAGCATTTTTATGGGCGACACCGGCTCTCTTGCCTGGGGTGCTGCTTTTGCGGCTCTGGCTGTTCTTACCAAGACGGAGGTAGTTTCCCTGGTCATGGGCGGTCTTTTTATCATCGAGGCACTGTCCGTTATCATTCAGGTTGTCAGCTACAAGGCAACTAAAAAGCGCGTATTCTTGATGGCTCCACTGCATCATCACTTTGAGAAACTTGGCTGGAACGAGACAAAAGTTGTCTTTAGGTTCTGGATTATCTCAGGCGCCTTTGCTGCTCTGGGATTTGCCCTGTACTTCCAGCTTCATTAAAGATATTGCTCTAGGAAAGGATCGCTTGCGTGTCGCTTCTAGAAACACTCGGAAATGTTTGCGTTCTTGGTTTTGGTAAGACCGGAGTCTCTGTCTGCACGTATTTATTGCAGCAGCCAGAGGGTCGTGTGTCTTCCATAACTCTTGTGGGCGGCGCAGATGCTACAGTTGGCGAGAAGGTCCAAGAGCTTGCAGACTTAGGCGTACAGGTACAGTGCGGCTCCGATCAGGTTGAGGGTACCTTTGACCTCACCATTGCCTCTCCTGGTATTCCAGATACCTCTGAGCTGTTCTTAAGTGCTAAGGCAGCTTCTAAGCAGATTATGGGCGAGCCAGAGTTTGCCTATCAAGAGAGTCCTTCACAGTGGATTGGCATTACCGGCACAAACGGTAAAACTACCACCACAAGCTTGACTACCTCAATCCTGCAATACGCAGGTCTTGATGCAAGTGCTGTTGGCAATATTGGATTTACTATTACTGACCAACTTGCAGAGAGAAAGCCTGAGAGCTGGTTTGTAGCAGAGCTTTCAAGCTTCCAGCTTGCAACCACTCAAAAATTGCACCCTCATGTTGCCATGCTTTTAAACATTACGCCTGACCACCTTGAGTGGCATGGTTCGCT
>CAUVID010000063.1:0-5732 GCA_963551855.1 Lancefieldella parvula | reverse complement strand
GTTGGCTTGTCGGTCTTAGGGTCGATAAGAGCAACATTGGAAGCGTCGATTGCTGCCTCTGCCTCAACGATGCCACCCTGCTGGTTAGCTGCGTTTGGCTTGACATGGCGCTTTGCAATTGCAACGCCCTCAACGACAACCTTGTTCTTCTCTGGATATACGCGAAGTACCTCGCCGCGCTTACCCTTGTCCTTACCAGTGAGGACCTCGACCTTGTCGCCCTTCTTGATCTTCATCTTAGGCATGTCGTTCCTCCTTAAAGGGTCTCAGGTGCAAGTGAGACAATCTTCATGTACTTGTGGTCGCGCAGCTCGCGAGCGACTGGTCCAAAGATACGAGTACCCTTGGGCTCACCCTCTTTGTTAACAAGAACGCATGCGTTCTGGTCAAAGCGGATGTAGCTACCGTCCTTGCGACGGGTGTCCTTAGCGGTACGAACGATGACGCAGCGAACAATGTCGCCCTTCTTCACCGAACCACCTGGAGTAGCCTCCTGGACAGCGCCAATGATGACGTCGGCAAGGCCGGCGTAACGACGCTTGGAGCCACCAAGGACCTTGACGCACTTTACGCGCCTTGCGCCGCTGTTGTCAGCGACGTTGAGAATGGTCTCCATCTGAATCATGTGACGTTCCTCCGGAACCTAATTTCTCAGAGGTGCGCGTATTTGCGCACATGAGAAATAATGATAGATACAAAACTAGGTTGAGCTAAAAGCTGTTTCCTAGGTGCTAATTACTTAGCGCGCTCAACGATCTCTGCGAGACGCCAACGCTTGGTCTTGGAAAGAGGACGAGTCTCCATGACGCGGACGGTATCGCCCAGACCAGCCTCGTTGTTCTCATCGTGAACGTGAAGCTTCTTGCCGATGGTCATCATCTTGCCATACTTAGGGTGGTGCTTACGGTAAGTAATCTCTACCGTAATCGTCTTCTCGCCAGAGATGGAGACGACGAGTCCGGTACGAACCTTACGCGCATTTCTGCTTTCGGTCTCTGCCATAACTTATCTCCTGCGATCTAGTTCTGCTCTGCGGATGCTTCCGCAGCAATTTGACGGGTGCGCATCTCGGTCTGAACGCGAGCAATGTCACGCTTAACGGCCTTGACGCGAGCGGTGTTGTCCAGCTGGCTGGTTGCCATCTGGAAACGAAGATTAAAGAGCTCTGCGCGGCCTTCCTCGAGTTTCTTAGCGAGGTCTGCATCGCTCATAGCCTTGATTTCGGTGTACTTCATTAGTTCTCACCGTCCTGATCGGCCTTGGAGACAATCTTGGTCTTAATTGGAAGCTTGTGCTGAGCAAGACGGAGAGCCTCACGAGCAACTTCCTCTGGTACGCCATCAATCTCAAACATGATACGACCAGGCTTAACAACTGCTACCCACTCTTCTGGGTTACCCTTACCGGAACCCATGCGAGTCTCTGCAGGCTTCTTGGTGATTGGCTTATCTGGGAAGATAGTAATCCAAACCTTACCGCCACGCTTCATCTCACGGGTGAGAGCAATACGAGCAGCCTCAATCTGGCGGTTAGTAATCCAGTGAGCCTCCTCTGCACGGATGCCCCAGGAACCAAAATGCAGCTGGGTATTACCCTTTGCCTGGCCCTTCATGGAACCGCGCTGTACCTTACGGTGCAATACACGCTTTGGAGCAAGCATTAACGGCCCCTCCTCTCATTGCGAGCACGACGAGGACGAGCGGAGCCCTCAAGAGCTGGGTTAGGTGTTGGCTGTCCAGGCATCTTCTCGCCGTAATAAATCCAAACCTTGATACCAACAGCGCCCATGGTGGTGCGACCTGTAGCGGTACCATAGCCGATTGCAGCACGAAGGGTGTGCAGAGGCACGCGACCCTCACGGTACCACTCACGGCGGCCCATCTCAGCACCGTTCAGACGACCGGAGCACTGGATACGAATACCCTTAGCGCCAGCCTTACGAGCGGACTGAACAGCCTTACGCATAGCGCGACGGAAAGCGACACGCTGCTCAAGCTGCTCTGCGATGGACTGAGCAACAAGGTTTGCGTCAAGCTCAGGACGCTTAACCTCGACAACATCAACGTTGACCTGACCCTTGCCGACCTTAGCAACACGCTCAAGATCTGCACGGAGGCCGTCAATCTCTGCGCCCTTCTTGCCAATGACAATACCAGGACGTGCGGAGAAAATAGTTACCTTGACCTTATCGCCAGCGCGCTCGATATCAATACGAGCAACAGCTGCCTTCTCAAGGCGCTTCTCGAGATACTTGCGGATAGCAAGATCGTTGCCGAGCTGCTCGGCGTAGTCCTTATCGGCGTACCAACGAGAACGCCAGCTCTCGGTTACACCAAGACGGAAGCCTGTAGGCTGTACTTTCTGACCCATTCCTACGCCTCCTTTCGAGGTGCAACGACAACGGTAATGTGGCTCATGCGCTTGTTAATGCGGGAAGCCGAACCCTTTGCACGAGGGCGAATACGCTTAAGCGTTGGGCCTTCGTCAACAAAAGCGGTCTTGACTACCAGGTTGTTAGCACGGAGACCATTGTTGTTCTCGGCGTTAGCAACTGCGGAGCGCAGAACCTTAGCAATATCAGTTGCGGCAGCGCGAGTCGAGAACTGAAGAACCTCAAGGGCCTTCTCGACAGACTTACCGCGGACAAGCGCGACAACTGCGCGAGCCTTACGAGGAGCAACGCGAACATACTTAGCTGTTGCGCGAACCTCAATAGAATCGGTGTTCTTAGCCATTTACTACACTCCCCCTATTTGGCCTTGTGACCGCGGAAGGTACGGGATGGGGAGAACTCGCCCAACTTGTGACCAACCATGGACTCAGTGACGTACACAGGTACATGCTTACGACCATCGTGAACAGCGATGGTGTGACCGACCATCTCAGGGAAGATGGTTGAGGAACGTGACCAAGTCTTGATAACGTCCTTCTTGCCAGCCTCGTTCATTGCAGCGACACGCGCAAGGAGGCGAGTCTCCACAAAGGGGCCTTTTTTGAGACTTCTGCTCATTTATCTACTCCTACTCGTGTCTTACTTGGACTTACGACGGCGAATGATCAGGCGGTTAGAAGCCTTCTTCGGGTCGCGGGTCTTATAACCCTTGGTTGGCTTACCCCATGGGGTGACGGAAGGACGACCAGAAGTGTGGTTCTTACCTTCACCACCGCCGTGTGGGTGGTCAACAGGGTTCATGACAGTACCACGGACGGTAGGACGGACGCCTGCCCAGCGGGAACGACCAGCCTTACCAACAACAATGTTGGAGTGCTCAGCGTTGCCAACCTCACCGATGGTTGCACGGCAGGTCAGAAGAACACGACGGAGCTCGGAGGAAGGCATACGCAGAACTGCATAGCCGTTGTCCTTACCCATGAGCTGGACGGAAGTACCAGCAGCACGTGCCATTGCAGCACCCTTGCCAGGCTGGAACTCAACTGCGTGAACAAGAGTACCTACTGGAATCTGCTCAAGAGTGGTGCAGTTACCAGGCTTGATGTCGACGTCCTTGGTACCAGAAAGAACAGTGTCACCGACGCTCAGGCCCTCTGGGCAAAGGATGTATGCCTTTGCGCCGTCTGCATAGTGCAGAAGAGCAATACGAGCGGAACGGTTAGGATCGTACTCAACGGTAGCGACCTTAGCTGGGATATCATCCTTGCGACGCTTGAAGTCGATACGACGGTACTGGCGCTTGTGGCCACCACCCTGGTGACGGGTAGTGATGCGGCCATTGTTGTTGCGGCCAGCCTTCTTTGGCAGAGGCTCGAGAAGGGACTTCTCGGGCTTATCAGTTGTAATCTCAGCAAAGTCTGAGATTGTCTGGAAGCGCCTGCCTGCGCTTGTTGGCTTTAGATGCCTAACTGCCATAAACAGTATCCCTTTCTTCTCCGTTGGCTAGCCCGCTTAAGGGAAAGTCGAGCTAACACCGGATTACCACGGTACCGCGCGTATCTACTATGCGCGGCATACAAACCCGTACCTCAAAAGAGGCACGGGAGAAAAACCTTACTCAGCAGAGTTATTACCGAAAATCTCGATAGTCTCACCAGCAGCGAGGGTAACAATAGCCTTCTTCCACTGGCGGGTCTTGCCTGCCTGCTGATAACGTACACGCTTGTTCTTTGGCTTAACAGAAAGTGTGTTTACCTTGGTGACGTGTACAGAGAAGAGCTTCTCTACAGCTGCAGCAATCTCTTCTTTACCTGCGTTACGAGCAACCTCAAAAGTGTACTTGCCCTGCTCCATCAGATCGAAAGCACGCTCTGAAACGATAGGACGAATGATGACCTCATAAGGAGAGTTCATTATGCGAGCACCTCCCCAAGCTGCTTAGCAACATCAGCGGACATAACAAGTGCGCCGTTGTCGATCAGGAAACGAGTAGTAACCTCAGAAACGCCGAAGACCGAAACCTTAGGAAGGTTACGGAAAGAGAGGTAGGTGTTGACGTCGTCGTCTGGGACAATGACGGTAACGCGCTTACCCTCAATACCGAGGTTCTGAAGTGCAGCCTTTGCCTGCTTGGTGGAAGGCTGAGCAAACTCAAGAGAGTCAACGAGGACAAGCTCGGAGTCTGCAACCTTGCCGGAGAGGACGGACCTCATAGCAAGCTTGACCATCTTGTTGTTAATACGACGTGCGTGTGAACGAGGGGTAGGTCCAAAGATGACGCCACCACCAGTCCACTGACCAGCACGAATAGAACCCTGGCGAGCACGACCAGTACCCTTCTGACGGTAAGGCTTAACGCCACCGCCGGATACCTCGTGACGGTTCTTTGTAGAGTGGGTACCCTGACGTGCGGATGCGTCCTGGCAGACTACAACCTGGTGCACAACAGGGATGTTTGGCTCAATGCCATAGACGTCAGAGGAGAGCTCGGCGTCGCCGACCTTCTTTCCCTCTACGTTCTTAATCTCATACTTGGACATGTTGTCTCCTTGTTAGCCTAAGTGTTTGCCTAAAGGCCCTTAGGCCATGCGGACCTGGACGAGGGCATTCTTGCCGCCAGGAACAGCACCCTTGATAAGCATGAGGTTCTGCTCAGCATCAACGCGGACAAGCTTAAGGTTCTTGACCGTAACGCGCTCTGCGCCCATGTGACCATACATGTGAAGGCCCTTACGAACGCGTGCAGGGTATGCGCACTGACCAATGGAACCTGGACGACGCTGGTTACGAGAACCGTGAGTCATTGGACCGCGAGAGAAGTTCCAGCGCTTAACGGTACCCTGGAAACCCTTACCCTTAGAAGTGCCTGTTACGTCAACAGCGGTGACCTCAGAGAAGTCAGCAACTGTGACAACATCGCCGGTCTTGTGCTCAGAAGCATCCTCAACGCGGACCTCGCGGAGGTAACGCATTGGCTCGACGCCCTGTGCCTTGAAGTGACCAGCCATTGGCTTGTTGACATGCTTCTCAGAGATGTCGCCGAAGCCAATCTGTACGGCATTGTAGCCGTCCGTCTCAACAGTCTTTACCTGTGAAACGGTGCAGGGGCCAGCAAGAACGACGGTAACAGGAACGACGTTGTCGTTCTCGTCCCATACCTGGGTCATGCCCAGCTTGCGGCCGAGGATGGTATTAACCATGCTCTTTCCTAACCTTCGGTGGTCATGGGACCTTGAGAGCACATCGGGTACTCTTCCCCAGCGGACCACGTCCTGTACATACTGCCTTTAGACATAATTGTCCTGTTTGAGCAGCCCGTCTACTTTACACTCATTTTTGA